>JBGPSI010000029.1:0-33308 GCA_041490045.1 Bradyrhizobium sp.
GACGCACCACGCCTTCGAGAACCTCGACCTCTCGCAGGGGAATGCCTAGCTTCTCGTAGGTTTTCAGGATTTCCGGATCGATCTCGTCCAGCGACGAGACCTGCTTTTTCGGCTTCGGCGCCGAGTAGTAATAGAGATCCTGGTAATCGATCCTGGGATAGTTGACGCGGGCCCATTTCGGCTCGGTCATGGTCAGCCAGCGCCGATAGGCTTCCAGCCGCCACTCCAGCATCCAGGCCGGTTCGTTCTTTTTTGCTGAGATGAAGCGGACGGTATCTTCCGATAGCCCCTTCGGGGCCTTGTCGGACTCGATTATGGTCTCAAATCCATATCGATATTGATCGACGTCGATCCGGCGCACCCGATCGACGGTCTCTTGTACGGCCGCCATTCCATCCTCCGCTCGCGGTTTCAAGGACCGCGGTGGATCAATTCAGAAAGTCTATTACGATGTTTCCTGGAGGAAATCACCTGCTTAGAACCGTTCAAGCAGTGTTTCGTCGCTTCTCTTAGTTAAGGTCCCCGCGAGCTTTCGCCAAGCCTCCAGGCAGCGATCAATGTCCGCTTCGCAGGAAGACCAGCCCAGACTGAGCCGCACCGCTCCCTGCGCCAGTTCCCGGCCAAATCCCATGGCTTCCAGCACATGCGACGGCTGCACCTTGCCCGAGGAGCAGGCGGAACCCGAGGAAACCGCTATTCCCGAGAGATCAAAGCCGATCACGGCGGTTTCGGCCTTGAGGCCGGGAACCGTGAAAAGAGTGGTATTTGGTAACCGTTGTACGTCGCCGGAAAAGATCAGGAGGCCGGGTGTCTGGCGGAGGCCGCTTTCCAGCCGATCCCGCAGGGTTTCGAGGCGAATGGCGTCGCTCTCCAGCACGCCCATGGCCGCTTTGATGGCCGCGCCGAAACCGGCGATTCCCGCGACATTTTCGGTTCCTGCCCGGTGCCCGCGTTCCTGACCGCCGCCGCGCAGCAGCGGTTCGAGCCCCTGCAAGCCCTCGGCCCAGACCAGGGCGCCCATGCCCTTCGGGCCACCGATCTTGTGCGCGGAAACCGTCACAAGATCAGCATTCAAGGTATTGATATTAAACGGTATTTTTCCGAACGCTTGGATCGCATCGACATGCAGCACACCTCCGGCCGCATGAACGATCTCGGCCACCTCGGCGATGGGCTGCATCGCGCCGGTTTCGTTGTTGGCCAGCATGACCGACACAAGCGCCGGAGGGCCGCCGGCCAGCGCCTCGCGCAGGCGGTCTGGACGTACCAGGCCTGAGCCGAATACGCCGACGGTGACGATCGCCTCAGCGGCAAACCGCCCACCCGCGAGCACCGAGGCGTGCTCGATGGCCGAGACCACCAGCCGCGCCACCGGAGTGCCCGCCCCCCGCCGCAGCCCCGGCGTCAGCGCCAGCGCGTTGGCCTCGGTTCCGCCTGAGGTGAAGACCACGTTGCCGGGCAGCGCGCCCAGGGCGCCTGCGACCGCAGCCCGGGCATCCTCGACCAGCCGGCGGGCTTTGCGGCCCTCTTCATGGACCGAGGAGGGATTGCCGGGGAGATTCCATGCCGCAGCCATCGCCTCCCGCGCCTCGGGGCGAAGCGGCGTGGTCGCATTCCAGTCGAGATAGACACGGTCGGGCATGGGACGTCATAGCACTTTTCTTTGAACCGCAAATCACGCGTCGGCTGCGGCGGGACCGGCGCCGAACGTGATATGATCCGTTGTTCCACGGTCGATCCCCCAAGGCGTGATGAACTGCATGAGTGACGTCAGAGATGCGCCCGAACGATCCGGCGCCGATCCGTTTTGGAATCCGAGCCGGACCACTCAGGACAATGCGAGCCCCGCTCGCACAAACGGCGGGCTTGGCGGGTTATCCGGCGCCGACTGGCTGTTCTATGGCGCGGTTGCCGCGATCTCGCTCGGGATCGGAATGGTCAATGCTTTTTCGAAGGCACAGGACGCCGCCTGGCGCGGCGGCGCTTACGATCTCCGCACCCCGCTGCTCTGGGAGATGTCGAGTATCGTCACGATCATCGCGGTCGCGCCCGTGCTGTTCGTCGCGGTGCGGCGGATGCGCCATGTCCAGGGATGGTCGCTCCGCGTCGGGCTTGCGGTGGCGGGGATCGTTGTCTTCTCGGGCTTGCACATCGCCGGCATGGTCGGCCTGCGCAAACTGGTGATGTTCCTTGCCGGCGGTGCTTACGATTTTCACTTCTCGGTCGCGACGCTCCTCTATGAATTCCGCAAGGACGTAATGAGCTGCGTCCTGCTCGGCAGCGCGCTGTGGCTGATCGATAGCCGCCGTGAAACGCGTCAGGCACGGTCGGACGGGATGGCGCCGCGCGCGGGCCCAGCCTCCGCGGTGCCCGAAATGGTCTGGCTCCGCGACGGGTCCTCGCGCATCCGCATCGAACCGCGCGAAATCCTCACCATCGGCTCGGCTGGAAACTACGTGGAATATTGCATGGCCGACGGCCGCACCCACCTGGTGCGGGGCACGCTGGCCGCCGAGGAAGCGCGGCTGACAAAATTCAACATCGCGCGGGTACACCGGACGCGGCTGGTCAACCTTTCCCGCGTGACCGGGCTGAAGGCAGGCCCGAACGGAGATTTTGAGCTGACGCTCGACACAGGCCAAGCCGTCTCCGGCAGCCGCCGGCACCGCGACGCCGTCGCGTCGATCGAAATGCTCGCCGTCGAACCGGCGCCCTTTGCGGGCGGTAAACCGGCGCGCCACCAGCGCTGAGCGCCGCCGGACGCTGCGGCGGCTGCCCGACCGCAAGAAATTCCATCGATCTTACAAAACCTTAATCCGGGGTCACGACACTCAGCGAGGGCCGCCCAAGCGCACAAAACCCTTGCTTTTTGCCCCTCGCCTCATGCTAGAACGCGGCCTCCAGTTCACTAGGCGCCGTTCGCGCATCGCCCCAACGACGTCTGATCAGCCCCCTATCTCCCGCGAGGCCTCGCCGACGATGCCCGCGAAGAGCCGGTTGATCTTGCCAAGGACCACCAATGCCTGAAGTCATTTTCACCGGCCCTGCCGGCCGCCTCGAAGGCCGCTACCACCCGGCGAAACAGAAGAACGCGCCGATCGCGATGATCCTGCATCCGCATCCGCAGTTTCACGGCACGATGAATCACCAGATCGTCTACCAGTGTTACTACGCCTTCGCGCATCGCGGCTTTTCCGTGCTGCGCTTTAATTTCCGCGGCGTCGGCCGCAGCCAGGGATCGTTCGATCACGGCACCGGCGAATTGTCGGATGCGGCCTCCGCGCTCGACTGGGCGCAGACGATCAATCCCGAGGCGCGTGCCTGCTGGGTCGCCGGCTTCTCGTTCGGCGCGTGGATCGGCATGCAGCTCCTGATGCGCCGGCCGGAGGTCGAAGGTTTCATCTCGATCGCGCCGCCCGCCAATCTCTACGACTTCTCGTTCCTCGCGCCCTGCCCCTCCTCGGGCCTGATCGTGCATGGCGAGAAGGATGCCGTGGTGCCGCCGAAAGACGTCAACACCCTGGTCGAGAAGCTCAAGACCCAGAAGGGCATCGTGATCGACCAGCAGATCATCCCCGGCGCCAACCATTTCTTCGACGGCAAGCTCGAGCCGCTGATGGAGACGGTGACCGGCTATCTCGACATGCGGCTCGCCAACGTTCGCTGAATTAGGCAGCCGCGCGCGCCTGCAGTCCCGACAACCACGAATTCCGCCGCTCGATGAAGGCGCGCAGCAGCGCCGGATAATCGGCGCTGACGGCGGCGCGCACCGATGGCCGTGCCGCGAGCGCTTGCCGCCAGCGCGCAAGCCTCGGCTTGTCGGCGAGAATGCCGAAGTCGCCGATCTTGTCGAACACATCGAAATAGCGGAACACCGGGCCGAACACGGCATCGACCAGCGAAAAATTCTCGCCGTCGAACCACGGCGCGGCCGCGACGCGCGCTTCCAGACGCGCGAAGCGCTGCTCGAGCTGCGACGTCTTGGCGTTGAAGGTCGCCTGGTCCGGCGCAGCGTAGAAGCCCGCGATGTCGCCCAGCACGGCGGAGCCGAATTCGATCCAGCCACGATGCTCGGCCCGGCGCAGGGGATCAGCCGGATGCAGCGGCTTTGGTTGGGTTTCCTCCAGATATTCCAGAATGACCGCGGATTCGAAAATCGGGACATCGCCGACCAGAAGCACCGGCGTCTTGCCGAGCGGCGAGATTGCCAGGAACCAATCCGGCTTGTTGGAAAGATCGATGTCGACCCGCTCGAACGGGACGCCCTTCTCGGTCAGCGCGATCACCGCGCGCTGCACATAGGGACAGAGCTCGTGGCTGATCAGTTTCGGCGGCATCGCCATGGCCAATCTCACGGGTTGATGCAGATGCATCAAATTACATGCAAGTGCATGAAACCGTCAAGATCGATGCCAGGATCAGTGCCTGGGCATCAACGGTAATTGATCACGGCCGCGCAATCACCCCGCCGGTCATCGGGATCGGCACCCCGGTGGTGGCGGGATAGCTCAGCGGCAGGCCCTTCAGGCCCCGCGCCGCCAGGAAGCCGAAGGCCTGCGCCTCGATGGCGTCGGCCGACCAGCCCAGCGTGTCGGCAGACTCGAAGGTGGCAGGCGCCAGCCGCTCGCGCAGCATCCGCAGCATGGTGAGGTTGCGGGCGCCGCCACCGGCGACGATCCAGCTCTTCGGCTCCTTCGGCAGCAGCGGCACGATCCGGGCGATGGCTTCGGCGGTCAGGGCCGTCAGCGTGGCCGCGCCGTCGGCCGGAGACATCGCCGGCAGTTTCAGGGAAGCAAAATCATTGCGGTCGAGCGATTTCGGCGGCGGCAAAGCAAAGAACGGATGCTCCATGGCGCGAATGATCCAGGCGATGTCCACGACGCCTTGCGCGGCCGTGCGGCCGTCGCAATCGAACGGCTTGCTCATGGTGCGGAGCATGAAATCGTCGAGCAGCGCGTTGCCCGGGCCGGTGTCGCAGGCGATCAGCGTATCGTTGCCGTCGATATAGGTGATGTTGGAAACACCGCCGATATTGACCACGACCATCGGCCCCTCGCGATCCAGCGACTGGGCCAGCGCGCGGTGATAGACCGGCACGAACGGCGCGCCCTGCCCGCCGGCGGCGACGTCGGCGGCGCGGAAATCATGCATGACCGGGATATGGATGGCCTTGGCGAGCGCTGCGGCGTCGCCGATCTGCACGGTCATCTTCTGCTCGGGGCGGTGCAGCACGGTCTGGCCGTGGAAACCGACGATATCGATATCCCCCGAGGAGATCCGGTTCTGCGCGGTAAAGGCGGCGATGGCTTCGGCATGGGCAACGGTGACGGCGCGCTCGGCCTCGCGCAGGATGCCGGGCCGCGCGTCGCGGTGGTCCAGGTTGACGGCCTCCGTCAGGGCCTGGCGCAGCAGGCTGCGTTCCTTGTCGGTATAAGGCCGGTAGCCGGAGGGTCCGAACGCCTTGACCCGCCTGCCGTCAGTCTCGATCAAGGCGACGTCGACCCCGTCGAGCGAGGTGCCGCTCATCAGACCGATTGCCGTCAACATTGTCGCCATGGTGCCTTCGCCAGCTTCCTGCTGCCCTGACGCCCTGCTTGTGTCAAACAAGCACATCTTATAATGCCACAGCGCGCCGGCCCGCGGCAGCCCGTCCCTTCAGGGTTCCGCAACTCCCTGAAAACAACGTAAAATTAGCATGATCAGAGTCGCACACAGATGACTGCATTTAAATCGGACTTTCTCAAGGTGCTGCAGGAACGCGGCTTCATCCACCAATGTTCCGATTTCGAAGGGCTCGACGCGCTGGCCGCGAAAGGCCAGGCGATCGCCTATGTCGGCTATGACTGCACGGCGCCGTCGCTGCACATCGGCAACTACCTGACGATGATGATGCTGTACTGGCTGCAGCAGAGCGGGAACAAGCCGATCACCCTGATGGGCGGCGGGACCACCATGGTCGGCGATCCCTCCGGCAAGGACGAATCGCGCGCGCTGCGCTCGGTCGAGGAGATCGAAGCCAACAAGACAAGTATCCGCGGCGTCTTTTCCAAAGTGCTGCGCTATGGAGCCGGCCACAGCGATGCGGTCATGCTCGACAATGCCGAATGGCTGACCAGGCTGAACTGGATCGAGATGCTGCGCGACATCGGCCGGCATTTCTCGGTCAACCGCATGTTGACGATGGATTCCGTGCGCCTGCGCCTCGAGCGCGAGCAGGAGATGAGCTTCATCGAGTTCAACTACATGGTCTGCCAGGCCTACGATTTCGTCGAACTGTCGCGCCGGGTCGGTTGCCGGTTGCAGATGGGCGGTTCGGATCAGTGGGGCAACATCGTCAACGGCGTCGACCTCGGCCGCCGCATGGGGACGCCGCAATTATTCGCGCTGACGACCCCGCTGCTGACGACGGCATCCGGCGACAAGATGGGCAAGACCGCCAAAGGCGCGGTCTGGCTCAACGCCGACCAGTTCAGTCCCTACGACTTCTGGCAGTACTGGCGAAACGTCGAAGACGCCGACGTCGTCAAGTTTCTAAAGCTGTTCACGATCCTGCCGATGAGCGAGATCGACAAGCTTGCGGCGCTGGGAGGCTCCGAGATCAACGAGGCCAAGAAGGTGCTGGCGACGGAGGCGACGGCGCTTCTGCACGGCCGCGACGCCGCGAACGCCGCGTCCGATACCGCCCGCCAGACTTTCGAGGAAGGCGTGGTCGCTGAAAATCTTCCCTCGGTGGAAATTCCCCGCGCCGAGCTCGAGGCCGGAATCGGCGTGCTCGCCTGCTTCGTCAAAGCCGGCCTTGTCGCCTCGAACGGCGAGGCACGGCGGCAGATCAAGGGCGGCGGCCTGCGCGTCAACGACGTCGCCGTCACCGACGAGAAGATGATTCTCAAGCCCGCCGATCTGACGCCCGAAGGCGTGATCAAACTGTCGCTTGGCAAGAAGCGCCACGTCCTGCTCAAGCCTGCATAGGCGCATTCGTTTTTGACCCTTGCTCCGGGACGCGGAAACGCGCTCCCTGCGCTTCATGGACAAGAACACGCCACGGGAGGAAGCCCCGGCAAGGTTGGCGCGCGTTGCGCTCAACGTGCTGGCGCTGTGTTTTGTCCTGTCGGTGTTCGGCCGCGGCCTCGGCGAGAGTTTTACCGTATTCCTGAAGCCGATCTCCGAGAGTTTCGGCTGGGACCGCGCCCAGGTCGTCTCGGTCTATTCGTTGACCGCGCTGGCCGGCGGCCTCGCCGCGCCGCTGATCGGCCGGCTGTTCGACCGTTCGGGGCCTCGCGCCGTCTATTCGCTCGGACTGTTGCTGCTCGGCGGCGCGTTCCTGGTCGCAGCCCATTCGCAATCTCTCTGGCAGTTCCAGCTGAGCCTCGGGCTCTGCGTCGGCACCGGCATCGCCTTCATCGGCAATGTGCCGAACTCGATCCTGCTCGGCCGCTGGTTCGGCCCACGGTTGCCGACCGCGATGGCCGTCGTCTATTCCGCCACCGGCGCGGGCGTCCTGATCCTGCTGCCGGCATCGCAGATCCTGATCGACCATATCGGCTGGCGCGACGCCTATCAGGTTTTTGGCATCGCCTCGCTGCTCCTGCTGGTGCCGCTGTTGCTGCTGCCGTGGCGGCTGTTCTCCACCGGTTCGCCTCATCTGGCCAGGAGCGCCGCCGCCGATTTCGCCGACGAAGGCTGGACGCTCCTGAGCGCGATGCGTCACCACGCGTTCTGGGCGCTGTTCTCGACCTTCTTCTTCACCGCCATCGGCATGTACGCGATTTCGCCGCAGGTCGTGGCCTATCTGATCGACGCCGGGTTCCCTCCTTTGCAGGCCGCCACCGCCTGGGGATTTTCCGGCATCGTGCTGCTGTTCGGGATGCTCGGCGTCTCCTGGCTCGACGGCATCATCGGCCGCAGGCCATCGGTGCTGTTCAGCTATGCCGTCTCTATCCTGGGCATCGTGATGCTGTGGCTGTTGCAGTGGTATCCGAACTTCTGGCTGCTGTCGGGCTTTGTCGTCTGTTTCGGCAGCATGATCGGCTCGCGCGGACCGCTGCTGAGCGCAACCGCCATGAAGATCTTTCGCGGCAAGCGAGTCGGCACGATCTATGGCGCCATTTCGTTCGGCAGCGGGCTGGGATCGGCGTTCGGCTCCTGGGGCGGTGGCCTGATCCATGACTGGGCCCACAGCTACAATCCCCTGATCGCATTTGCGCTGGTCAGTGTGGTCCTGGGGATGATCCCGTTCCTGGTGGTGCCGGCGCTGCGGCGCTAACCCACTCGCTGCCCTTGTCCGGTCAGCGCATCGCACGCATGCGCAAGCCGTAGTCCTATGTTCACGTTTGGTAAAAGAGTACCCGATATCTTCCCGGCAACCAGCCTACCGGGGACCGAAAATGAATCTGCTTAGCCGATTGAAGATCCGTACGAAGCTGGCGAGCATGGTAGTTTTGGCCGCGCTTGCGGTTTGCGCGATCGTCGCGCTCGCAGCTTCGCTGAGCCAGAGCCGGATGCGCGAGGACCGCATCGCACAGCTCCACACCGCGGTTGACATGCTGGTTGGCCTCGCCCAGTCGCTGCAGGACGAGGTCACGGCCGGAAAGATGACGCTCCCCGAAGCGCAGGCCCAGTTTCGCCAGCGCGCCCGAAAGATGATCTTCGGCAAGGGGCAAGGCTACCCCATCGCCTACAACGCCGACACCTCGCTCATGCTCAATGGCGCAAATCCGCAGCTCGAAGGCAAGATCACCGGCGCGATCGATTCCAACGGCGTGGTGATCGCCAAGGCCCAGTTGGAGGCCGCCCGGGACAACCCCGAGGGCGGCATGACGTCGTATCTGTATCCTCGTCCCGGCCAGACCGTTCCAGTCCCGAAAACGGTCTTTGTACGCAGTTTTGCGCCGTGGAACGTCGTCATGAGCTACGGGCTCTATGTGGATGATCTCGATGCCGACGTTAATGCATTGCGCATTCGCCTCGGCGCAATCGGCGCCGTCGTCCTGGCGCTGATGGCATTGCTGTCATGGCTGATCGCCCGGGACATCCTCGGAGCGCTCGACCGGCAAAAGAACCGGATGCAAAGCATCGCCGGCGGATCGCTGGACCAGCCGGTCGAGGAGACCGAGCGCGGCGACGAGATCGGACGAATGGCCGAAACGCTGGAGATGCTGCGGCAGACGGCGAGGACGGCGCGAGCGCTCGAAGCCGAGCAGATCGCAAGCAAGCAGCATGCTGAAAGCGAGAAGCGCGAATCACTGATTGCGCTCGCCAACCGGTTTGACGCTTCCGTGGGCCGGCTGGTCGGGATGATGGCGTCCGGATCGACCGAACTGGAGTCGACCGCGCAATCGATGACCGGCACCGCGGAGCGCACCAACCAGAAGGCGACGATCGTCAGCACGGCCGCAACGGAAGCCAGCGACCGCGTGCAGACGGTCGCCGCAGCGGCGGAGGAATTGTCATCATCGATCTCCGAGATCAGCCGTCAGGTCGCGCAGTCCGCCGAGATCACCACCCGCGCCGTCGACAACGCGCGCCGCACCGACACCATCGTGCGCGCGCTCGCCGATGGTGCCAAGCAGATCGAGGACGTGGCGGAACTGATCTCGAATATCGCGGGACAGACCAACCTGCTTGCGCTCAACGCCACCATCGAAGCCGCACGCGCCGGCGAGGCCGGAAGGGGCTTCGCGGTGGTCGCGGCCGAGGTCAAGGACCTCGCAAGCCAGACCGCCGACGCCACCAAGGAGATCGGCACCCGTATCAGCCAGATCCAGAGCGCGACCAAGGAAGCCGTCGAGGCGATCCAGGGCATCACCGCCACGATCGAGGAAGTCAGCGTGATCGCCACCGCGATCGGCTCGGCGATTGAGGAACAGGGCGCGGCGACCGCGGAGATCGCGCGCAACGTCACGCAGACGGCCAAGGCAACGCAGGATGTGACCACAAATATCGGCGGGGTCAGCGCCGCGGCCAACGAGACCGGTGGCGCCGCCGGCCTCGTGCTGTCGGCGGCCTCCAATCTCTCCAAGCAGGCCGAACAGCTGTCAGGCGAGGTCAACGAGTTCCTGGCGGGCGTGCGCGCGGCCTAGTCCCTGTCCGCAGATTACGCCACAGCGTCCGGATTCAAGGTCGTCGAATCCGGCCGCTGACAAGGTCTTCAGGCAAAGCTGGACGTTACCGAAGCCTGTGCGTTACCAGGGTATCCGGTCAACAATGAAGCCGAGCGCAATCAGGATCGCAAAAGGCAAATAAGAGCCCGACCGCGAACCCTCGCTGGACGTGCCGATCGCGCCGACCGGATTATCGTTGAAACTGCGGCGCCGTCGCTCAACCAAAACAACCAGTGCCACCGTGGCACATGCCATCGCCGTGAACATTCCTGATCCTTCCCCGATCTCGCTCGACCGTCTTGGCGCGGTCGATACGGCAACCATTTTTCCACGGCGCTGCGCGAAAATGCAAGGCAAATGCAAGAACGAATGATGGAGTTGTAGCAGTGGACCGAATCGGCGGGATGTTTAACCATGGGCGGCTGGTTGCGTCCCTTGAGTCCATCCAATGTCACACGCTGAATACTTCTCGAGACCGTTTCCGCTGGTTGCAAAGCTTGCGTCCCTGCTGCGCAATAATGCGGCAGTGCAGTTCGTAGTCGCCCGATTTGCGGGATTGCTGCGCAGCAACAAAGGCAGCGACGAACCCTTGGTCAGCCCGTTTCTCGGCGAAACGCCGGGTGTTGAAGAAACACCGGGTCTCGATGAAATACCGAGCCTTGGTGAAATGCCGAGTCCTGGTGAAATACCCGGTCTTGACGACATGGCCGGCGCCGCAAACGCCGACCTGCCTTTGACCGCTCCGCACGTATCGGCCGAAGCCACGACGGCGGCGCAGTCCGATCCGTCCGAGCGGAAAAAGCTCATTCGGCGACGCTGGGCGGAAACCGGAATCAAGATGTGGAACGCAGATGTCCAGGGCGCGGGACAAGCTGCGCTGACCATTCAGGGACGCGCCGATCTGCTGCCGGTGAAGCCCGGCGCGACACGGCGCGAATATGACCGGCTCGAATTCAAGCTGATCGCAGGACAAATCGTTTGCGAAGGCGTTGCCGTCGATCCGCCGAAGCGTCGGAAATAATCCCGGTTGCAGATCAGTTGTTCGGCGGAAATTCGGTCGGGGCGTTCTGCTTGCCGGGGTTGAACTGGAAGATTTTCCGGAGCACGCCGGGCGCCATCGCCGAAATCGGATTGACGTTCAGCACCGGCTGGCCGGGCGTACCGACGATCTCGTAGGTGACGCCGATCAGCCCCTCATTGCTGCCGCCGCCGAGAAACAATCCGACAATCGGAATTTGGCCAAACATGTTGTTCAGCCCGTACACCGGCACGAAGGTGCCGCTCATGCGCACCTGATTGCCGGGATAATCGATGCTGCCTTCGATGGTGCCGCCGATCATCGGTCCCTTGACGACGCCGTCCCGGATCGTGAGCTGGCCGTTTTGCCGGGTGAATTCCGCGCGCAACCGCGAGAAGGCAACCCCGTTCTGCAAGCCGGTCTGACCGCCCGCCGCCACGCGATCGAGCGAAGCTTCGCCCTTGACGGAGAAATCGCGGACGCTGATCAGTCCTTCTTTGGTACTCGGTTCGACCGTCGGAGGGTCCATCGCCAGTTGAAGCTGGCCGCCGACCGCCTTGGAATAGGTGTCCGTGAAGCGGAAGAAGGCACCGGCGTCGTTGGTCTCGACATAGATCACGTCCTTCCCCTGCGGGCGCCCCCGCAAATCCGCCGTCAGCGGGGTATCGCGTCCGAGCTTGCCGGTAAGCGTGAAGCTCTTGATCACGCCGTTGCGCCTCGACACCTTGCAGTCGACGCTGCGCAGCGCCTCGCCAAAATAGCCGGCGACCGCTCCCAGCTTGAGATCGACATCGAAATCGATGCTCTTGGCCTTGCTCTTGGTGTCGTTCTCCTTGCCCGAAATGGCCGACTTGAGGAAACCGCGCCCGTCGAACACATCGCCGCGCATCGTCACCTTCACCACGCCGTCGGAGCCCCGCTCGGCCTTCAACGTGGTCTTGTCGCCCTCGGACGGCGAGTAGGTCGGGAAGTTCGCGTTGACGAGGTCGCCGTTCTGGTCGACCTCGAGCGACCCCTTGATCGACACCCCGCCGCCGTCGATGACGATATCCTCGAAACGGGTCGATTGCGGCTTCTGCACCACGTTGAAAACGGCGCGGCTCGACTTGCCCGGCAGCTTGACCCAGCCCGGCAGGATATTGTCGAGCTTCAAGGCGGTCAGGTCGGCTTCAACGCCGAGGCGGCTGTCGGAGCCGATCTTGCCGGTCAGCTTGACCGGCAGCGCGCCGCTGACGGCGGGGCCGAGATCCAATCCAAGCTTGGCGCGGCTCGTATCATCGAGCGTCGCCTGAAGCTTGATATCCGCATCGCCCTCGGCCGGCTTGCGGTAGTCCAGCGAGGCCGGCTGTCCGTTGATCTTGACGTCGCCCTTGACCTGATAGCCTGCATTGTTGGCGACGATCTTGAGCGCGTTGGCTTCCAGCTTCTGATTCATCACCAGCTTGTCGGCGGCAAATCCGTTGAGGTCGGCCGACACGGCATAGGTGGTGTCGGCCTTGGTCAGTTCGCCCTTGACCGGCAGGCCGAGGTTGATCACGGCCGAAACCGTCCCCTTGCTCGAATTGGGATCGATCAGGGTCCCGGAAAGGTCGCTGAGACGGTCGGAGGCGAGAATTTCCGCCGCCGCCGGCACCGGACCGTCGATCCGGAATTTTATCTTGGCCGGCGAAGGCTTCGGCGCCATGTCCGGCACCTCGAACACGAAGTCCGAAATGTTGAGCTTGCGCCCCGCCGGCGTATCCGACACCCCCTGCCCGATCGTCACGGTCGCGGTGCGGCCGGTAACGTGCGCCTTCAGATCCGCGTCGTGCACCGACGGCATTTCGTCCACGGGGTGCACGGCGACGCCGCTGGCGACGATGTTGACGGCGAGACCGTCATCGGGAATCGGCGGGCCGCGCCGCGAAAGGTTGCGCACCGGCGAGTTGACGCCTACCTCGATGCGCTGAAGCGATCCGCGTTCGATGCGCTCGATGACCCATTGGCGCACCTCCGGGACGATCAGGATGGGCCACATCCGCTTCAGCGCGGATGCCGACATCGGCGTGCCCGCGAATCCGAGCGTCAGGCGCGGCTCCGCCGAATAATCGATGCTGCCGGTTCCGGCGATACCGATCTCGCCGTTGCTGATGTCGGCCTGGGTCAGCACTACCCGCCGCTTGTCGGTGTCGAAACGCAGGCCGATGGCGATGCGGTTGAAAATCAGCGGCGGCTGGTCGGGGTCGATTTCGGCGAGCACGATGGTACCGCCGGAAAAGCCGAGTTGCCAGTCGGGAATGCTGTCATTGGGCGGCTCCAGATGAGCCAGCAGCGTGATCCGGTTGGCGCCGGAAATGATCTTGAACGGCGCCACCAGAACCCGCCGCCCGGCATCCCATTCGAGGCTGACTTCCGCCGAATCGATCGCCATCGGATAATCGGGCGTATCCGTGTCGATGATGGTGCCGGCGCCCGCGGTGAGTTTGCCGCGGAAATAGGTCGGCAAGCCGTCGCGGCCCAGTTCACCCTTCAGTTCGCCGCTGAGCGGCAAATCCGCGCTGTAGGTCAGGTCCTTCAGCCGCAGCGCCAGCAGGATATTGCGGGTCGAGACCTTGTCGGCGCGAATGTCGACCGATCGCACGCCGTTCTCGGGACGTCCGACCACGACGCGAAGCGACCAGGCACGGCTGCCCTCTTCGCCGAGGCTCAGCGCCACGCCGCCGGCGCTCGGCCGGCGAAGGCTCAAGGAGATGTTTTCGAAATTCCATTTATTGCCGCGCTGCTGATCGTCGATGACCAGGCTGCCGTTCTTCAGGCCGATCTCGTTGAGGTTCTGTCCGTCGAGCCCGGTGAGGCTCAGGCTGTCGAGCCAATCGAGGCCGGCCAGCAGTCCGCTTTGCGTAGTGTCGGGAGTGCTCGCGGCAGGCGCCGATGGAGCGGCTGGTGAAGACGGCGCCGCCACGGCCGGCGGCGTGCCGGGAGTTTGACGCGGAAAGGTGGGCGCGATCCCTGCCTGTTTTTTCGAGGCAACGCCGGTGGCGAGCGGCTTTGCATTGTCGCCGGCGGAAACGGTCACATAGCCGTCCGGCGTGATGCGCACCGCGAGTTCGGCATCCACCAGATTGAGGCTTTCGGCGCGAAGCCGTCCCATCAACAGCGCGGCGCCCGACAGCTTCACCTCGGCCTTCGGCGCGCTCGCCACGATCGCGTGGTCCCGATCCCTGACGATGATGTCGCGGATGCGCACGGCGATGCGGATCCGTCCCGCCCGCTCGATTTGCGTGCCGCCTACTTCGACGGTGTTGCCGTGGCCGATATTTTCCTCGATCGCCGCCGCGAGCCAAGGCGTGGCCATTTCAAGATTGATCGGGCCGGCGCCGAGCCGCCACCACAGCGCGCCGAAGGAACCGGCAAAGATCACCATCAGGGCCGCGATCACGATGGCGAGGCGCTTCACCCAGCGTTCGCCCGCGAGCCATCGCTGCACCGCTGCGAGGCGGTCACCGAACCGATGCAATCCGGAGTTTGATCGCGACAGCAGCCGGCGAGCGCGATGACCGGCCGCCTCGTCATGGTCGTGATCCCAATCGGCATCATCCCACTGCGAGGGCTGGACGTCAGCACGCGGACTTGACCCCTGGGGCGACGTATTCTTGGCCATTGCCTCTCGGTGCTGGCGCTGATTGTGAGATTGATCGCCGCCCAGGCCTCGCCCGTCGATACGTATCGAGCGCTCCTGTGCCGGCATCGCTGCCAATCCTCGTTTAATACTGTTACTCGTCATCCGGCCCAAGCAGCGCGGTCAACGAGCGGACGGGTGGTGCGTCGAGTTCCTTGTAACCATACTCCGGGGCCATCAGACTTGCCCAGCAACCGGCTGATTCCGACCTTCCGGGACAAGACCCGCAACCTCCCATGATTGATCCGCCGAAAGCGACGAAAGGAAGGCGTATGTCCAAGAAAACGCGCAAGAAATCCCCCAAGAAATCCCCTAAGGCGCCCCCGAAGCCGGCCTCTCGAAAGCCAGTCTCTCGCAGACCGGCCCGCACGCAACCGGTAAAATCGGCGAAAACACAACGCGCCGGGACCCGCCCGGCGAAGGCGAGCGAACCGGCCAGGAGCACGACAAAGAACACAACAAAGAAAGCCGCCGCTATCCCCAAAGCATCGCAGAAGGCCCCCTCAAAAGCGTTAAAATCCACAGGCCCGAAGGCTCCCCCGCGATCCGAGACGGCGGCTGCCAAAATCGAGGCCGCCAATCCGGCCGTGAGCAAACCGGCGGCACAAGCGAGCGGCGCGCCGGCCGCCGGAAAATCCGGTCTGGCCGAGGGAGCCAAGGCGCCCGCTTTCCACCTGCCACGCGATGGCGGCGGCACGGTCTCGCTGTCCGACTATGCCGGCAAGAACCTCGTGCTGTTTTTCTATCCGCGCGCGGATACCCCGGGCTGCACCAAGGAGGCCATCGACTTCACGCGCCTGTCGGGCGCGTTTGCCGAGAGCGGTACCGCCCTCCTCGGCGTTTCCGCCGACCCGCCAAAGGCGCAGGAAGCCTTTCGGGACAAGCACGAGCTTTCCACACCTCTTGCGTCGGATGAACAACATCAGATGCTGGAGGCTTACGGGGTCTGGGGCGAAAAATCCATGTATGGCAAGACCTTCCTGGGCATTGTTCGGACCACGGTTCTGATCGGCGCCGATGGCCGGATCCTCAGGATCTGGCGCAATGTCAGGGTGGACGGCCACGCCGACGAGGTGCTCGCGGCGGTGCAGGCGTTATGATTTGAAGGGTCCCATTCGCTAAAAATTAACCATGAGAAGGTCAAATCAGCCCCGAAAATCAGGCCGTACGGAACCCGTGTCCGACCGGCGCGGGAGTGCTGATGTCGTACCGTTCCGGTCACTATTCCGAGTACCCTCACCACCATTCCCACGACCATGGCAGGGCATCTGCTCGCCGCCCTGCGGCGAGCAAGTCCGTGGCCCCTGCTGCGGCCGCGCCGGCGCGCGACGGATATACGCTGGTCCATGCCGGCAAGCAGGTCCGGTTTGGACCTGTCGTGTTCTGGATCGTGGTCGGCACCGTGACCGTGCTCGGCATGTGGTCGGCGGCGACCGCGACCTATTTTGCCTTTCGCGACGACGTTCTGACGCGGCTGATCGCCCGCCAGGCCGAGATGCAGTACGCCTACGAGGACCGCATTGCGGAGTTGCGCGCCAAAGTCGATCGCACCACCAGCCGCCAATTGCTCGACCAGGAACAGTTCGACCAGAAACTCGACCAGATCATGCGGCGCCAGACCGCGCTCGAATCGCGGGCCACGGCGCTCGGCACCATCCCCGACACGGGCGTGACCGGATCGATCCGGCCGCCGGCCCGGGGTACCGCGGCCAATGATTCGGCGCCTTCGGGCACCCCGAAACCGTCGCCGATCTCAGATACCGTGATCTTCGTGGCGCCTCCAGACCGCGAGGCGCGGCTGGAATCGCGGGCGCCGATTGCCCCCGCCGTGCAGCCCAACCAGTTCGCCAAGGTCCAGGGTGTGGATAACGTGCTGGTTCGCCTGCAAAGTTCGCTCGACAAGGTCGAGAGCCGCCAGATGGCGGCGCTCAACGCCGTCGAAGACAGCATGGATTCGCGGATGCGCCGAATGCGCGGCGTCTTCAGCGATCTCGGCCTCGACATGGCGCAACTGGAAGCCGCAACGCCGCGCGCGCCGATGGGCGGTCCGTTCGTTCCTGTAAAACTTCCACCCAACGCCGGCGCGTTCGAGCGGCAGCTCTACCGAATCAACATCACCCGCGCCCAGGTCGAGCGTCTCAACCGGACGCTCGCGCTCGTGCCCTATCGCAAGCCGGTGGTCGGCGATGTCGAATTTACTAGCGGATTCGGGGTCCGCAGCGATCCGTTCCTCGGCCGCCCGGCGATGCACACCGGCCTCGATTTTCGCGCCGCGATGGGAGATCCCGTGCGCGCGACGGCGAACGGAAAAGTGGTGTCGGCAGGATGGAGCGGCGGCTACGGCCGCATGGTCGAGATCGACCACGGCAACGGCCTGTCGACCCGCTACGGTCATCTGTCCGAAATCGGCGTCAAGGTCGGCGACCAGATCAAGATCGGCCAGGTGATCGGCGAAGTCGGCTCAACCGGAAGGTCGACCGGTCCACATCTGCATTACGAAACGAGGATCGACGGCGAAGCGGTCGACCCGCAGAAATTTTTGCGCGCCGGCGTGCGACTGGCCGCCGGGTAAAACCTCCCGCGCGGCCAACCGGCTAGTGCCCGACCTCGCCGGTGATGACGTCGCCGAACAGCCGCCAGGCCTCGCCGTCGAACCTCATCAGCTGCATCTGCTCGATCGGGAAGAAGTCATCCGGGCCGGTATTGACCTTGATGCCCGGCAGCATCACGTTGCTGGAAAAGTTCTTGAGATTGGCGGCCTGCTTCATGATGTTCTCGCGCGTCAGCTCGTCGCCGCACTGCTTGAGAACCTGCACCACGGTCTGCGCCACGGCATAGCCGTAGACATCGTTGCTGTTGGTCTTGTCGCCGTCCGGATAATATTTGTCCATGAATTCGCGCCACGTCTTCACGCCCGGATCGTCCTTCCAGGCCGGATCGGTGGGATCCTTCAGGTAAGCCGTCGAGATGATGTCCTTGGCGAATTCCAGGCCCGCCGGCTTCAACACGCCGGCCACCGAGGTCGAGACGTTGGCGAGGAAGAATTTCGGTTTCCAGCCGAGCTCGCCGACCTTGCGGATCGCCTGCGCCGATCCCTTCGGCGCGGCCCACGAGAAGAAGATATCGGCGCCGGAATCGTGCAGCGCCACGATCTGTGAATCGATACTGGGATCGCTGACCTCATAGGATTTGTCGGCGACGATCATGTTGGCCTTGTCGCCGAGCCCGTCCCGCAGCCCCTTGACCTGGTCGCGGCCGGCGTCGTCGTTCTGCCAGAACACCGCGATCTTGCCGTTGGGAAAATGTTCGAGGATGTATTTGGCGTAGATACGCCCTTCGCTTTGGTAGTTGGGCTGCCAGCCCATGGTCCACGGAAAATTCTTCGGATCGCCCCATTTGGTCGCGCCGGTGGCGACGAAGAGCTGTGGCACCTTCTTGGCGTTCATGTATTTCTGGATCGCCGAGTTGGACGGCGTTCCCAGGGGCTGGAAGATCAAGAGCACCTCGTCGCCCTCCACCAGCTTGCGGGCCTGCTCGATCGCCTTGGGCGGACTGTAGGCGTCGTCATAGCTGATGAAGTTGATCTTGCGGCCGTTGATGCCGCCTTCGGCATTGATCTTGTTGAAATAGGCGGCTTCGGTCTTGCCGATCACGCCATAGGAGGAGGCCGGACCGCTATAGGGCATGATGTTGCCGATTTTGATCTCGGTATCGCTGGCCCCCGGATCGTATTTCTTTTCCGCGTTCGCCGCGGTTGCGGTCATTAAAGCAGCGGCGAACACCGCCATGGCCATCAGGCCTCGCTCACGAGCCGGCATCGTTCCCTCCCCCTACCGTTTTATTTTCCGCAAGTCTCGCAAGTCGCGCGCCGGCTTGCAAGCGCCAGCTTATGCCGCGGCGCGAAACGGCATTGTTGCGTCCGGCCAATTATGATTGATGCAGGGCAGCAACTGTCACTTACAAGACCCGGTCACTTACAAGGCGCAAGGCTTGGCACCGAACAGACGAATTGGCCCGCGACACCCAAGGCTCGGCGAAGCCGGATTTCGCGCGGTGCGATGGCTTGCGACGCGATTGATGGGACTGGCGGGATTTCATCGGCTCGGCTCGGACTTTGCGATGGCGCGGATCGCGCAGGTCCGCGACAAGCTTCAGCGCGGGAAAACGGTCTATCTCGCGGGGCTAGCGCCTCCCGGCACACATAATTCCGGCGTCGCGCTGGTCGAGGTGACCAAGGCCGATGGACCGCGCCTGATCGTCAACAACGAGGAAGAGCGCTTTTCCGGCAACAAGCATACGACGGAATATCCGGGCAGCTCGATCGATGCGATGGTGGCGACGCTGCGCGCGATGGGGCGCGATATCGGGGATATCGACGCCTGGCTGACCAGCTGGGATTACCCGGATCTGGCCGGCACGATTGCCCGTTCGGTGCTGGAGGAAGCGCCGCAAAGCCTGAAGCTGTTGCGCACCACCGAAGCCGCCGGTTTTGACGGCCGCAGGCTCGATCAGATGACGCGCACGCCGAAGATTCTCGCCCGGCAGCTCGGCCTTGCCGAACGGGTGCCGCTGATCTGCATGCCGCATCACGACAACCATGCCTGGTTTTCCTTTGCGGCCTCCCCGTTCGCCAACCATGACGAACCCACCGCCATCGCAGTGCTCGACGGCACCGGCGACAGGGGATCGGTCTCGCTCTATGTCGTCGAGAACGGCAACATGCGGAAGCTTTATTGCAACGACAGCATGTTCGACTCGCTTGGCGCCTTCTACAGCGTGATTTCATCGACGCAAGGCGGCTGGACGTGGCTCTCCAGCGAAGGCCGCTACATGGGCGCCGCCGCATGGGGCGACATGAACCGCGCCAGCAATCCCTATTACGCGCGATTGAGGAACGTTCTTGATTTCGGCAGCGGCGGCGAGGTCCGGATCAACCGCGCGCTTGCCAACTGGTACTGTGACCCCTTCGATCATCCCTACAAGGCCGCGCTGATCGACATCCTGGGCGAGCCGCTAAAGCCGGATCAACTCTGGAACCCCGACGCGGTACTGCGCGTCGAGGACATCCATCACCGGCCCGACACCCGGGATCGTCTCGACAAGGCCGCGGCAACGCAACTGGTGTTCGAGGATGCAATGATCCATGTCGTGGATCATCTCCTGCGCTCGACCGGCTCGAGCCGGCTGGTGCTGACGGGCGGCGTGGCGCTGAACGCGGTCGGCAACATGCGGCTGCTCGAACATTTCGGCGAGGCGTGGTTTTCGAACGTCCAACAGCGCAAGGCCCGCCTGAATTTGTGGGTGCCGCCGACGCCCGGCGACCCCGGTGTTCCCATCGGCGCGGCCTGGCTGTTCGCGCATCTCGCAGGTAGCCCGCGCGGCGCGCCGATGACGCACGCCTTCTATTGCGGCCTGCCACCGTCTCAGGAGGACATCGCGGCGGCGCTCGGTGCCGACGACATCGCCTCAAAACAGATCGGAGATATCTCGACCGCCGAAGGCCGCGACGCCATTGCCGATCTGATGGCGTTCACGGTCGCCCATAACGGCGTCATCGCGCTCTATCAGGGCGCGGCCGAAACCGGCCCCCGCGCGCTCGGCCATCGCTCGATCCTCGCCAACCCCTGCGACGCCGGGGCGCGCGAACTTCTCAACGAAAGGGTAAAATACCGCGAGGCGATCCGGCCGCTGGCGCCAATGGCGACGCTGGAGGCGGCGAAGGAATATTTTGAACTGCTCGAAGGCGCCTCCGACGCCGGCTACAACGCCTACAATTACATGGTGCTGACCGCGCAATCGAAACCGCACGCGCGCGAAAAAATTCCGGCGGTGATCCATGCCGACGGCACCGGGCGGATCCAGATCGTGCGCGCGCAAGACGATCCCCTCACCTACGCGTACCTGAAGGCGCTCGGCCGCCGCATCGGCGTGGAGATGTCCGTCAACACCTCCTTCAATGTCGCAGGTCCCATCGCGCAGACGCCTCGCCAGGCGATCGGTACGCTGCGCCGCTCGAGGGGTCTCGACGTGGTGCTGCTGGTGGCCGATGACGGCGCGGTCACGGCGGCCTGGCACGGGGGGACACGCGACAGCGGCCGGTTTACCGGCTGGCTGAAGGAATGGGAAACGCCCCCGGCGTGAGAGACGGGCAGGCGGTAAGGTTGACGGGTTAGCTTAACCAGCGACTTCAGTTGCACCGTGAGCGCGGCGCTCTATCGTTCGTACTGGATATTTTCATCATTACACCTCGTTGGATTGTGAACGCCCGATGCGCGCCCAAGGCCAGGAACGGCTTCGAATATTGAACCTCAGTCCGAAGCCCGCCTGGACCGAGGTCTGGCACCTCTGGAAGGTTATCATTCCACGGCGATCGATCAGCGGACGCTTGCTGACCGGCCAGGTTTGGCGGCGTTATGACGGCCGGCGATGGATCTACAAGAAATTTACTGAATACACCGACTGATCTCGGGGTTTGCACTCCCTCACAGCTTCCGCCATGCACACGCGAGCCTTCCGCTCCACAAGGTAGGTGGGTGCCCTCCTTCTTGCTGCAATCCTCGTGTGCTCTTCCATCCCTTGCAATGGGGTGGAGGGCGATGCCGTGAAATTGAGCAGGACTGTGACGCTGACAAGCTGTGCCATCGGCGCAAGCTTGATCTTGGGGTTTCTGATCGCGCCGACGGCCCAAGGAGCACAAATGGAATGCTCGGCCGGAAAGCTTCAAGGCCGCTACGTTTTCACCGGCCAGGGCAGCAATCTGCATTACGGCGCGTTCGATTTTGACGGCGCCG
This sequence comes from Bradyrhizobium sp., assembly GCA_041490045.1. Classification (GTDB taxonomy): domain Bacteria; phylum Pseudomonadota; class Alphaproteobacteria; order Rhizobiales; family Xanthobacteraceae; genus Bradyrhizobium. The sequence continues at coordinate 21,568 of JBGPSI010000029.1, forward strand.
GCAAATTCCTGGGCAAACAGACGTCGCTGCGCCACACCGTCGCGCAACGCGAGACGTTGAGGGGCACGTATACTCTGGATGCGGACTGCACGGGAACGATGACGCTCGAAGGCCAGCCCGGCGGCACGGCGCATTGGGACGTCTTTGTGACCGCCGATGGCAGGAAGGGGCGCATGATCCGCACCGATTCCGGCGCGGCGGGCGTCCGCTCCTTCGAACAATAACGCCGGCTCTTCTGCCCGAATCGAGCGGACGGGTTTGCTAGCTTGTCGCGCCCTTCGGGCGCGACACGATCTCGATCATTTTGGCTTCGTCGTCGTCCGGCGCATGGGCTTTCGCGCGTGCATAGGCCTCGACCGCCGCGCGTCCCATCAGGGGCGTGCCGGACAACAGGCTCTCGGCCAGCGCCACCGCGTAAGCGGCATCCTTGTGGCGCAGCGCCGCGGTGAAGGTCGCACCGGCGAAATCGCGTGCCGCCATCCGCCTGGAGTGTCGTATCACCTGCGGACTGGCGGCGACGCCGGTTTCGACCGCCTCCAGCACCAGCTTCATGTCGAGGCCGGCCTGCTCGGCGATCGCAAGGCCCTCGGCGATGCCGGCGATCTGGATCGCCCCCATCAGATTGTTGATCAGCTTGTAGACGGTGCCGCTGCCGACCGCGCCGAAATGCCGGATCGTGGAGGAGAGCGGCACGAGAAACGGCCCCGCGCGTTCGAGGTCCGCGGGCTCGGCGCCGACCAGCAGGGTCAGTTTCCCGCTCGCAGCCGCGTCGGGCAGGCCGGTGACCGGACAATCGATATAGACCAGCCCGCGTCCGCGCAGTTCGCGGGAGAGATCGAGCGCATGCTGATAAGACACGGTCGAACATTCGATCGCGAGCGCGCCGGCTCTTGCGGCCGAAGCCGCGCCGTCCTTGCCGAGCCACACGGTGCGCGAGGCCTCATCATCGGCAACCATGGTCACGATGGCGTCGGCGCCATCGGCCGCGTCCGCTGGAGACGAAGCCCACCGCGCCCCGTGCGCGATCAGGTCCTCGGCCTTCGCCTTGCTGCGATTGAAGACCGCGACCTCAAAACCCGCGTCGAGATAGCGGCCGGCCATGCCATGGCCCATGCGCCCGAGACCGATGAAAGCGACCCTCGCCATGCGCTAGTCCACATCCTCGACCGCACCCGGCGAGGTGCCGAAGGCGCGCTGCGCCAGGGTCGCAGCCATGAATTCGTCGAGATCGCCGTCGAGCACGCCCGAGGTGTCCGAGGTCTGCACGCCGGTGCGCAGGTCCTTCACCATCTGATAGGGCTGCAGCACATAGGAGCGGATCTGGTGACCCCAGCCGATTTCGGTCTTGGCAGCCTGGTCGGCGGCGGCCTGCGCCTCGCGCTTTTTCAACTCGATCTCGTAGAGCCGGGCCCGCAACATGTCCCAGGCCTGCGCCCGGTTCTTGTGCTGGGAGCGCCCGGCTTGGCAGACCACCGCGACTCCGGTCGGAATGTGCGTCAGTCTCACGGCGGATTCGGTCTTGTTGACATGCTGGCCGCCGGCGCCGCCCGAGCGCATGGTGTCGGTGCGCACGTCACTTTCCTTGATGTCGATCTTGATGCTGTCGTCGACGACCGGAAAGACGGCGACGCTGGAGAACGAGGTGTGCCGGCGCGCGTTGGAATCGTAGGGCGATATCCGCACCAGCCGATGCACGCCGCCCTCGGTCTTCAGCCAGCCATAGGCGTTATGACCGGATATCTGGATGGTGGCGGACTTGATGCCGGCCTCTTCGCCCTGCGTCTCTTCCAGATATTCAACCTTGAAGCCGTGCTTTTCGGCCCAGCGCGCATACATGCGCAGCAGCATCTCGGCCCAGTCCTGGCTTTCGGTGCCGCCGGCGCCGGCGTGAACCTCTAGATAGGAATCGAAGCGGTCGGCTTCGCCCGACAGCAGGGCCTCCAGCTCGCGGCGGGCGACTTCCTTTTTCAGGTTCTTCAGCGCGGTCTCGGCCTCGGCGACGACGCCGGCATCGTTCTCGGCTTCGCCGAGTTCGATCATGCCGACATTGTCCTCGAGTTCGCGCTCGACCTTGCCGATGCCGTCGAGCGCATCCTCCAGCGAGGTCCGCTCCTGCATCAGCTTCTGTGCCTTCTGGGGATCGTTCCAGAGATCGGAGGCTTCAGCGAGCTTGTTCAGCTCTGCCAGACGCGCTGTGGATTGTTCGACGTCAAAGATGCCTCCTCAGCAGCCCGACTGACTGCTTGATCTCTTCGACTAGGCGTTCGACTTCGGCGCGCATGGGTTCTCTGATCTGCGGCCCTCGGGCCGCCAGCCTTTTGTTTGGCGCGTTTTCTTTACGCGAACCGGGATCCACTTCGCTCGAAAATGCTACCGTGGTGAGGGGGATGTAGCGGCGGACGCCGCAAAGCGCAATCGCTTCGCGCGTTTTCTTGGCGCGAACCGGTTTGCCCCCGGTCGCGCTAATAGAGCCCGCCGGTCCCGGGACGGAACAGGCTGCCATCCCCGTCAGCAGCAGGCTGCAAGGTACGGCCGTCGGCATCGGCGACGCCCATGATCGCGTAATTGTCCGGCGGCGCGGTACCCGGCTTGAAGGCTTCGAGGATGGTCTTGGCATTGCCGCCCGGGCCGGCCCGCATGCCGGTCATGGAATCGACCCTGATCAGCTTGATACCCGGAGGTATCCGGAACGGAGTAGCTGGCTTGTCGGCCAGCGCAAGCTTCATGAAATCCCTGGCGATCGGTGCTGCGGTGTGACCCGCTTGCGCGGTTCGGCCCAGACTGCGGGGCTTGTCGTAGCCAAGATAGAGACCGACCACGAGGTCTGGCGAAAAGCCGACGAACCAGAGATCTTTTGCTTCGTTGGAGGTGCCGGTCTTGCCGGCGATCGGCTTGCCCACGTCGCGCATCACGGTCGCCGTGCCGCCCTGGACCACGCCCTCCATCATCGAGGTGATCTGGTAGGCCGTCATCACATCCAGTACCTGTTCGCGGCGATCGACGAGCTGCGGCTCGCCCTGGTTCTTCCAGCCGCCGGGCGCGTCGCAGCCGCGGCATTCGCGCGCATCATGCTTGAAGATGGTGTGGCCGTAGCGGTCCTGGATTCGGTCGATCAGCGTCGCCTTCACCCGCCGCCTGCCGTTGGCGAACATCGAATAGGCCGTGACCATCCGCATCACGGTAGTCTCGCCGGCGCCGAGCGCGTAGGACAGATAATTCGGCAACTCATCGTAGACGCCGAAGCGCTTGGCGTATTCGCCGATCAGCGGCATGCCGATATCCTGCGCCAGCCGCACCGTCACGGTGTTCAGGGAGTGCTTCAGCGCATTGCGCAGCGTCGTCGGTCCCAAATAACGCCCGACTGAAAAGTTTTCCGGACGCCACACGCCGGCGCCCTGCCCCTGGTCGATCTCGATCGGCGCATCGGCCTCCATGGCCGATGGCGTATAGCCGTTGTCGAGCGCTGAAGAGTACACGATGGGTTTGATGGTGGATCCAGGCTGGCGGTAGGCCTGGGTGGCGCGATTGAACTGGCTTTGATCGAACGAGAATCCCCCGACCATCGCGAGCACGCGGCCGGTCCATGGGTCCATCGCCACCATGGCGCCGGAAATCTCCGGCAATTGCCGCAGCCGATACTGGCCTTCGACGGGATTGCCGTCCTTGCCGATCAAGGGGTCGGCGTAGATCACATCGCCCGGTGAAAGCACCTGCGAGACCGAGGTCGGCGCCTTACCCCGCGTCGGGCCGGACACGGCCTTCGCCCACCTCACGCCATCGAGCGTGATGATGCCGGTCTGCCGATCCTTCGCCACGGCGCCGCCCAGTTCGCGCCCCGGCTGAAAACCGATCCGCGTCGACTGGTCGCTGGTCTCCAGCACCACGGCCATCCGCCACGGCGCGATATCCGACAGCGACTTGACGTCGGCGAGCCTCACTCCCCAATCGCCTGAGATATCGAGCTTGCTCTGCGCGCCCCGCCAGCCCTGCGCCTCGTCGAAATTGACGAGACCGGCGGCCATGGTCTTGCGCGCCATCACCTGCAGCTTCGGATCCAGCGTGGTGCGTACCGACAGACCGCCTTCGTAGAGTTTTTTCTCGCCGTAGCGCTCGAAGATGTCGCGGCGAACCTCTTCGGCGAAGTATTCGCCGGCGAAGATGTGCGCGGCATTGCTCCGGTTGGTGACGACAAGCGGATCCTTGCGGGCAATCTCGGCTTCGCCCTGCTTGATCCAGCCGTTTTCCAGGAGGCGGTCGATCACGTAATTGCGGCGCTCGACCGCGCGGTCATGATTGCGCACCGGATGCAGCGCGCCGGGCGCCTTCGGCATCGCCGCCAGGTAGGCCGCTTCCGCGACCGTGAGGTCGTTGACCGATTTGTCGAAATAGACCAGCGACGCGGCGGCGATGCCGTAGGCGCCGAGGCCGAGATAGATTTCGTTGAGATACAGTTCGAGGATCTTGTCCTTCGAATAGGCGCGCTCGATCCGCATCGCCAGCAGGGCTTCCTTGATCTTGCGGGTGAAGGACACCTCGTTGGTGAGGAGGAAGTTCTTCGCGACCTGCTGAGTGATGGTGGAGGCGCCCTGCGGCCGCCGGTTGGAGCCGAAGTTCTGGGCATACAGGATCGCGGCGCGCGCCATGCCGGAATAATCGATGCCGCCGTGCTCGTAGAAATTCTTGTCCTCGGCCGCCAGAAAGGCGTTGATGACCAGTTTCGGAACCGCCTGGATCGGCAGATACAGCCGTCGTTCCTTGGAATATTCTCCGAGCAGCGCGCCGTCCGCCGCATGGACGCGCGTCATCACCGGCGGCTCGTAATCCTGGAGCTGCGAATAGTCCGGCAAGTCCTTGGAGTAGTGCCAGATCAGCCCCGCCGCCGCGGCGACGCCCACCAGAAACACCACGGTTCCGGCGGCGAACAGGAATCCCACGAACCTCACCAGCAGACGCATGATCGACTATCCGTTCAGCCCGTGCGCCATGACGACCGGCAGGTTCTTGTTCTTCAAGCGCAGTCCCCGGAAGGCGGAGCCGGTCCGTTCAGGGCAGCGCATCATGGATGATCCGGGAGGAATTGATGGAATCCTGGAGACCCCCAGGGCCGTTTTTATAGGGCAACCGCTGTGGCCGAACTAGGGCTTCCGGCGCAGGGCCTCTTTTTGCTGGTTCGTTTACGACCCGCGCTAATAAAGCCCGCCGGTGCCGGGACGGAACAGGCTGCGATCCGCATCGGGAGAAGGCTGCAGCGTGCGGCCGTCGGCGTCGGCGACGCCAATGACCGAGTAATTATCCGGCGGCGCGGTGCCCGGCTTGAAGGCTTCCAGGATGGTCCGCCCCGTATCGCCGGGGCCGGCGCGCATGCCGGTCTTGGCGTCGACACGGATCAGCTTGATGCCGGCCGGCACCTTGAACGGAACGGCCGGCTTGTCGGCGAGCGCGAGTTTCAGGAAGTCTCGCGCGATCGGCGCGGCCAGATGGCCACCGGTCGCGGTCCTGCCGAGATTGCGTGGTTTGTCGTAGCCGATGTAGATGCCGACTACCAAGTCCGGCGAGAAGCCGACAAACCAGGCGTCCTTTTGATCGTTGGTGGTGCCGGTCTTGCCGGCGATCGGCTTGCCGACCTCCTTCACGACCGTTGCGGTGCCGGCCTGCACCACGCCTTCCATCATCGAAGTGATCTGGTAAGCGGTCATGGGATCCAGCACCTGTTCGCGGCGGTCGATGAGCTGCGGCTCGGGCTGGTTCTTCCAGCCGCCGGGCGCGTCGCAGCCGCGGCATTCGCGCTGGTCGTGCTTGAAGATGGTGTGGCCGTAACGGTCCTGGATGCGGTCGATCAGGGTCGCCTTCACGCGCCGTCCGCCATTGGCGAACATCGAATAGGCCGTGACCATCCGCATCACCGTGGTCTCGCCGGCGCCGAGCGCATAGGATAGATAGTTCGGCAGTTCGTCATAGACGCCGAAACGCTTGGCGTATTCGCCGATCAGCGGCATGCCGATGTCCTGCGCCAGCCGTACCGTCACGGTATTGAGCGACAGCCGCAGCGCGTTACGCAGCGTCGTCGGCCCCTGGTATTTGCCGGCCGCGTAGTTCTCCGGACGCCAGATGCCGGCGCCCTGCCCCTGGTCGATCTCGATCGGCGCGTCCACCACCACGGTCGAGGGCGTATAGCCGTTGTCGAGCGCCGAGGAGTACACGATCGGTTTGAACGACGAGCCCGGTTGCCGGTAGGCTTGCGTCGCGCGATTGAACTGGCTCTGGTCGAACGAGAAGCCGCCGACCATCGCGAGCACGCGGCCGGTCCAGGGATCCATCGCCACCATCGCGCCTGAAACCTCCGGCAACTGCCGCAGCCGGTACTGGCCTTCGACCGGACTGCCGTCCTTTCCGATCAACGGGTCGGCGTAGATCACATCGCCCGGTGAAAGCACCTGCGATACCGAGGTCGGCGCCTTGAAGCGCGTCGGACCCGATGCGGCCTTGGCCCATCTGACGCCGTCGAGCGTAATGATGCCGGTCTGCCGGTCCTTCGCGACGGCGCCGCCCAGTTCGCGCCCCGGCTGGAAGCCGATCCGCGCCGACTGCTCGCTGGTCTCCAGCACCACCGCCATACGCCACGGCTGAATGTCCGACAGCGATTTGATGTCGGCAAGCTTGACGCCCCAGTCGCCGGAGATATCGAGCTTGCTGACGGCACCCCGCCAGCCCTGCGCCTCGTCATAATTGACGAGACCGGCGGCCATGGTCTTGCGCGCTTCCATCTGAATCTTCGGATCGAGCGTGGTGCGCACCGACAGGCCGCCTTCGTAGAGTTTCTTTTCGCCGTAACGCTCGAAGATGTCGCGGCGGACTTCCTCGGCAAAATATTCGCCGGCGAAGATGTGCGCGTTATTGGTGCGGTTGGTCACGATCAGCGGATCCTTGCGCGCCTTGTCGGCGTCGGCCTGCTTGATCCAGCCATTTTCCAGCAGGCGGTCGATCACGTAGTTGCGGCGCTCGATCGCGCGGTCGTGGTTGCGCACCGGATGCAGCGCCGCCGGCGCCTTCGGCAGCGAGGCCAGATAGGAGGCTTCCGCGACCGTGAGTTCATTCACCGACTTGTCGAAATACACCAGCGACGCGGCGGCGATGCCGTAGGCGCCGAGGCCGAGATAGATTTCGTTGAGATAGAGTTCGAGGATCTTGTCTTTTGAATAAGTGCGCTCGATCCGCATCGCCAGCAAGGCTTCCTTGATCTTGCGGGTGAACGATACCTCGTTGGTCAGAAGGAAGTTCTTCGCGACCTGCTGGGTGATGGTGGAGGCGCCCTGCGGGCGGCGGTTGGAGCCGTAGTTCTGGGCATACAGGATCGCGGCGCGCGCCATGCCGGAATAATCGATGCCGCCGTGCTCGTAGAAGTTCTTGTCCTCGGCCGCCAGGAAGGCGTTGATGACCAGTTTCGGGACCGCCTGGATCGGCAGATACAGCCGTCGCTCCTTGGAATATTCGCCGAGCAGCGAACCGTCAGCCGCATGAACGCGCGTCATGACGGGCGGCTCATAATCCTGAAGCTGCGAATAGTCCGGCAGGTCCTTGGAGAAATGCCAGATCAGCCCGGCCGCCGCGGCGACGCCCACCAGGAACACGACGGTTCCGGCGGCGAACAGGAAACCCAAGAACCGCACCAGCAAGCGCATGATCGACTACCCGTTTCAGCCCGTGCGCCGCGACGACCGGCACCCCCGCAGCATTCCCCCGCCGCGGAACGATCGGCCGTTCCGCAGGGAACCGCATTATATCTCGTCCGGGAGAGATTTTTTGAGCGATTCCCGGGACGTGTCGGCATTTTTATAGGGCCGCCGCTGTGGCCAAACTAGGGCTTCCGCAACGGCCCGAATATCCCTTCAGTTCGTGGCCCCGGCCCTCGCCACGCGTTTGGCCATGAAGACGTCGACGGCCTGCGCCATCGCGCCGACGGTACGGGAACGCCAGCTATCCGATACCAGATGTTCGAGGTCGCCCTTGTTCGAGACGTAGCCGAGCTCGACCAGCACCGAGGGAACGTCGGGCGCCTTCAACACCCTGAAGCCGGCCGATTTCAGGGGATGCTTGTACATCCGCACCGTGTTCTTCATCTCGCCCATCAACAGACGCGCGAACCGGTTTGAAAACGTGCGGGTTTCGCGCCGCGCCAGGTCGATCAGGATGTCGGCGACCTCGGTCGGCTCTTCGGTCAGATTGACCCCGCCGATGGCGTCGGCCCGGTTTTCCGTCTCGGCCAGCCGTTCGGCTTCGGCGTCGGAGGCCTTGTCGGACAGCGTGTAGATGGTTGCGCCCTGGGCGTCGCCCTCGCCGCGCGGCAAGGCGTCGGCATGAATCGAAACGAACAGCGAGGCCGATTGATTGCGCGCGATTTTGACGCGGTCGTCGAGCGGGATGAAGGTATCGTCGGTGCGGGTCATGACGACCCGGTATTTGCCGTTCTTTTCGATGCGATCGCGTAACGCCAGCGCAAATCCGAGCACGAGATTCTTCTCGCTTTCGCCCGAGCTCTGCGTGCCATTGTCGACGCCGCCATGGCCGGCGTCGATCACGATCACGGGTCGGGAATCCGGAATCGCGGGCCTGGATGGAGCCGCGGTTTCCGCCGGCGTTGCCACGGAAGCGACGGCGTCGGCGATGGCGGGCTTCAGCTGGGGCCGGCTTTCCGGCGCGAGCGACTGGACGAAAGAGGTGCGATCGACTTCTTCGAACTCGAGCACCAGCCGCGGCGGCTGGCCGTTAGCCGCGTCCAGCACATAGGACTTCGCGATCCTGGCCGGGCCGGTCAGATCGAACACGATCCGCGAACCGCCGGGCATGACGAGGCCATAGCGGAAAGCCTTGACCAGCCCGCGGCCGACGGTGCCGGCCCCGGCCGGAAGGCGAAAGCTGACCTCGGGAATATCCACGATCACCCGATACGGATCGGCCAGCGTGAAGGCACGAAACTGGATGGTCTTGTCGAGATCGAGAACGAAACGGGTCTGTTTGGCATCGCCAGCCAGCCGGGCGTCCGAGGCGACCGGAAAATTCGCCGTCACGGCCGCAGCGGGTGACGCCCCCTCAGCGGCGAGAATCGCGCCGCTGGAACGCAGCAATGCTGCAGTGCACAGTAGCGCGCACCCCAGTAAAACAACATGATTTGCGCGGCTCGCCAACGAATCCGTTCCTCCGAGCAGCCTCTTACCGCATTAGAACCGCAGGGTTAATCGCAGCTTAATACAGTTCTGTGGAATAAGGCAGATTGTTGCTGGCCAGCGACGCCCAAGATGCTTCCCTTGCACGGCCGACCCAATCCACGTATGTAGGAGGGGCTGACGGCTAAAACTCCCGGTTGTGTCGCGTTCAGCCTCCCGGTGCAGCGCCGGAACTCTCGATTTCGGGAATTCCAGCGTCTTTCCGATCCCTCCGCAGCCAGCGCAGCGCGCGGCTGACAAGGAGCGGCGGTTTCGAGCCCGAGCGGCGTCCGGTCCCAGGTTACCAGCTTGTTCCAGGGACGGCTTCGAGACGCGGCAAGACCGATTATCCGGGCCTGCAACGGCCCGATATGCGAACAGCCGGCGAGCGCTTCGGCGCCACGCCGGGCTTTCAGCGACAGAATAAGGCGGCGCTTTGCCGCCCGCGTTTTTAGACGGGCCGACGCTTGATGCGCCAGACTGTATTGCCGACCAAGGTCCACGGAAGAACCGCGCCGACGCGGGGCGAAAGCTCCGCGCGTCGTTTTACTCCGCAAGGATCCCGTTCGGATGGGCGCCCCGGGTTGCGTTTTGGCCTTCCCCTCACCCCCGAATCAGGTGGACCGTCGCGTCACCCGGCGGCGCGATACGCGCTTACCGTGATACGCGCCCGCCGCCGTCATGAGCTCCAAAATGCCCAACAAAATGTTGATCGATGCTACCCACCCGGAAGAGACCCGGGTTGTCGTGGTCCGCGGCAATCGCGTCGAGGAATTTGATTTCGAGACCGCCCAGCGCAAGCAACTGCGCGGCAATATCTATCTCGCCAAGGTCACGCGCGTAGAACCGTCGCTGCAGGCGGCGTTCATCGAATACGGCGGCAACCGTCACGGCTTCCTCGCCTTCAGCGAAATCCACCCGGACTACTATCAAATTCCGGTCGCCGATCGTCAGGCCCTGATCGAGGCGGACGAACGCGCCCACCGCGAGGCCGAAGAAGAGAGCGAAAACCGCTCCAGCCGGGGCCGGCGTCCGCGCCACCGCAATTCGCGCCGCCGCGGCAGTGGCGAGCGCGTCCAGAGCGGGATCGTCGAGAACGCGAGCCTCGAGCCGTCGCAGGCGGCTCCCTCATATGAAGGCCAGGAACACGGTCACGACCACGACCACGAGAGCGCGCACGCCGAAAACGGTCACGTCCACGACGCCGAACCGCACCACGCCGACGCGGAGCATCACGACGATGCCGGGCATCATGACCACGGCCATGATGAACATGCCCACGAAGGGCACGACCACGCGGATGAAGAAGGCACCGAGACGCATGCGAGCGAGACACTGGCGGCGGTGACCCTGCCCGATACGGCCGCCGTCGAGGCGCTCGCGGCAGAAGCCCGCGAAGACGAGGAAGACGAGCACGCGCATCATCGACATGATGAGGCAGACGCGCTCGAGAACGCGGCGCATGCCGACGATGCCCACCACGCCGAACACGGCGAGCAGGCCGAACACGAGAACGGCGAAACCGCCACGTCGGAACACGCCGAACATGCCGCTCCGCATGGCGACGAAAACCACGACGATGAGGACGACGGCGACGAGGCCGAGGAAGAAGTCGTCGAATCCGTCGGCGGCGACGACGTGCTGGAAGAAGTGCCGGAGCGCGCCTTCCGCCCGCGCCGTCAATACAAGATCCAGGAAGTCATCAAGCGCCGCCAGGTGATGCTGGTGCAGGTGGTCAAGGAAGAGCGCGGCAACAAGGGCGCCGCGCTGACGACCTATTTGTCGCTCGCCGGCCGCTACGCGGTCCTGATGCCCAACACCGCGCGCGGCGGCGGCATCAGCCGCAAGATCACCAGCGCGCAGGATCGCTCGCGCCTGAAGGAAGTGGTGCAGGATCTCGACGTGCCCGAGGGCATGGGCATCATCCTGCGCACCGCGGGCGCCTCCCGCACCAAGCCCGAAATCAAGCGCGACTTCGAATACCTGATCCGCATGTGGGAAACCGTGCGCGACATGACCCTGAAGTCGCAGGCGCCGACGCTGGTCTACGAGGAAGGCTCGCTGATCAAGCGGTCGCTGCGCGATCTCTACAACAAGGAAATCGACGAGATCCTGGTCGCCGGCGAAGCCGGTTATCAGGAAGCCCGCGATTTCATGAAGATGCTGATGCCGTCCAACGTGCGCGCGGTGAAGCAGTATCGCGACGGCCAGCCTTTGTTCTCGCGGATGGGCGTCGAGAGCCAGCTCGATGCGATGTTCTCGCCGACCGTGCAATTGCGCTCCGGCGGCTACATCGTGATCAACCAGACCGAGGCGCTGGTGTCGATCGACGTCAACTCCGGCCGCTCGACAAGGGAACACCATATCGAGGATACCGCGCTCAAGACCAACCTCGAAGCATCCGAGGAAGTCGCGCGGCAGCTTCGGCTGCGCGACCTCGCCGGCCTGATCGTGATCGACTTCATCGACATGGACGAGAAGCGCAACAACCGTGCGGTGGAGCGCAAGCTCAGCGATTGCCTGCGGCAGGACCGCGCCCGA
>JBGPSI010000030.1:0-32932 GCA_041490045.1 Bradyrhizobium sp.
CCGCCGGCGTCGATATCGACCAGCAGCAGATAGCCCGGCTTTTTGGTCGTTACCAGAAAGGAAATTTTTGTGCCGACGCTGACGGACTGATCTGGGCTCATCTGGAGCGACACGTTCGCTGTATTTGGAACGGCCATGACAGTATTTCGATCGGTCGCGTTCTGGGCAACTCTGATCGTGCGCGAGATAGGCGACGGTATCGAGGCTGAAAAGGATTCGAAAGATGGGAGTTCGGCGCGAACCAACCTAGCCGGATCCATCGCGGAAGATTGCCCCGCGGCGCCTGCAATCGGCGCCATCAGAACACCGAGACACCACCTCACGATCAGTCTGCCCGGCAGCATCGACGTTCTCGCTGGGGACGCCATCAGGGTGCGGAAAAGAATCCGACCGAACCAACCCGCGCGTCAGTCGGCATATATCGCTCCAGGTTCTTGATAGCCTGTCCGGATGCACGCCGACGATTTAGTTGCTGAAGCACTTTTTCGAAGTCGGGCATGCGCTGCTGCGATGTTACGGCGATGATCTGCTCCGCGCCAAACGGTTCGCGCACACGCAGCGGAAGCCGCAAATTGGCCGAGCGGGCCGGCGATGGATCGGAGCCGACCGGATAAAGCATTTGAATGGTACCGTCGCCGGAAACGTTGAACAGCACCACCGCCCGTCCCCCCACGTCGGACAGATCGATATTGATCGTCTGACCGTCGTGATGCAGACGATCGTCCGGCGCGACACGCATGACCTGGGGCGACCTGGTCGCCATGCCTTTAAGAGTGCGGATTGCCGCCGTCCTTTCGATGACGGTGGGAAGATCTGCCAGGTCGACCCCATAGGCTATGACGTCGCCCCAGGCGATGACGTCGTGCGACGCCGGATCCCAGATCAGGTCTGGATTGTCGGTGGGCTGCACCGCCTGAAACGTCGAGTCGCGGGATTTCAGACCAGGAAAGTAACTGGTCTTGCCGTCAAGCGCTGCCAGCCTGATCGGCGCGCTCACCCGCTCAACGATCGGCGGATTCGGACCCGGCGACGCGATCGGCGTGGTGCTGACGGTCGTTGGGCTCGCAGACGCCGGCGGCACGGACGCCAGCGACGGCTGCGCGGAGGGCTGAGGGCCTTCAATGGGTCCCTGGATCAGCGTAACGCCGCGCGTCAGGCCGAACGCGACGTCGGTATCGGGCGAACGGTTCGGCGAGGTCACGGTGACCACTTTCTGCCGCTGATCGGACAACTGGTACACGACTTGCCGGATATTGGCGAAAAGCTCCTTGAGCGTCACCTTGCCGTCGTGGTCGGCATCGGCATTGCCTTCAATGGCTCGGGCAACGGCGTAGCTCAGCGCGCCTCGCAATCCGTCGATGCCGGGAACACGAACTTCCGGCGCCTTGGTATTGCGATCGACCGCGGCCAGAAAGGCCGTATGGTCGAGATCGAGCTCCGAGCGCGGATCACCCTGATCCGAAACGGGTTTCAGTTCGTCGACCAACAAGGTGTAATTCGGAATCTGCCGGAAGCTCATTTCCGCGGCGCGTGGATCGATGTCGCGCACCATGCCGCCACCATGGCATGTATCGGCAACGAAAATAACCTTGGCTCCGCGCAACTCGAATTGCCTGATAAAGTGATTGAATTCGCTGCCAAGGATGCGTTGCTGCGAGCCCGTCGGTGTGGGCTCGAACCCGGGCAGCAGGAAGACGTCCTCCATGCCGTCGGGCTGGGATCCCTTGATGCGCTCGGGCTCCTGAGCGCCATGTCCGGCGATCGACAGAAAGACGATATCGTTGTTCTTGGTACGCTCGACCAGAGCGCTGATCTCGCGCAGGACGTTCGAGCGTTCGGCCTGGTCATTGATCAGGGCGGTGACGTCCCGAACACCCATTGCCTTCAGGCTTGAATCGATGTCGTGGGCGTCCGCTGTGGCGCCTTTCAGCTTTCGGACATGCTGATAGTCATCAATGCCGACCACCAGGGCGCGTACTTCGCCGCCGTCGGGATTGCTGAGCTGCAGCGTGCTCCTCGCCTGGGCGCCGTACGGACGAACGCTCAATGCCAAGATAAAAGCTGTAGTGAGTATGATCTTCAACGCCCCGCGCATGGCTCGTTACCTCAGCGAAATCGACCTCACCAGCCTGGCCCCGGGGCTCCGCCATCCCGAGCAAGAACTGGATATCGTCTTGGCGCGCCGCGACGCCGCCCCTTGGAGGGCCTGCCGCGGCGAATATACGTTTGTCGTCAGCGTCCCGCAGGAGGTTCACCGTCTTGAGGTACCGGGCTTTTTCGAACGCCCGGTCGGCGAGTCCATGTCCTGATAGGCACTCGCCGAAACCGTCGTCCCGTCCTCCGCCAGGGCGCGGAACCGTACCGGAACGTAGCCGCGCTCCAGGAGCGAGGCCAGGGGATAGACATTCCGGCAGACGCGACCATTACAACCTCCGGTTGAAGCTTCCATCACTTCGGCCTTGCGATCGGGGGTGAAGCGCAGGAACAGCATGACGTGCGACCCCGGCTTGTTCAGGGCGTCGCCGGGCTTCAGATCCCAGGGATTCTCCACTGGTTTGGCGATCGCCGGAATGGCGGCGGTGGTGTAGTGAACCGACAGCCCCCATGCCGCGCTGACGAATGCCGAACAATCCACTCCGGCAACATCGGCTCGCGGAGCGTTGCGCGTGCAGACGTTTCCGGCCATGGCTCCGGCTTCGATGCGAAGGCGGAAATTGGCTAGCGAGCCATGGCAACCCCAGCAGTAGGGCACGCCGCGAACCTCCTGATTAACCTTGCCCTGCAGATACCAGGGACGCCGGATCCGGTTGAAGCCGGTACAGGCATTATCCGGATCGGGACCATAATTTGCCGGCGTCAACTTCCATTGCACCCCTTCGAACGCAAACGCCGTTTCGATGGTCTGCTGACGGTTGGAAGGCCGTACCGCCGCGATGGCGTCGAACTTTCCGTCAGACTTGCCCTCCACCAACTTCTTGGCGGAGGTCCGCGGCAGGCGAAGGTCGATCACCGAGGCATTGCCAAGCGGGCGGAAACCGACGCCTACGACATCGACCCCGTCGGCTCTGGTTCGCAGAAAGTAAACGTCGCCATCGCCCGAAATAGTGACGAATCGCCGGGTTAGCGGGGTGTTTTCCAGTGGCAGCTCATAAACGCCTTCGAGCCTCCCGTTCGAGGCGTAGCGGGCTACGAAAGTCGAGGCTTGTCGTCCCGAATCCGGGACATTCTCGCCCAGGACATAGAAGCGATCGCTGTTGTCGATTTCGAGAAACTCTACCGTTCCCAATCGGTTCGGCACGCGCAGGCTGAGCTGGGCGATCGTCTCGTTGTTGTCCATGGTCTGGACTTCGATGCGAACGCTGCTGTCACCCTTGTTGGGAATGATGTCGGCGATCACCGATCCCTTGCCGCGGGACGCGATATATTGCCGGTCGGGCTGCCGGCCTTTTTTGATAACCGCGGCGCGGGTGTTCTGATCCAGCAAATCAGCCGCGCTTCCCGGCGGTTGTGAACCCATCTGCGCAAAGGCCGAGACGGCGAATTGATCGTCAACATCCCGCGTGACGACTTCCTCGAGCTGAACCACACCGTCATCGATGCCGCGGGTGGATTGATCGTTGGCAACGGCCTTGAGCGTGCGGATCGAACCATCCCAAACAAGGATGTCACTTTTGCGGACGACGAGATCGTTTCCCTGGACGTCGGCGGGCATTTTCAAAATGCCGGGATCGCCGGGTTGCTTCGGATTGAACCGGAGAATGCGGCCGTTGATCTGATCGAGCACGAACAGGTTGCCCTGCGCGTCGGATGTCAGCGCCTGTGGACCGGTCAACTCTACGTCTTCGGCGGCGGCGGCGATGCCGACCGTAGTGGCGGTAGCACCGATAGAAAATTGCCGCACCACCGTATCCGCGGCTACAGCGGCCCCCGTAAACGAGGCGGCCCATCCCATCATGATTGTCCGAAGCAACCATTTTTGACGAAACATGTTCGCCTCAATATTCAACAAATCAACTGAACTGCCGACCGGTATCGCCCGACCAACCCTCATCGCCGGTTGGACGCGCAGCCGGCCTGTTACGTTCGATCACTTCTGCGCGCAAATCGATAGGACGCACCGCTACATCGCTCAATGCCACTGATATATCAGTTTTATCAACCGCTTAGCAATGGACGTAAAACGTGAACATGGATCGAAAAATGCGAACCCGACGGCATTTGAAAGAGGTCGGCCCAAACTGTAGCCCAGTCGGTCGAAGACCGGCGCATCATATCGCATCATAGTCGAATCGCGATTAGAGGAGTAGTCATGGACCGGCTGAGACGGTGTTCCATCGCCATCATTGGCGGCACCATGTTGGCGGCGACCTGCGCGGCCCACGCCAATGATTCCGCCGCTGAGCTCTCGATTGGCGGCCTGCAGTTCGTCCGCACCAACGATATTGCCATGGAGAGCGAGGATCTGCGGATATCGCTCGACCGCGTCACCGTGCGCTATCAATTCTCCAACACCACCGGAAAACCTGTCACGCTGACCGTCGCGTTTCCGTTGCCCGACATCGATCTCTCGGAGGCGGAAAACATCGCGCTTCCCTCGACCAACCCGATCAATTTCGTCGATTTCGAAACCAGGATCGACGGCGTTCCCGCGCAGTTCCAGATCGACCAGCGTGCAATGGTTGGCGACCGGGATGTCAGCGCCCTGCTCGATCAATTCAAGCTTCCGCGTCTGCCGGTCGGAAGCCGCGAGATCCGAGTCGCCGATCTGCCCGAGGCAACCCGCACCAGGCTCGCGGATCAGGGCTTGTTGATGCCGGTGAGAACCGATGACAAAGGCAGCCAGCAATATGACCTGGCCTGGGTAGTAAGAACATCCGCCGTTCGCCAGCAGACATTTCCTCCGGAGCGCAAGGTCATCGTCGAGCACCAGTACAGGCCGAGCGTTGGCACCAGCCCAGACAGCATCCTGCGATGGATCCTCCGCTACAACAAATCTCTCTCCCCTGAAGTGGAACGATATCGAAAGGAATATTGCGTCTCCGACGCCTTCCTGGCGCAGCTCGACAAGCGCGCAGGCAACGGCGTGCCTAACGCGTCGATGATTCAGGAACGGCGGATCAATTACGTGCTCAAGACAGGTGCCAATTGGGCGGGACCGATCCGCTCATTCAAGTTGACCATTGATCCCGGCGCCACTGATCGCCTGGTCAGCTTTTGTCCGGGCCAGCTGAAACCAACCGCGCCGAATGCGCTCGAATTCACCGCCACAAACTTCAAGCCCGAAAGCGATTTGAAGATCCTGATCCTCGGCCGCTTTTGACCAACCCATCTGAGATCGCCTCGGTATTGATTTTCAGTTTTTAAGGCGAAAATAGCGCGCTGCAGCGGCGATCGCTATATTGCTGCGCTGCGCCTCGCTGACCGCCTGCAAGAAGAAGGTGTCGGCCGCCATGGGCTTGGGCTGTCGCAAGGAATCGAGAACCTGCGGCGTCGTCACGGCCAACACCAGCTGCGGACCGTCGCCCCCGCCGCTGCGCTGCATCCCTATGGAGAACGACAGGGAATCGATGCCCGGCTTCAACAAGTAGGAAAGGTTTTTCACCTCTCCGCTATCGGACACCAGCAGCAATTCGACAACACGGTTGGCGAAATTCTCGATGGTGCCGCTCAACGTCTCCCCATTCTTGATTTCAACGGAGTCGAGATTGATGCGCGGTGCTCGCGCCTGGTTGCTGCCGAGTTGGCTGAGGAATTTAATTGCCGGACACTGAGCCTGTGTGACCAGCCTGGCACCGACCGAGGCCTCAAATCCCAGATCGCGCTTGAATGCCTTGTCAAAAGCGTCAAACGGAGTCGTCGACGCGCCAAAGCCCTCGATAACCGCCGCGTTCGAACTGATCGCAACGGGAAGGATGAAGAAACAGTCCCCTCCGCTATACTGCTCGACATAGCGACGAACGCGATCGGTGCGGGCTGCCGCATCTCCGGCCGACGATGTCGGTGCTGCCGGCCGCGGTGCGGGCAAAGCTGGTGATGCTTTCGGTTCCGGCAGCGCAGCCTCGGATTTCTGACCGAATTGCGGCAGCGGCGGCGGGTTGACGGTGCCTGGTACCGACCATATTAGGGTATAGAACGCATAGCCCCCCTCCCCGACCAGCGCAGCCAGAATAACGGCAGCGACGATCAACCAGAGAGAGCGGCGTTTTGGCCTTGGCGCGATAAACCGTTCCGGCGGTAACGCAGAAGAGTCAAAACGCTCCAATGGATCGAAGCTCCGCGGCGATGACGATGCGATCCGCCAGTTCGCGATCTCCGCCATTGTTGCAGGCCGGTTTGCCGGATCAGGCTGCAGCATCTGTTCGAGTAACGGACGGATCCGCATATCAACGCCCCCGAGATCGGGCACCCGCCGGCGCTTCTCGACCAGTTGGAACTGGCTGCCGCCCATGTCGAGCTTCTGACCGGTCAAGGCATAGAACAGCAACAGACCGAGACTGTAGATATCGGATTTTGCCGTAACCTCGCCGCCGTAAAGACCGACCTGTTCCGGCGAGACGTAGTTGTCCTTGCCGGCGAAGCCCGAGCCGATGATGGTTTTGTCGCCCAATTGGGTCGAACGGGCGATACCGAAATCGATGATCTTGGCCCGTGTCACATCGCTCAACGGGACAATGATGTTGTCCGGAGACACGTCGCGATGAATGATTCCGCGTTCATGAGCTGCCTGCAGGCCCGAGGCGATACGCCGCATCAATTTCAGCAGCGCTTCGAAGGCCAATGGACCGTCCGCCAGCATATCCGACAGCGACCGGCCATCGACGAATTCCATGGCCAGGTATGGCCGCTGCAGAGCTGGCTCGACCGTAAAGACGAAATAGCGGACGATAGCCTCGTGCGGCAAATGATGAAGCGCCGCCGCCTCCCGGCGGAACAACGCCAACGCCGCCTCGTTTTCGGCCATCTCCGGCAGAAGCATCTTGATCGCCACGGCAGCGCCGGTCTGAATCTCGTGACACTTGTAGACTTCGCCCATGCCACCGGCGCCGATCATCTGGTCGATTTCGTAGATACCGTTGAGCCGCGTACCGGGTGGTACGCCGCGATAGGATGGACGGAACGGATCTTCGGGATTCACGACCGAGACTCCGGATTACCATCTGTGATGGGTGACTTTGTCGGCTCCGACGAACGCGGCGCCGACAACAAGCGGACAACGACGACCGTTACGTTGTCGAGACCGCCGCGCTCCAGCGCCAAATCGAGCATTACCTCACAAGCCGCCCGGGTATTGCGACCCGCGGCGTATTCGAGAATCTCGTCGTCACGCAGGTGCTTGGTCAGGCCATCGCTGCAAATCACAAAGATATCGCCGGCGTCGGCGGGCCCGGTGACAATCTCGAGCTCGAGTTCCTCGACGACGCCGACCGCCCGGGTTATCACATTGCTAGGCCAGTTCTCGGCGTCTTCACGGGACAGCGTCCCAGCCACGACCAGTTCCTCAACTTCCGTGTGGTCTCGTGAGAGCTGCCTGATCGTACTGTCCTTTATCAAATAAATCCGGCTGTCCCCGGCCCATACGCAGGCATAATGCTCGTCGCGCACAAGCAGAACCGCGGCCGTGGTGCCGATAGTTGCGCCGTTGCGCGCGCGGCTCAAGTCCATGATCCGCTGGTTGGCCCGAAAAATCTGAGCCTCGCATTGCTCCAGGAGATCAAGCGCCGCTTCGGGCCGCTCAATTGCATTGAGCGATTCGACCAAAATCCGACTCGCAAGATCGCCCGCCTCATGGCCGCCCATGCCGTCGGCTACGGCCCAGAAGCCGGCGTCGGTGCGCATCAGGCACGAATCCTCGTTGCGATCACGCACATTGCCGGGGTGTGTCACGCTGCTGGCGTCAAAACTTAACGGCGACACATCCATCTGCCTGCATCAAACTCACCAGACGACTCTAACTTCGCGCAGACCTCATCCCGCATGGACTTCTCCCAGATCTCCGGTAAGCAAGGTGGAATAGCGATACGGGTCCGGCAAGCCGCGGCAACTCACCGCCAAGGGCAGAAAATTGCCACCGCCTGCCGTCCACCAGAAGCTTGCAGCTGCGTAAACCTCGGGGCCGGCAACACGAAGCGCCGACAAAGCACTCGCGAAATCCGTTCCATCCGTTACCATTCCTGCCATGCCGTCACCGAGCGGAACATTGCTCGTATCGGCCGCGACGCGGGATCGGGTTCGTGGAACCGCAAGCCCGTCCAATTGCGAGGTGATTTCGTCGAAAGTGATATCGCGCGCGAGCGTCGAGAGCAGAAAATCCTCCGCCATGCCGAACCACTCATCCTGAGTATCGACGTCAGGCGGCAGAATTGGAGCATCGGCGTCTGCCATCGCGTGCAGCGCGAGTGGATAGTAACGCCCCACGCCATCCAGCGACGGCATCACTGCACCCATGACCGTAGTTCCGCAAATCTCGGCACCAAGCCAGAACCGCCAGACAGGCGCGGTCAGAAACGCTTGCTGCCATCGCTCACCCAGATGGTGACGGCTTGCCGACAGGCAGGCTTGCATCCATGGCTCCCAGGCTTCGAGAAAACTTCGGGGCGTCGCGAGCGCGATGAAGTCGCGCTTGGCGCCCAGCTTCCCAAACAGACCGCATCGCATGATGGTGTTCAAATTCCACTGGGGCAGCGGAACTCCCTGAGCGTGGCCAGATTGAGCGGATTGCGAACCGACCCGGTCGATATCTGATAATTCAGTTCGTTGCCGGCAACGATAAAGGTTGCGCTCGCGGTTTCGCCTTTTGCACTCAGCGACCCGGCCTCGAGCATCCGAAACAACGACCAGGGCCCGGTCCGCTCGAGTACCGAGGGCGGACCGGTTTCACTGCTCACGGAGATGGCGGTACGCGCCGACGGTCCAGGCCACTGCACCGTCGACGGAGCAGCGCTCGAAGGTGGCGGCGGCGCGGCACCGAACGCTGATGCCCCACCCGGAGCACCCGGGCTTGCAATGACGGTGCCGCCGATTTCGGTTTTGATATCGACGCCCGGGCCAGCGGCGCGCGGCGGCTTGATGGCCAGCGATACCAGCGGCATGCTGCCGCCGGTCTGGAAAAATGCATCACGGATAAAGGCGGCATTTTGAAACTGCTTCAGCGTATCCGGCGACAGCGACCGGCCGACTGGACTGTCCTTCCGCCACGTCCAGTCCGGTCGCGAAGTATCGGCGTATGGCGCAAGGAACTGCGTGAAGAACCTGTCGATAATGCCGTTGGGGCTGAATAGCTTGGCAAAATCTCCGAGCGGGACTTCCTGATTGCTTCCACGCACGAAAGGATACCGATTGGTGACCGTCTGCTGGCAAACCGGCGTAACCTGATCACGCAACGATTGCAGCAATTGTCCAGCTGTCGAGGCGGCTACGCTGCCTTCGAACTCGGCCGCTGCGCCCCGCAGCATATCGGAGAACGGGGGCGGCATGCGCGAGGCGTTGTTGCGCAGCGCCGCGACCTGTGTTTGCAGCGAATTGGTCGCCTGCGCGGTCATCTGCGGGTTCTCGACGATCAGCGTAAGGTTCTGCGCAATGTCGTTCAGATTGGCAATGATGGAATCGATCGGCCGGCGGGTGCTGTCCCCTTCCAGTACGGAATGAAAGGATTTGAACTGCGCTTCAATACCGGCGCCGGGTGAACCATCCTGCGTATTGAACAGTGCCGGCGCCGGCCGCGCGAGTACGTCCGTCGGCGTGGGCGCATTGGTGGGCTTGGGCCGCTCCTTGGTTAGCGCGGTTTCGTCGCGGATCGACTCCAGAATCTGCCGCAGCGGCGATGTCGGCGCCGACAGCGCGCGCAGCGCATCGTATTTCGGCTTGTCGGCCAGCAGTTTTTTCAAACGAAGGCTTCCCAGCGCCGTGCGCCAGGTTGTGACAAAATCATTGGAATAGATGTTCAGGAGATCACCGGCCAGCGCGTCATATTGCTGGCCGATCGCTGTCTGCTGCCCTGCGTCGCCGAGAACCCAGCGGTCGCGATTCATCCGCTCCGACAGTCCACCCAGCTTCGCAATAAACATCTGCTGGAAGCCATTATAGGTGAAGAAAGCGGGAACGCGCACGTTGTCGAGCGACTGCCCTGCCGTGCTTTCGAAAACGGCCGACACGTCCGGTCCGCCTTTGCGCGTCACGAGCCAGTCACCCGTGGTAGCGGCGCGCGCCTCCGATTTCAGGAGCTCATAGGCCCGCTGCGCTACGCTGAGCCGCGCGAGTGAATTCTGCGCCTCTCCAATCAGACGGCCGTCCAGTTCGACCAGCGGCGGCTGCTCGGTTTCCAGATCGAACATCGCGGTGAGATGGTCTTCGAGCAGACGCCGGCCTTCCGCGTTGGTCGCGCCTGGATAGAGATTGTCGGCCCAGTCGCGCTGCATCCAGGACTTGATCAACGCCTGGTCCGGCGGATGCTGCCCGCCGAGCATGAGATATACCTTCAGCGCTTCATAGACGAAGGCCGGCTCGCGAATCCTGGCGGCGAGTTGCTCCTCCAGCCGGTACAGCATACGCGGACGGAACATGCGCTCGAGCGCGGTATGATACGCGGCATCCGATGCCGATAACAGCCGGGGGTGCTGGCTGAGCCCGTAACGCTCGGACAGCGGCACCTGCACATCGCGAGAGGCATAACCGGCCGGCGCATTGCGCAGACGATGCAACAGCGGGAGAACCTTATCGAGATCGTGATCGGCGATAATCGTCTGCTTGATCAGCGGCGCCCCGGCCGATGCATATTCGCCGTCGAGCTTCACATTCTGCTCGATCAAGTCGGAATTCCTCTTGTAGCTGGTGAGCCACGCAACGCTCAGTCCAATGGCGCAGAGACCGATCAGCGACAGCACTGCGGTCTTGATGATCAATGTGCGTCGTACGGCACCGCGATCCGTCGAGACCCAATCGGCCTCCCCGATGATGACCTTCGTGATCAGGTTCGTGAGAAAGAAGCTCTTTCCAGACCCATGATAGGCTCCGGCTGAGACTTCTTCCGCACCAAAGGTTCGCGCCAGCGATCCGATCAACTGATCGATCGGCGTTCCCTGCTGGGTTCCCGACGTAAAATAGAACCCGCGCAAGCTGGCGTTGACATGATAGCGAGTGGGTTCGAAGATCTGGTTGAGAAAATTGTGGATCTGCGGCTTCAGCCGCGCCATTTGTGCCGCGAAGCCGAACAACTGGACGCGATGCTGCGGAGCGGGCTCGTCCTGCAACCGATCGAGGGTTTCCTCGCTGAGGCGCTCCAGCAGGAGGTCGAATTCGTTGGGAATGTCGCCAACCAGATTCTTGTTCTTGTCCGCGGTCTGGAACGTCGCGCCCCAGACCTGGCGCCGGCCGGCCTCGTTGAGATAGCTGAAATATTCGGTAAATCCAGCGACCAGATCGGTCTTGGTGAACAGCGCATAAACCGGAAAGCTGACCTTGAGCCGCTGGTGCAGTTCGAGCAGCCGCATGCGGATCGCTTCCGCGTGCGCCGCCAGGTCCTGCCGCGACATCGTCAGAATATCCTCGACACTGATGGCGACGAGGACGCCATTGATCGGCTGCCGCGGCCGGCTCTTCTTCAGCAGATCGAGGAAGGAGAACCAGCTTTCCTTGTCGCTCCTGGCGTCGGAATCCTGCGTCGTATAGCGCCCCGCCGTATCGATCAGAACGGCCTCTTCCGTGAACCACCAATCGCAGTAGCGCGTGCCGCCGACGCCCGCCACTGCCGCAGGCGTCGCGCCCCCCGCCAGCGGAAATTTCAGGCCGGAATTCACCAGCGCCGTAGTCTTGCCTGCGCCGGGTGGACCGATGATGACGTACCAGGGCAGGTCATACAGATAGCCGGATTTGTTGCCGCTTGCCGTTTTCAGCGTGGCGAGGGCATCCTTCATTCTCTCCTGGAGCACAGGCTCGTCATTGACCGCCTGTTCGGCGCCGCTGATGCCATCGGCGATCTGCTTGGCGCCCTTGCGACGCTGCAGGAAACTGAAGCCGGCAATTGCTGCGGCACCGGCGACGAGAAGAAGAATGATAATGTTGCGAACGATCGCATTTTCAAGCGGATGCCAGCTGCCGAAGGCGATGAACGGGCCAGCGAAGTAGACGACGGCCGCCAGCGAGCTGAGCCCGACGCCGTATAGGACGATCTGGATAATCCGCTTTGGAAGCATGCTGCTTTATCCACCCTCGGCTATTCGCTGCGTTCGATAAAGATTTCGACACGCCGGTTCTTGGCGCGTCCTTCCGGCGTCGCGTTGCTGGCGATCGGAGCGTCCGGCCCCTTTCCTTCGATGTCGATACGGCCCGGATCGGTGAGACCCTGCTTGAGCACGGCAGCGACGGCCTTTGCGCGCTCGACCGAGAGTTCGAAATTGGAAGGAAAACGCACGGTACTGATGGGCGTATTGTCGGTATGACCGACGATCTTGATGTGCTTCGGTTCCTTGTCCAGCGTCGCAGCGACGCGGGCCGCGACCGGCTTGAAAGCGTCCAGCACGGTGGCCCGTCCAGACTCGAACAGGACGAGATCGCAGACCCGGATGACGATGAAGCTCGCGGTCTGATCCGCGGTCATCGCGCAGGCGAGCTTTTCCGCCCCTAGCGCGTTGCGAATCCGCTGCAGCTGGGTAATGCGATCGGGAGGTGGCGGAGGCGGAGGCGGCGGAGGCGGCGCGATGATGCGGCGCTTCAATTCGATGGGATCGGCTGGATGCAGCGCAAGCGCTACCTCGGCCGCATTTTCGGCTCTGGCGGACAGCAGCATCCGCAGCGTAAAATAGACTCCCGTCAGCAGCACCGCGACGACCGCTGCCACCATCCACACGGGCACGCGCGCGCGCTGCCGACGATTGGCCAGCGCCTGACCGCGCCAGTGCGGCGACAGGTCGGCGGCGGATTTGGGGCGAACCCGGCGCAGCAATTCATAGAGGTTGCGCTGAATGAGCTGCAGGCTGGCGAGACCGTTTGCCGAGGCACGATGCATGCCCTGGAAGCCCAGAGCCATGCACGCGTGCTGCAGCTCGAGAACCGGGTAGTTGACCAGCGGGTCTGTCTTGAGATGATCGAGAATTTCAAAAAACCGTACGCCACCGACGCGTTCACCGAAGAAACGGCTCAGCATCGAATATTGCGTCCAGACATGACGCTCTTCGGTTGGAATATGCTGCACGATGTCGTCGGCGGTCGCGCACAGAATGTATTTTGCGGTGTTGGCCTGATATTCCGAGATCCCCGCCGATCGGATATCGGTCTCGAAGAATTTTACCGCATCGGCGACTTGCTCCATCAGGCTCGCAAACGACGCACGCATCAGGGCGACGCGCAAGCGGCCGAGGAGCTGCAGCAGCGGCCCGGCGGCGCGCATGATCGGATTGGCATTCGGCGCCACCAGCTCGTCGACGCGGAGCATGGGTGCGGGCGACTCCGCGAACCTAGGCTGTTGCGGTGTTGCCGGTGTGGATACCCATTCTTCGGGCGTAGGAGTCGTGGGCGGCGCCGCATAGCCGGGCGATTGCGGTGAATAAGCGGAGGACGGACTAGTCGAGGGCGGCGTGGGTGAATACGGAGCACGCGGCGGCGGCCGCCCTGGGTCGGCGGGAGGCGGAAGAGGATCAGGAACCGGCGGCAGCCTTCCACCGGGATTGGGACGAATGATCGTCCGCTCGACCCGACCGAAAGGATTTGCCGGCTTGTCCTTGTCGTTCATTGGCGGTCTTCCAGAATCGCCCATAAATGCAGCTCAAGTTCGGGCCAGTCACCCGAGAAGTGCATCCCGATCGATGCCGCCTTGCTGAACTCCGACCACAGAGGCGATTTTCGATCGAGGTAGAAGTACACGTGATCGGTGATCGCACGAATATGCGGCGGCGGTGTCGGCAGATGCACCAGCGGCACGCCCGGCAGGTTGGCATGCACGATCTCGTTCATCTTGGTGTTGGGTCCGACCTTGAACAAATGCGGAAAGTCGTTCTGGATTTCGACCAGCGGACGGCGCGCCGAGACTTCGAGGACCAGCGTCGCATTGCGGAACAGAGATCGGTCGCGGATGGGCGATGAAAATGCGTTGGGCCGCAACTGGATGATTTCAAGCCGGATCGCGCGCCGGCCCAGTTGCGCACTCAGGAAATCCTGCAGATCGCGCATTACGGGTCCGAAAACATTTTCCAAGTCGTCCTGATCGTATTGGGGATAGATACGGGCCCGCCGCTCGGCCGTTGCAAAAGTGGCGAGCTCGCCGACCAGCCGCAGAAATTCCTGGAACAGGCGCTCTGGATGGACATAGCTGGAGCTCCGGAGATGCCTGAGCACCGCAATGTGCCGATTCAGCAATTGCAGGACCAGATACTCGACGCTCTGCAGTCCGCCACCCGCGGTCGGATCCGCCGCATAGCGCGCGAGCTCTTCGAGCTTGTTGTCGATCCAGCCGATCGCACGATCGATCCATCCCTCGACGACGGGATAGGCGTGACACAGCAGCACCGGAGGAACGTATTTTTCATCAAAAACGATCGTCTTGTCCCGCACTTCGATGATTCTGGCGACGCCGAGGCCGATATAGCCGGGCTTGGAGGTCTTGCGAAGCTCGAAGCCGAGCCGCGGAAAGGCCAAGTCGATTTCCTCCTCGATGCGCAGCTCCGAGGAAGAATCGATGAAGGTTTCGGCGCCGATGACAAAGCGAGCCGCGCTTTCCGCCTCGCGATCGTCGGTCTCGCGCGTGTTGGCGGAAGCGATCGGCATCGAGAGCCAGACGATCTGGCCGGCCGCAGCTTCGGGCACGACAATTGCGGGAGGCAACGGACTATCGGCCGGGATACTGAAGGGAGTTCCGTCAGGCATAATGCCCGCGGCTCGCCGCAGGGCGAATTTGCTTTGCTGAGCCAGATCCCGATCGATCTCCAGTTCGGAAAAGCCCCACGGGTACGGCGTCGTAGGCCGCACCCGGGATTCGAGCAGGTGCTCGTGATAGCGATCGTTCTGTTGCAGATGATGGGGTCGAAGGAAGAGGCCTTCCGACCAGGCAACCTTGGTGTACCAGGACATTTATCGGATCTCTCGAATAGCCGGATGGTCCCCGAGCGCGCCAACCATCACGTATTTATCCGGCTGACTCCAATCTTGGTTCGACTCGGTCCGATTTTGGTTCAAAGGCGAACAGGATTTCTCCGCGTCGCGAACATCAAACCACGTTCGAACCTCGCCCAACGAATATCGAGTTTTTCGCAAAAAAATCGAATGTACACAGCCGACTGCAGCAACGCCAGCGCATTTTCAGTCGCGGTCATAGCAGCGCGCAAAGTAGTCCATGAACGTATCCAATATCCCGTTGTCGTGCCGCTTCGCATGGGTTTGCCAGCGAGCAACGTAGACGTCCCACAGCCGCGCCTTGCGCGAACCCACCATACCCGCCAGACCACGATCGGATTGGGAGCCGGCTTCGATTGTGGCAGGGTCCAGGTCCTTCATCAGCAGCGTGACGGCATGCTGCATCGCCGCATAAGTCTTGATTTGATGTTTCTTCAAATCATCGAAGCCCTGGGCGAACGCTCTCTCGGAGTCGAGATAACTCCGGCTCTGGGAGCCGAACATGATGCGAAGGGCGTCTTCCGCCGTTGGTGCAAACTTAAGCGGGTTATTGTTGATCGCCTGAACCGTCGTCTGGTTGGGACTGCGCGCCAATCGTTTCGCTTGCTGACGGGCATCGAGCAGTTGCTTCATATTGTCGGTGGCAAACTTCAGCAGTCGGCCAACTTGCTCAGCCAATTCGTCAGGGTCGCGCCCTGCAAATGCATCGTCCGGCAGACCAGCGCCGCGCGCCACGAGCTGGGCAAATTTCGCCACTGCATCCGCGTCCCCGCTGCGCTGCGAGGTCACCGGCAGATCCGGTTCCGGAACGGACCAAGGCCGTTTCGCTTCCCCGGTGTCGGGACGCCGCGGTGTCGGCACAGGGAGGACCTCGGGCGGGGGCGCGGGCGGCGGCGGCGGCCCCTCGGCCCAACTGTCGTGTTCGGCTGCAAGGGGCATCCCCCGAATGGATGACACGGAGACAGCCGCTGGCGGCGCGGGACGCATGGTCGGGACGGGCACGTCGACCGCCCAATCGAGAAAATCCGGCCGGACCGGAACCGCATCATGCGGCCCCTTTAGCTGCCGCGGATCGATCGGATCGGCGGCGTCCGGTGCTCCTTCCCACAGGTTGTCGTCGCGGGACGGCGTAGCACGCGGCGCGGCCTCGCCTGGTACGGCGACTTCCTCGTCTATCGTCGTGGCGATAATGTATTGACCGATGACAAATCGATCGCCGTCGCGCAATCGATGCGGCGCCTTGAGCCGGCTATCAGCACCGTTCATGAACGTGCCGTTGGTCGAGATGTCGTGGAGCCAATAGGCGCCATCGTGCCAGCGGACCTCGCAATGCTTGCCGGAGATGAAACGGCTGGAATCGGGCAAGGTCCAATCGAGATACTGATCGCGACCGATATCGAGGCCACGTTTACCCTTGATCGAAACACTCAACGGGCCGCCGTCAGGCAGGGTCGTCAAGTTCTCTATTCGCAGCGTCAGGGTCATTGCGGTCGATCTATCAAATCGGTCGATGCTTTCGGCAGTCCTGCGGATCGGAGTATCGAATGACCTGGAGTGAGGTGCGCATTGTGTCACAACCCCGTCTCGGCCAGCTTAATACCGTCCACTATACACGCTTGCATCCGAGCGGTGTACTGGTCTGGCTTGAAGATTCGGGCGCTCAGCAAGATGGCAATGCGAGCCGCTCTCGGGGTCATATAGGCCGGCACCGGGACCAAGTGCTGGGGATGCGCGAAGAGTGCGCCGCCCGACCATCCAGCGCCCAGGGCGAGCCAACTCAAGGGGTCATTGCTGTCTCCCTGCCTGCCCATTTCAAGCGCAGCCCGCCGATGGTCGTCATCGGGATCATGCACCCATGCTTCGGCCGCAATAATGGGCCCGGCCCGGTGTGTGGCGATATCACCGAGCAGGCCCCTCACGCATCCGCACGCCCACCAGACCGCCTCCCGGCGCGGGAGCAGGTAAGCGCAAAAGGTTATGCCATCCTCGAATTTATGCTGTGCCGATAGCTTTTTCAAAAACATAATCGGCGGCTCGTCCGTAGGTTCGGCTGCAATCCTAGTTACAGAACGCGGAAACGTTTCGAACAATGCGCGTGTGGTGACGAAGCGAGTCTGGGACATACCGAAACCTTATCGCCAAAAATCCAGTGCAATCCGACTACGTCGGCGATCGCCCGATCGCGCGACTTGAAGCTTAGACCGGGACTAGCACCGGAATCATACCGTTGATCAGCACCATTCCATTAAGATTAATTATTGGCGCCGTGAGGGTGATGGCAGCGCCCGCCGTATGGTTGATGGCCGCTTCCGCGGTTTCGTTGATCATGGGAGCTTCGACAGAAAACGCCGCTGGCGTGAGTGTCACCGTTGTCATTCCAACCGTATGGCTGATTGAGAGCATTGCCGTTGTGCTCTGACTTCCCATCGGGATTGAAATTGTACGATCGCCGAGTTCAATGCTGAGCTGGTCGTCGCCATTCTTCAGTGTGACGCTGCGTGACAGACTGCCTTTCGGGGGCATGAAAGCCTCGCCGATTGTCACGGTCTGCGAATTCCTGATCGTGACATCGTGATCTTTCTGCGCATGCATACGAATCTTTTCCGAGCCCTTCTTGTCCTCGAACATGAACTCGTTGTAGCCGTTGTGCCCCTTGGATGAGTCGGATTTCACTCCGGACTGGGTCTTGTCGTCGGGAAGCGTGTAAGGGTGCTTGTTGTCGCCGTTGTAGACGCATCCCGTCACGAGCGGCCGGTCGGGATCCCCTTCGAGGAATTCGACGACCACCTCCATCCCGATCCGCGGAATGAATTGTTCGCCCCATTGCTTGCTGGCCCAGGATTGGGAAACCCGGATCGGGCAGGACTTTTTCGGCTCGCGATCCCAAAAGAACTGGACCCAGATATGACCGTGTTCGTCGGTCGATATCTCCTCGCTCTCTTCGCCTTTCTTGCCTACGACTTTCGCGGTCTGGATACCGTAAATCCGCGGCCTTGGTGTCGAGGGCAAACTGCGGAACGGGCGATCACTCGGCAGGAATTGATAATTCCCGCCGTAGCGCGGCACGCCTGACTGGTTCGAGCCATAGGATTGAACACCGTAGTTGTGGTTGGCGCGCACCACGAGATATTCCTTGTTCTCGCCTGAGACGGGATGCTTCTCGACGGTGACCAGCCCCCCGGCAAACAAGGAGGGGGCTTCGCCGCCGGCGTTGCGTCGGCGGTCCATGGCCTGCTCGGCCTCCAGCCGGAATTGGGCAAACTGCTTGCCCTTATCCTGCTCGTCATACTTGCCGGGATAGTCGTAGACTTCAAATCTCGACCGCGTGTAATTCTCCGAGCCTTCCTTCGATGCGCGCAATTGCTTGGGAGGCTTGAGGTAGTCGTAGTCGTTGAATTCGACCTTGCCGGTGCGGAAACGGCGATCCGATACCCATGAATCGATTTGTTGTTCGACCCGGCGATAGGCATCGGTCTGGAAATGAAACTTGACCTGCGGGAGATCCTGGACCGCGCTATGGGACGCGCGCGAGTCGGCAAGAACCATCGTGTGCTGTCCATCCTGATGCTCGAAATAGTAGTAGATCCCGTAGTGCTCCATCAGCCGCGAGACGAAGGCGAAATCGGTTTCGCGATACTGAACGCAGTATTTGATCTTGTCGTAATTGCCGGTGGTGCGGAACTTGAAATCCGTTCCGCCGGAAAATCCGGCATCCGTGAACACCTTCTGGATAATGTCCTTCACGTTCTCATCGAGAAAAATCCGGCAATTGGCACGATGAGCCAACAGCCAGAACCATGGCCGCAATACCAATCGGTATTGCGAATAATCCTGCTGTCCCCCCACCTCGCTGCCGACCCATTGTGCGTTCGTGAGGATGCCGCAGAAAAAGCGCTGCTTCTGCTCATAGGTCTTGAGCCTGATCGTGCAGGCCTGGCCCAGCGCCTTGTCAAAATCGATGTCTTCCTGTTCGCTCAGGGCTTCGACTTGAAATTCGAACGGCTCGCCCAATCCTTCGCTGCCGGAGAAGCTCTTGAGCACCAGAACGTCTTCGCCAAGGGGCGTCTTGAGCGCGGCTGCATAGTTGGCTTGCTTGAGCTCTCCCATCCGACCCCTCGACGACTGCCACGGCGGAGCGTCAATTCGCCCGCTCCATATAGTCGGCGCAGGTTATGTCGGGGTTCAAATTCAATGCGATATCGGAATGTGTTGGAGCACCGACGGCGGCGTGCGGGCGCCGAGAAAGCCGGTTACCGCAATGCGGCAGGCCTGGCTTAGCGGCCATTTCTAACGCTTCTCTAACGGTTCAAAACGGCGCGTGTCCCGGACCATGGACCGCTCCACTCCGTCCTCCGCATGCGTGGCCCCTACTACTTCTGCGTGCATCACTCTGAAGCCCCGGTAGTTCGCGCCACCACTGGCACAGGCCAAGTTCCGCGACAGATTCCACCTTCTCACCGACTTAAGCGGTGATATTCTTAGTCGCCCGCCGCACCGCCTGGGAATGCGGGTCGTCCGATCGGAGGATGTACATTACCGCCCAGCGCGGGCAGAACTTTTTATTGAACCTAAATTTCGTTCAGATCACTAACTGACTAGAACTCTATCGTTTTACGGGCGAAAGATCGGTTGTCACGAACCCGATCCTGAGGGGCATGCGGTGGCGGAACTGGCATTCTCGGAAGGTCTCCAAGATGACGCTACGGTGGCGATCCCGCCGCCCGCAGCGGAGATTTCATCGCCCCCGATGACCGCCTTGGAGCCGGAGGCCGCGGCCGAACCGGTACCAACCGATCCCTCCATTTTGACGAAGATCGACACCAGCTCGCAACCTGCAATGGTTTCTCCGGCAGTTGCCGAATTGTGCATTCCGCTGTCGGAGGCCGATCCGTGCGGACCCGATCTCGACTTTGCGGGCGACGCCGACTACCTGAACTTTTTCGCCCAGACCGAAGGAATGCTTCCAAGTGCGTTCTTTTCGAGCGATGACGGAAAGCCGTTTGATCGATCCAGCGTCGATTTGCCCCGCCAGGTCGACGCGATCGGCCCGCTGTGGGAGCGCTCGCGCGACTTGCGGTTGCTTGTCCTGCGGGCGCGGCTACTGATCCTGGACCGGGATCTCGGCGGCTTCGCCGTGACAATTGCCGCCATTGCGCAGTGGCTCGATGAGTTCTGGGACGATGTCCATCCGCGCGCCGCCGGCGATGAATTCAGTGCGCGTGCCGCCGCGCTGGGGGCGCTTGACCTGCCTACCGTCGTGTTCCCGCTGCAGTACGCACCGTTATGCGAAGGGCGCCGAATTGGCGCGGTGACTTATCGGGCCTGGATGATTGCGTCCGGCGAAGTAAAGCCTCGGGCCGGCGAGCAGAAGCACCCATCGGCTGCGCTTACCGAGGCGATCGTGGATGCACCGCCCGATGCATTGGCGGCGACGCGCGGGTACGTGGCTCTGCTCAGGACATCGCTGGGCCGCATCCGCGATACCTTCATCATGCGGGGCAATTCGCTCGGCCTGGAAAACCTGCCGGCGATTGTCGACAAGATACAGTTGTTCGTTGATCCCCGTGCTGCGCTTCGCGAGGAAAGCAAAGCCGAGACGGTGGAAGGCGAGGATGTTTCGTTGGCCGGCGATACGCCGGGATCGCTTGCGGACGCGCAGGAGGCGCTGGCGGCGATCGCGGCATATTACAGCCGTTCGGAGCCCTCCAGCCCCACCCTGCCGCTGGTCCGCCAGGCGCATCAGCTGATCGGCAAGTCGTTCTTCGAGGTGATGAGCATTCTGGTGCCCACGCAGATGGAGAAGGCGGCATTTCAGATCGGGGCCGACCAGTTCTTCGAACTGCCGGTCAGCAAACTTTCCAAGCTACCGGAGGGAGCGCCCGAAAGCCCGGCGTCGGTTACCCAAAGCGGATGTCCTCGATACCGCGTCGAGTCGCGCGCCCAGGCAATCGCACTGCTTGAGCAGGTGCAGCGATTTTTCCGACACTCCGAGCCCTCCAGCCCGGTGCCGATGCTGTGTGATCGCGCTCGTGCGCTCGCCGAGCGGGATTTTATGGGTGTGCTGAGGGAAGTGCTTCCGAAGGCGGCGCTGAAGACTTTCGGCGCCGAGAAATGAGATCAGTGGTCCACTCCAGTTGACGCAGTAACGCAGGTTTCCTCCAATCGTAAATTTATAGATAGGGTTGAATACATGGCACGGGAAAGTGGTCAGAAATTCATTCGCCGGAACCGCCCTCCGCGGGTCCACATCACCTACGAAAATCCGGCAAACGCCGAAGAAAAAGTCGAGATCCCATTCGTGATGGGCGTCCTGGCCGATCTCTCCGGCAACGCGCCCGGTGTTGAGAAGTCCGAAATCGTCAATCGCAAATTCCTCGAGTTCGATATGGACAATCTGGATGCGCGAATGGCCGCCATTCAGCCGGGCATCAACTTTCGGGTTGATAACAAGCTTGGCGAGAATTCCGGAGAGAAGATGGGCGTCGAGCTCCGTTTCAACAAAATGGCGGACTTCGAACCGACTGCCGTCGCCAAACAGGTTCCGGCGGTGGCGAAGCTTCTCGAAGCGAGAATGCAACTGGCGAACCTGCAGCGCTACGTGGACGGCAAAGCCGCGGCCGAGGATCAGCTGCGCAAGCTGTTGGCCGATCCGCAACTCATGCAGGCATTGAAGGATCGTACCGTCGAGCAGAGTAACGACGGCGAACAATAGTCCGCATTGTAACCAATCAGCATATTAGAAAGCTTCGTCATGGCAACCGAAATAGCCCGCTCCAAGCAGCAGGACGCGCAAACCCAAACCCGAGATGCGGACGAGTTTGCTGCGGTCCTCAAACAGAGCTTTAAGCCGCGCACCGAGCGCGCGGCGACAGAACTCAACAATGCCGTCAAGACGCTGGTCGAGCAGGCGCTCGCCGATACAAGCCTCATCAAATCCGACGTGCTCGATACGATCGGAGAGATGATTGCGCAGCTGGACAAGAAGCTTTCGGCGCAGATGAACGAAATCATGCACGCGCCGGAATTTCAGCAGATCGAGGGCGCCTGGCGCGGCCTGAAATATCTGGCGTTTCAGTCCGAGACCGACGCGATGCTCAAGATTCGCGTGATGAATGTCTCGAAGAACGAGCTCTATCGGCACCTGCGGCTATATCCGAATGCCGCCTGGGACCAGAGCCCGCTGTTCAAGAAAATCTACGAGGAAGAATTCGGCCAGCTGGGCGGACAGCCATACGGCTGCCTGATCGGCGACTACAGCTTCAGCCATCAGGCGACGGACGTGCAGTTGCTGCGCGACATCAGCAAGATTGCCGGCGCGGCGCACGCGCCGTTCTTCGCCGCCGCGGACTCTACCTTGATGGGCATGGATTCGTGGAACGAGTTGATGAATCCGCGCGATCTCAGCAAGCTGTTCGATACGCCGGAATACGCCGCCTGGAGATCGCTGCGCGATTCCGACGACGCGCGCTATATCGGCCTGTGCATGCCGCGCGTACTGTCTCGCCTGCCCTACGGCGTGAAGACCGAACCGGTCGAGGAGTTCGGCTTCGAAGAGGATACCGACGGCCACAAGGGCGAGAAATACGCATGGATGAATGCGGCCTACCCCATGGCAGCCAACATCAACCGCGCTTTCAAGGAGTATGGCTGGTGCGCGCGCATCCGCGGTGTGCAGTCCGGCGGCGAGGTGGAAGAACTGCCGACGCATACGTTTCCGACGGACGATGGCGGCGTTGATCTGAAATGTCCGACAGAAATCGCCATCAGCGACCGGCGCGAGGCCGAACTGGCGAAATCGGGCCTGATTCCGCTGATTCACCGAAAGAACACCGACCGCGCGACATTCATCGGCGCTCAGTCGCTCTTCAAGCCGAAGGCCTATCAGAACAACCCGGAGGCGACGGCATCGAGCAATCTTTCGTCCCGTTTGCCCTACATGTTCGCATGCTGCCGGTTCGCGCATTACCTCAAGGTCATGGTACGCGATAAAGTCGGGTCGTACTACGAGAATGAGCAGTTGCAGCGGTGGCTCAACAACTGGATCAGCGAGTACGTCGATGCTGATCCGAAGAACTCCTCGGAGGCCACCAAGTGCCGCAGGCCGCTCGCCGGCGCAAAGATCTCCGTTACGGCGAATGAAGAAAATCCGGGCTATTACGCCGCTACATTCGAGCTCCGGCCTCACTTCCAGCTTGAGGGCATGGACATCGGGTTGCGGCTCGTTTCCCGATTGCCCGTCGCAAAAAATTAGCGTTCCACTTGAACCCCGGCTTGAAAGCCGGCAACCAACAGGCATAGGGCGTTCGAAATAGAGATCAAACCGGCAACTCACCAACTTTAAACCTTCTGGAGACACTCAAATGGCAGCAGATGTTTTCGCGTTCCTCGAACTCGAAGGAATCGAGGGGGAAGCCCAGGATTCAGACCACCAAGGCAAAATCGAGCTCCAGTCCTTTTCATGGGGCGCCAGCAACAACAGCTCTTTCGCGACCGGCACCGGCGGCAGCGTCGGCAAGGGTCAGATCCACGACATCTCGATCAGCATGTACACCTCAAGGGCCTCGCTGAGGCTGATGGAGCGGGCTGTGAACGGCCTGCACGTCAACAAAGGAAAGCTTTCGCTGCTTAAGCAAAGCGGCGACAAGAAGATTCCTTATTTCGAATTGGATCTGGAACACGTGGTCGTAACATCTTTCCAGATCTCGGCCCACGGTGGCGGACAACTTCCAATGGAGTCGGCCACTCTTCACTTTGTGAAGGTGAAGTCGAAATACCTGCCGCAAGGCAACGAGGGCGACGCCACCGGAAACGTCGATTTCGGGTGGGACCTGCAAAAGAACGTGGCCGCTTAACGGAATCGCTCGATTGTCCAAGAGACGGGTGGATGGTTGCCCCATCCACCGGTCGGGGTTTGGAAAATTGGGAGATGATTCACTGTTTTGGGCACTAGCCGCCAGGGTTCGCCGCCCTCAGACCGAGGTTGTAAATGGCCAATTCGAATCGGCAATCGCGTCTCAGCCCACCCCTGATGCATGTTTTCCGAACTGCCCATGAGGCAAGAGACGCCAAACGGACCATCGATCAGCGCAATGAGGCCGGCGAACGTGTTATTGCCAGCCGCCGATTGCGCGCGCGGCAGATCATTACCGAAAGCATGCTTCGCCGCGAAGTTTCACGCGACCTTGACGCTCTATTGAACACAGTGGCGCTGGACGCGACAGTCGATATGGACAACGCGCCCCATGTCCGCAAATCGATTTTGAATTTCGGACTTCCCGACATAGCGACCCGCACCATTGACGAGAACGGGCTGGACGAAATTCCAGCCGAGATCCGAACCGCGATCGTCAACTATGAACCGCGAATCTCCCCCGATACGCTGCGTATCGAACGTGACAAAGAGCTCGATCCCGTCGAGCTCAAGATCCGCTTCGTGATCCGCGGCGAGCTGGTGTGCCATCCGCTGCACGTTCCCGTGGAGTTCGTCGCCGATATTGTTGAAGCCGGAAAAATTGTCGTCAATCGATTGTGAGTCCGCATGAATCGGGAATTTCTCGATCTCTACAACACCGAACTTCAGCTGCTCAACGAGCATGCGCGCCAATTCGCCGAGGAATATCCGGGGATTGCCGAGCGTCTGGGCGGCCTCCTGGATGACCGCATAGACCCGTTGATCGGCGGCCTCCTGGAGGGATCGGCTTTCCTTGCCGCAAGGGTGCAGCTCAAGCTAAAGCACGAATTTCCCGAATTTACCGAGAACCTGCTGGAACAACTCGTTCCCCATTATCTCGCTCCGACGCCGTCGACGATGCTCGTCAAGGCAAACCCGGTGTATGGCGACCCGGCGCTGCGCGAAGGCCGTGCGATAGCGCGAGGCTCCTATCTTGACGCCAGTTTCCGCCAACTCGACCGGCAGATCGCATGCCGCTACCGGTTATGCGGCGACATCACAGTATGGCCGTTCGAACTCACGACCGCGGAATATTACTCCTCGCCGGCGCCCATGCAGGCGCTCGGTGTTTCGGTCGGCGGTGAGGTACTGGCGGGCTTGCGGCTGACCCTGACACACCGCTCGACGGCGCGATCCGAAGACGAACCTTCCGAGGCCGACGCGCAGAAGAAGCCGGAGCTATTGATTGCCGGCTGCCGGACCTCTCAGCTGCCGCTTTATTTCGTCGGTGGAGAGGCTGACTCGGTTGCGCTGTATGAACAGCTGTTTGCCCATTGTCGGGGAATCTATTTCCGTCACCTCGATCGTTTCGGCGATCCGGTTATCTTCCAGGCCCCGCCGGAATGCTTACAGCAGATCGGGTTCGATCACGACGATGGGCTGTTTCCCACCGATCACCGGGTGTTCGAGGGGTTCGACCTGCTGCGCGAATATTTCACCTTTCCACGCAAGTTTCTCGGTTGCCGTCTCACCGGTATCGGTGAGTTCCTGTCTCGCATCGCCGCGAGGTCGGTTGAGATCGTGTTCGCCTTTGACGAACTTAATGCGCGGCTTGCAGCCGCGGTTCGGCCCGACTCATTTGCCCTGTACGCGGCACCCGCCATCAATCTGTTCGAAAAAACAACCGATCGCATTCAACTGAAGGCAAGCCAGCACGAATACCACGTCGTCCCTGACCGGAGCCATTATCTTGATTACGAGCCCCATCGGGTACTCGAGGTTTATGCCCATTACCCCGGCGGACGGGAAAAGGTCCCGGTTCGGCCGATTTATTCGGCATCGCTGCATGACACGCAAGTCGCATCCCAAACTTGTTTTTCGATCCGCCGCCTGCCGCGACGTCGCACGGTGGAGGAGAAGCGTACCGGTATATCGTCGGATTACACCGGCACGGACATGTTCCTTTCGCTGAGCGAGACCGGCGGAATCGACGACCAGGACGCGATCGCCGAGCTTAGCGTGCGCGCCTTGTGCTCCAATCGGCACCTCACCGAGCACCTGCCGATCGGAGCCGGCGGCGCCGATTTTCGACTAGTTGACGATTTCACCCTGGATCTCGTCTGCGTCGCGGGGCCCACTCCCCCGCGCGAGCCTGTCATCAGGCAACTGCGCAGCCGCAGCGAAACGGCGCATACCGGCACGGTTACCTGGAGGCTGGTGAACCTGCTCTCGACGAACCATCTCGGTTTGGTGGAGCGAGGCGCCGGACGCAATGCCGAAGCGGTTCGAGAAACGCTGTCGATTTTTGCGGAGATGGCCGACAGCGCCACGGAGCGCCGCATTCGCGGCATT
This sequence comes from Bradyrhizobium sp., assembly GCA_041490045.1. GTDB lineage: Bacteria > Pseudomonadota > Alphaproteobacteria > Rhizobiales > Xanthobacteraceae > Bradyrhizobium. The sequence goes on from JBGPSI010000030.1 coordinate 26,342, forward strand.
CGCCACGTCGATAGCCGGCCAATCGTGCGACGTATCCGCCAGCGTAGCGGCGTCGGGGTGGCGCGCGGAATCGAGATAACCGTCACCATTGACGAGAAGGCGTTCGAAGGTACCGGCGCGTTCCTCCTCGGCGCCGTGCTCGATCGCTTCTTTGCCGAATATTCAGGCTTCAATCACTTCACTCAAACCGTGATCCGCTCCGTCGATCGTGGTGAGATCATGCGATGGCCCCCCCGCATGGGAATGCGCAGGCCGCTATGATCAAGCCGTCGCAAATAGACGTGACGCTGTTGCGCGAGATGGAAGCGGAGCCATGGCGGTTCGACTATTTCACCGTGCTGAGGCATCTCGAACGCGTCCATGAAGACCAGCCTCGCATCGGCGAGAGCGCGACGCTGCGCGACGAACTCGTCCTTCTTGGGCAGGACCCGTTCATGGAGTTTCCGGCGTCAAACCTGGCCCGCGTGGAACAAGCCGACGAAGAAGACAGGCCGATCAAGATCTTTGTCAAGTATATGGGAATGCTCGGCCCTCAGGGTGCGCTGCCGCTCGCAACGACTGAGGAGGCCTATCATTACATCCTCGCCAACGACGATGCTTTTCCGCGTTTCCTCGACATCTTCAATCACCGCTTTCTCCAGCTGTTCTTCCGTGCATGGGCAAATTCGCGCCCGATCGCCCAGCACGATCGTCCGGCGGCAGATCGGTTTTTCGCCTACATCGGCGCGGCAATCGGCACCGGCTCCGAACCTTACAGAAACCTCGACAGCGTTCCCGACGCCACCAAACTCGGCTTTGCCGGGCTGCTGGGAAACCAGGCGAAGTCCGCATCGCGCCTCGTCAGCGCACTCTGCGGCCTGTTTGAGGTGAAAGCGGAAGTCGATGAGTTCGTCGGAACGCGGCTGATGCTCGACGCGCAGGAATATACGATCCTGGGAAGGCGCCACAACGTACTTGGCGAGGATGCGATGCTCGGCCGGGGCGTCTACAGCGTGCAGGACAAGATCAGGGTTCGTATCTACACACGGAGCCTCGCCCAGTATATTCGATTCCTGCCCAGCGGAGACTTGTGCGAGCCGCTCGCGGATCTCGTGTATTTTTACAACGGAGCCCAGCTCGATTGGGATACCGAGCTGGCTATTCCATCGAGCGCCGTTGAGCCCATGTGTCTCGGCCATTTCGGGCAACTGGGCTGGACGACATGGATGGCGCCCGACTGGGCGACGACAGAAGCATATCGGCGCGACGCCAGATTCCACCCTGCAGAGCGCATGGAGCGGAAGAGAAAAATGCGACAAGCCGGCAGGCAGGGAGGCGTCGATGGCCGACATTAACCTCGAGGCAGTAGCAGGCAAGCTCAACCGCATCGGCTATGAAGCCTTCTTCAAGGCATTGCGCCAGGCGAAGGGTGCCGGCAATCGCAATGTCGAACTCGCCCACTGGCTCGTCCATCTCCTGCAAGGCGAGCGCACCGACATCGCGCTGACGGCCGACTACTTCAAGCTTGATCGCAACAAGCTCCTCATGGACATCAACGGTGCAATCGCAGGGTTTCGCAAGAACGAAACCGATATGCCGACCGTCTCCAACACGGTGATGGACCTGCTCGATCGCGGCTGGCACTACGCCACTCTCTTCTTTGGTGAAACGCAGATACGAACCGGACACGTTCTGGTCGGGGCGATGCAATCGCGCGACCTTGACCGCGCGCTCAAGAACCTTTCATCCGAGTTCAACAAGATGTCGGTTGACGTCTTGACCAGCGAATACCGCAAGATCTGGGCGGCCTCTGAGGAAGAAACCCTCCGCCCGATGGATGATTCGGGGTTGGGGCCCGCGGTTAGCGCGACACAACAGACCAATGGTGCGAAGGGCACCACGCCGCTCGACCGATTTTCTCAGGACCTTACCGCAAAGGCGAGGTCCGGCGAGATGGATCCGATTCTCGGCCGCGATGACGAGATCCGCCAGCTGATCGATGTCCTGATGCGCCGTCGGCAGAATAACCCGATCCTCACCGGCGAGGCGGGCGTCGGCAAGACCGCGGTGGTCGAAGGCTTTGCGCAACGTATCGCCTCGGGCGAGGTCCCGCCACCGTTGAAGAATGTCCGGCTCTGTGCGCTCGACATCGGCCTGATGCAGGCGGGCGCGTCGATGAAGGGCGAATTCGAGCAAAGGCTGCGTTCGGTGATCGATGAGGTGCAAAGCTCGCCGATCCCGATCATCCTTTTCATTGACGAAGCCCACACCCTGATCGGCGCCGGCGGCTCCGCCGGCACAGGTGATGCCGCCAATCTTCTCAAGCCTCCCCTCGCCCGCGGCACGTTACGGACCATCGCCGCGACGACCTGGGCTGAATACCGCCAGTATATCGAAAAGGACCCGGCGCTGACTCGACGCTTCCAGCCCATCAACATTGATGAGCCAGACGTCGAGACCTGTTGTGTTATGCTGCGCGGGTTGCTCGGACCGATGGAAAAACACCACGGTGTGCGGATTTCCGACGCGGCGATCGTGGCCGCCGTGAACTTGTCGCACCGGTATATCCCGGCGCGGCAATTGCCAGACAAGGCGGTAAGCCTGCTGGACACTGCGGCGGCCCGGGTGGCGATCAGCCAGAGCGCGACGCCGGCCCTGGTCGAGGACGCGCGTGTCGCCATTTTCGCACGCGAGGCGGAGAAAGCCGCCCTCGTCAGTGACGCCGACCTGGGAGCCGACGACGCCGATCGCATGACAAGCCTTGATGCGGATATCGCCGCACTTAAGGAGAATCTCACCGGCCTGGAATCCGAATGGGCCATTGAGCAGGCCCTGGTCAAGGACATCAGAAGCATCAGGGAAATATTGGCGGAGCCGAAGCAGGGCGATGACACGACGGAAAAACGTACCGAATTACGTGGCAAGTTCGATGCCCTGGAGGGTATCACACCCGAAAAGCGAATGATTTATGCCCATGTCGACGAGCAATCGGTCGCTTCGGTGGTGTCGGACTGGACCGGCATTCCGGTCGGCCGTATGGTGCGCGATGAAATCGAAACCGTTCTAAAGCTGCCGGAGATCCTCAATCGCCGCGTCGTTGGCCAATCCCACGGGTTGGCGATGATTGCCAAGAGGATCGAGACCAGTCGAGCCAAGCTCGACAACCCCTCCAAGCCAATCGGCGTCTTCATGCTCGCGGGGCCATCCGGCGTCGGCAAGACCGAGACGGCGCTGGCGCTGGCCGAGGCGCTCTATGGTGGCGAGCAGAACATGATCACCATCAACATGTCGGAGTTTCAGGAGGCGCATACCGTCTCTTCCCTGAAAGGCGCTCCTCCGGGTTATGTGGGTTACGGCGAAGGCGGGCGGCTGACCGAAGCGGTACGGCGAAAGCCATATAGCGTGATCTTGCTCGACGAGGTCGAGAAGGCCCATCCCGACGTGCATGAGGTCTTCTTCCAGGTATTCGACAAGGGCATCATGGAAGATGGCAACGGTCGAAGGATCGATTTCAAGAACACCCTGATTATCCTGACCACCAATGTCGGCACCGACTTGATCATGGAACTGTCGCGCGACCCGAAATATCGTGATGACCCCGAAGAACTTGCGTCGAAGCTGCGGCCGGAACTGCTCAACGTGTTTCCACCGGCACTGCTCGGCCGCTTGGTGGCCATCCCCTATTTCCCGCTTTCGAACTCCATGCTCGATAGCATCGTCCGGCTGCAACTCGGTCGTATCGATCAGCGGATTCGCGATAACCACGGCGCCTCCCTGGTCTACGATGACGCGGTGATCAGCCACATCGTTTCAAAATGCAACGATCCGGACTCCGGCGGCCGCATGATCGACAACATCATCACCAATACGCTGCTGCCGGCATTATCCCGCGAATTTCTCAAAAAATCGCTGGCCAAGGAAGAAATCAAGCAAGCGCAGGTGACGATCGAAAATAGCAATTTCGCGTATGCCTGGACTTGAGCAATCTTGCGTCCGATACATGGAGCGCGGCAACCGGTCGCCGTTTCGAAGGCTTTCCGCGGCGGCCGTGCTTAACGTTAGCCTGTTGGCGCCATCCGCGCGACATGGCGGGGTAGAGCAACCTGCATGCCTTGTGAACTCGAAGAGGACGACATCGGGACCTTTCCGGGCAGGACTCTGTTCAGCAAGGAGGCCGCGCACTGCATCAAGCCGACGGCCGTCTATCTTCCGCCCAAGCGCGAGGGCGCGGGCCACACGTTCAACGTCGTGATTTGGCTGCACGGTTTCTATGTCAGAAATCACAAATTCCTTTTCCGCGGCGATCCTGCGCGGTTACGCGAGCAGGTTCGCGATTCCAACAAGAATGTGGTGCTGATCGCACCGTTCCTGGGCTTCGAATACGCCGTCGGAAAAAGCTTTGCCGGAAACTATAGCGTCGATGATCTGGGCACGGCGCGATGGGGCGAACGCTATTTGGATGAGGTCCTTGCAGCCATTTCCCCTTTCCAGTTTCCCGACCTGAACCCTCCTCCCCCTCGACTTCAGATTGGCAAGCTCGTCATTGCATGCCATTCAGGAGGCGGCAACGGCATGCGCAACCTCGTCGGGAGCCTGGGAAAATATCAATCGAACCTCAGGGAATGCTGGGGCTTTGACTGTCTCTACGGCGCGAACGCCAAGCCCGACGACGCCACATTTTGGTACCAATGGTTGTCAGGACAAGACGCCAAGGCACTCGAAATCGTCTACGGTCCATCGACCCTTCCGCAATCCGTAAAGCTCGACCTGATGGCGCGCGGACTGGCAACGCCGGAAGGCAACAGGGCTGAGCCGAGCCGCTCGGCGCTCAAGAACCTCAAGGTGCGCATCGGCCACTACGACGCATTTCCCGCATTTGGCCAGATGGTCAGGGTGAACGATCTCGACCCGTCCTTTGTCGACAGTTTCATGATTCCGCCAACAAGCGACGAGGCTCCGCTCAAGCACAAGCCAAGGCCGCACGGAGAATTTCTCCAAAATGCGATCAAGAACGTTCGCGAGGCGTTTCCTTTCCCGAAGGACATCCATTACATGATCGCACGCGGCGGATTTTTGGATCGGTTGGGCAATCTCTGATGAGTTCGCGGTCTTCGCCTTAAAGCCGGAACGATTGAGTTCGACGGTGGCGCGGTTAGTGGCATCTTGTTGCTGGTGACGCTTTGCGAAGACGACCGAGCGCCCCCCTCTCGCCCTTAGGTCACATCAACCTGTACCTGCCAACTCTTAGGCTTTGATTGACTGGCCAAGTCTGTGTCGGGGCCCCTCCGGGCGGTATTCGGTTCAATAGTTCGCCGAGAAACGTATTTTGATAATGCGAAGCCAAGTGCCTCACCCAGAGTATATTCAGAAACGGAAGCCCTTCCGCAGGGTAATTCGCGTTGTCTCCCACCAGGTGACGGGAGGTTACAGCTGTCTGAGTAACGTATTGCCTGGGCACATTGCATTTTTCCAACCGCGCGAGGATGGGATTAAACTCATAGAGCTCTTCGGCGTAATCATAGTTGCCCCGGCCATCGGTCGCGGCCATAATACGTTTGATCCAATATTGGGTGTCTCGATGGTTGGCCCAATCTGCCCAAAGGAATACCTCAAGCGGGCGCCATAGGTTTGCTTTCCACTTTTGCATATCCTGCTCTTCAGGCGCATTCCATATAAATGGGCTGTTGTAGAACACGAGCATTTGGTTTCTGTATTCCTGGGGCGACTTCTTCTGAAGCAGCAATAAGTGCATCCTTCATGCTTGCCATGGCGTGCAACAGATCATTCTTGAGCGTTTCCGCAAACTTGCCGGGCTCGGGTGATGAAGGCTTCCACGGATTCGCGTCGACTGCTTCCTGACAGGCTGCCTCAATTTGCTTCGTCGTGTATTTTGCGAGATCGGATGTTACGGTCTTGCCAGTATCAACGAGCAGGGAATGCTCTACAAATTTTATGCCTGACTCCTGAAGGACAGCCTTTAGCCGGAGGCTAACAATCCCTCCAAGGAATCCACCGGCGACCGCTGGTAGGACAACTGTCCAAAACAACTCCGCCTGCTGTGCTTTTGTTTTTTTAAATGCGTTAATTTTATCCAACGTACCGCTGACCATGTTGTAGGAGTCCCAGTAAGCAAGGGCCAAGTCGGACAGGTACGCGCCCTATTTGTCGGTATGCAGAATTGTGGGCAATCTCCAGTTGTTCACGCAATTATTGGTTGTTCGAGAATTCCATTCCGTGAAGAAATGTCATGAGTTGCCCTTTACGTTTGTCTCATTGGCATCCCGTTCTCTGTTAGTGCATTCTGGAATCGTTTGGTTCACCTTCGGCCGACCCAAATTCCCCAATCTCGTTGAACCTGCCTGCGCGTCGTGATAGCCGAGCCAGCAGGTTGAGCGCGAGCCCCATGCCACGGATCGTCACCAGCCATGCACCTATTGCTGCGCCGAGACCCACAATGCACAGGTCAACCGATAAGCTTGTGTAGCTTGCTTCTTGCTTATCAATCGCCGGACTGACTCCATTTCTGCTAATTGATGATCAGTCTGCGACCGACTCCATTGCTACTCAATCCTTATGCGCGAGTTGACTGACTCCGCTACATTGCAAGATAGC
>JBGPSI010000031.1:0-32666 GCA_041490045.1 Bradyrhizobium sp.
AGGATTGCTGAAATTGTGCAGTGCACAGATACGCAAGATCGCGTATATTGCACCGCAAAATAGCGACGTAGATTTTGCCAAGCTTGGCGGACGGCGATTTTTTGGGGGTCAGGAGTACCGAAGTGGCAGGGCGGCAGCGGATAGACCGCGTCAGGCGCCAATATAATCAATGGGTTGCCAACCAGACGCTGGAAGATTACGCGCTGCGCTTTACCGCCAAGAGCGCGCGGCGCTGGTCCGCCGCCCGCGTCGCCAACACCGCGCTGGGGGCGATTTCGTTTCTGGCGCTGGAGGCCATCGGCGGCACCATCACGCTCAATTACGGCGTCACCAACGCCACCGCGGCCATCCTGGTGGTCAGCGTCATCATCTTCTGCTGCGGCCTGCCGATCGCCTATCACGCCGCCAAATGCGGCATCGACATCGATCTGCTAACGCGCGGCGCCGGCTTCGGTTACATCGGCTCGACCATCACCTCGCTGATCTACGCTTCCTTCACCTTCATCTTCTTCGCGATCGAGGCGGTGATTCTGGCGACCGCCCTGGAGATGTGCTTCAGCATTCCGCGCCCGGTCGGCTATCTCGTCAGCGCCGTCGTCATCATTCCGCTGGTCACCCACGGCATCACGTTGATCAGCCGCTTCCAGTTGTGGACGCAGCCGCTGTGGATCATCCTTCACATCCTGCCTTTCGCGGCGATCGCCTGGGCCAATCCGCACTCCTTTGTCGAGTGGAGAAATTTCCCCGGTGAGCACGGCAGCCTCGCGGGCCATCTCGATCTCTTGCTGTTCGGCACCGCCGCTTCGGTGGTGTTCTCGCTGGTGGCGCAGATCGGCGAGCAGGTCGACTTCCTGCGCTTTCTGCCGCGCGACCGCCGGACCTCGAAGACGTCGAGGTGGATCGCGCTTTTGAGCGCCGGCCCCGGCTGGATCATTCTCGGTTCGCTCAAACTGCTCGCCGGATCGTTCCTGGCCTATTTCGCGCTGAGCCACGGCGTCAGCTACGAGCATGCCGCCGAGCCCGCGCACATGTATCTCGAGGCCTTCCGCTATGTACTGTCGCAGCCGGATTTGGCGCTGGCGCTGACCGGCACCTTCGTCATCCTGTCGCAGCTGAAGATCAACGTCACCAACGCCTATGCCGGTTCGATCGCATGGTCGAACTTCTTTTCCCGCCTCACCCACAGCCATCCCGGCCGCGTGGTCTGGCTGGTCTTCAACGTGGTGGTGGCGCTGTTGTTGATGGAGATCGGCGTCTACAAGGCGCTCGAACAGACGCTCGCGCTTTACTCCAACGTCGCGATTGCCTGGGTCGGTGCGCTGGTCGCCGATCTCGTGGTCAACAAGCCGCTCGGGCTGCGGCCACAACACATGGAATTCAAGCGCGCGCATCTCTACGACATCAATCCGGTCGGTGTCGGCGCGATGACGACCGCCACCATCGTCTCGATCGCGGCGTTCTACGGCCTGTTCGGCCCGACCGCGAAGGCGCTGGCGCCGTTCGTTGCGCTGGTTGTGGCCTTCGCCACCGCGCCGCTGATCGCCTGGGCGACCGACGGCAAATACTACATCGCGCGCAAGCCGAAGCGCAGTTGGCAGAACATCGAAGCGATCCAGTGCTGCATCTGCGAGCATACGTTCGAGCCCGAAGACATGGCGTCGTGCCCGGCCTATGCCGGCCCGATCTGCTCGCTGTGCTGTTCGCTCGACGCGCGCTGCCACGATCTCTGCAAGCCGCATGCGCGGATCCAGGCGCAGGTTTCCGAAACCCTCGGCAAGCTGCTGCCACAGCCGATCTACGCCCGGATCAATTCGCAGCTCGGGCATTATCTCGGCGTGTTCGCGGTTTCCGCCGGCTTGGTCGGACTGACGCTCGGCATGATCTACCTGCAGACCTCGACAACCGTTCACGCCGACAACCTGCAGCTCTCCGACGTGCTGTGGAAGGTGTTCTTCGCACTGACCATCATCATCGGCGTGGTCGCCTGGCTGTTCGTGCTGGCGCAGCAAAGCCGCCGCGCGGCGGAGGCCGAAACGAGGCGGCAGACCGCGCTTCTGATACAGGAAATCGACGCGCACAAGCGCACCGACGCCGAATTGCAGCGCGCCAAGGAGGTCGCCGAGTCAGCCAATCTGGCGAAGAGCCGCTATGTCGTGGGCCTCAGCCATGAGCTGCGCTCGCCGCTAAATGCGATTTCCGGCTACGCGCAATTGCTGGAGCAGGATACCAGCCTGCCGTCAAAGCCGCGGGACCAGGTCCGCGTCGTCCGCCGCAGCGCCGACCATCTGTCGGGACTGATCGACGGCATCCTCGACATTTCCAAGATCGAGGCCGGCCGGCTGTATCTGTCGCGCGACGAGGTTCGCTTCAGCGAGTTCCTCGATCAGCTGGTCGGCATGTTCCGCCTGCAGGCCGCCGCCAAGGGCATCGATTTCGTCTTCAAGCGTCCGGCGGTGCTGCCAGTCGTGGTCTATGCCGACGAAAAGCGGCTGCGCCAGATTCTGATCAACCTGTTGTCGAACGCCATCAAGTTCACGCAGACCGGCGGCGTGCAGTTCGTGGTGCATTATCGCAGCCCCGTCGCCGAGTTCGAAGTGATCGACACCGGCCCGGGCATTCAGGCATCCGACCTCGAACGCATCTTCGCGCCGTTCGAGCGCGGCGCGCTCGGCGTCTCGCAGCCGCAAACCGGCACCGGGCTCGGGCTGACCATCAGCCGCCTGCTCGCGGGCGTGATGGGCGGCGACATCCGCGTCACCAGCACGGTCGGCACCGGCAGCATTTTTCGCGTCAAAATGCTGCTGTCGGAGGTAACCAATCCGACCCGGATTGCGCCGGTCGATGCCCCGGTGTTCGGCTATCACGGTCCGCGCAAGACCATCCTGATCACCGACGACGATCCGGTGCAGCGCGATCTCTTGCGCGAAGTATTGACGCCGCTGGGTTTCATCCTCCTGAGCGCGCCGGACGGGCCCGGCTGCCTCGCGCTCGCCCAGCATTGCCGGCCCGATCTGTTCCTCTTGGATATCTCGATGTCAGGCATGGATGGATGGACGGTGGCGGAGACGCTGCGCGCGACCGGCCACCATCAGGCCCGCATCCTGATGGTTTCGGCAAGCGCGCTGGAGGCGCACGGCGCGCCGCTGGCGCAGCCGTTTCACGACGGCTATCTGATGAAGCCGATCGATATTCCAAGGCTTATGGAACTGATCCGCCAGCTGCTCAAGCTCGAATGGCAGTATCAAACCGATCAGATCGTGGTCCCGCCGTGGCGGCCGGGCAGCGGCCCGCGGCCGCCGGTGAGGCATGTCGAGGAACTGATCGGCCTTGGGCAATTGGGCTATATCCGGGCGATCCAGGTCAAGCTGGATGAAATAGGAACGGACTTTCCCGAACAAGCCGACTTCGTTGCGCAAATGCGCTCGCTGATCGATCGCTTCGATCTCGATCAATACATGGCAACCCTGAAACACCTGCATTCCTATGACCACTGAGTCCAAAAAACGCGACATCGCGCTCGTTGTCGATGATTCCCCGGAAACGTTGCGGCTCCTGACCGACGCGCTGGATGGGGCGGAGATGACGGTCATGGTCGCGATGGACGGCGCGGCGGCGATGCGGATCGTCGATCAGATCACGCCCGACATCATTCTGCTCGACGCCGTGATGCCGGGCATGGACGGTTTTGAAACCTGCCGCCGCCTCAAGCGCGACGCCGGCCTGAGCAACGTGCCGGTGATCTTCATGACCGGACTCGCGGAGACCGAACATATCGTGCGCGGGCTGGAGGCCGGCGGCGTCGACTACGTGACGAAGCCGATCGTGATCGAGGAGATGCTGGCGCGGATCAGGGTGCATCTCGCCAATGCCAGGCTGACGCAGAGCGCGCGCGCCGCGCTCGATGTGTCGGGGCGATTTCTGCTCGCCGTCAACCGGCAGGGCACGATCATGTGGGCGACCCCGCAGGCGCAAAAGCTGCTGTCGGCCAATCTTGCGGCCAGCGCCAACGACGAGCTGGTGCTGCCCGGTCCCATGCTGCATTGGCTCGAACAGGCGCAGAAGGGCAAGAGCGGAGCAAAGACGCCGGCGATGGCGTCATTCCCCGACAATGAGCAACTGCGGCTGCAATATATGGGCAAGCTCGGCCCAAACGAATTCCTGCTGCGGCTCGCCAAGGAGTCCAGCACCAACCTGCCCGCGGAATTCTCCAGCGAGCTCGGATTGACGATGCGGGAAGGCGAAGTTCTGGCGTGGCTCTCCAAGGGAAAGACCAATCGCGACATCGCGCAGATCCTGGGCCTGAGTCCGAGGACGGTGGACAAGCATCTGGAGCAGATTTACGCCAAGCTCGGCGTCGAGAACCGCACCGCCGCGGCGGCGATCGCGACCAGCGCGAGCCGGCGCAATAACTGAACGCTATGGCGTATTCGCGCGAAAGCTTGCCCCGGACTTGATCCGGCGTGGATACCGGTTCACGCGAAGAAGACGCGCCAAACGGAGAGCCCCGGTCCTGATTCTTGTCAGAACCAATCGGGCTCCAGGCGCGCGCTGTCAGAAAGCCACTCCGATACGTCGCCCCGCGGTCCAGACCACGCGGCAACGCTTCCTGGTGGTGCCGAACAACAACTCGAATCGGGTCGGCACCTTGGTCTGACCCGATAGCTCCAGGCATGCGCCGCCCGGGGAATAATCGACGATCCGGCAGTCGATGACCGGAGCCTTGGGGCCAACGATCAACTTGGCCTTGTCGGAAATTCTGCCGGTAGGCCGAACACGTGCGAACCGCCGCGGATACATCACTGCCTCTCCAGGACCCGTAGTAGCCCGGTATAATTTCGCAGCATAGCTTGAAGGTTTCGTTGACCTTTATAGTTACTGAAAATGAACGGGGCTTCCCGGCCACCGCGCGCGGGAATTCTTTCACTATGTTGCAGCGCAAAAGAGCTCCCGCCCCGACTATCCCGGGATCGGTTGATTGACGGGAGAGCGCGCGATCGCAGCTAATCGCAGGGCTTCAGGATTACCAGCTTGAGGGTCGGGTCGGGCGCGGCCAGGAAGGTGGTTTGAAAGAAAGTCAGCAAGCCGCGCTGCGGATGTTTGAAGGTTTTTTCATTACCTTCCCACCACAGCACCTGCTGTTCTTCCCAGAACTGCCGAAACATATCCGACGCCTCGCTCAATCCCTGGATCAGCTCGAGCATCTTCGGATCATCGATATACTTGCCGAATTCAACCCGGAATTGGGCGAGCAGGCGGCGCGCCCGGGGCTCCCAATCGATGACGAGTTCTCTCACGCCCGAATCGAGGAACATGTAGCGCAGCAGGTTCTTCTCCGGACCCTGCAACCACCCCGGGAACAACTCCGCCAATGCGGCATTCCAGAACAGCGGCGTCCAGTATTTGTCGAGCACGCCGGCGGGATATGAAATGGCAAGCACGCAGCTTTCGATCGCATGGGTAACCAGTTCGCCCGCGAAGTTCGCAGCGCCGCTCGGGTCGACCCGCTGGGCCACCTGAAACAGGTAAGCCCGTTCTGCCGGCGCCAGCCGCAGCACGTCGGCGATGCGGCCAAGCGCTGCGCCGGAAGGCGTTACCTGCTTTCCCTGTTCCAGCCGCGTATACCAGGTCGAACTGATCCCGGCCAGCTGGGCGACTTCTTCGCGCCGCAGTCCCGATGTTCGCCGCCTTCTTTCGCCAACCTGCTTGTCCTCGGCCGGTATCGCCACCGCCTCTCGGTGCTTGCGCAAAAAATCGCCGAGCGCCCGCTGTCGCACGGCAGAGTGTATCGTAGGATATTTTGTACCTTGATGGTCGTCTCGAGAGTCCCCCAAATGACTGCTCCGCAGCAAACCGAATTTGCAATCCCAAATTAGACCACGATAATTTTGGCGGTCTTGAATTTTGGCGGTCTTGGCCGCCCAATCAATTTACCGAACATTGTAGTTTAGAGAGCATTCTACGCGAATTGTCGAGTGACCATGAATATCAACCGAAGTCGTAAGCAAGAACGCGGCGCGTAGCGGCGCTCTCCCCAACTTGATGGATCGCGATCGTGCAGAACGCCGATAGCTTGTCCCTGTTCGACGATCTCGATGCCGCACTGCAAGGCGGTTCATCGGCAAAGTGCGGCGCGATGGTGCGGCAAGTCACCGACCTGTTGCTGAGCGAAGCGGATCACCTTCCCCCCCGCAATCAAGCCGTGTCCATGGCGCCGCAGACAATTGCGGGGCGAAATTCCCGGGAAATGGCTTTGCAGCGCTACTTCGGCAGGTCCGCGAGGTAAGCGCGAGGAGCGCCCGGTACCCTTTCAATTTTTCAAAGAGCAGACTGCATCATGGGCTATGGCGACAGAAAGAGCGAGCGGGTCGATTTCGAACGCGGCATCCCCGTCTACATCATGGGCATCGACGGAACCTGGCGTCGGGACTGCATGATGATCGACGTCTCGCAAACCGGCGCGCGCCTGCAGGTCGAGGGATCCTTCGAGGGATTGGACCTCAAGGAATTCTTCCTGCTGCTATCGTCGACGGGTGTCGCATTTCGCCGCTGTCAAATGGTGCGCGTGGCCGGCGAAGAGATCGGGGTGAAGTTTCTGGCCCGGGACAAAGCCGAGAAGAAGCCCCTGAAACGACAGCCAACCAAAGAGGCCATCTGAGATGACCGAGGTAAGCCGAATAACCGAGGTCACCGTCTCAACCAAGTCGACGGAGCCGCTGACCGGCGTCGTCGCGCTGAGCACGACCGAGGAGGAAATCAAGTTCGAGGTAACGGCGGAGATGGCGCACAAGATCTGCACGGATCTCGAGCGCTTCCTGACGCGATAAAGGCCCAGGACTTCAAACGCCGCCGGCAGAGCATCCTGCCGAACGGCCGATAGCAGAGACCACCATGCTCGTTCATGTCATCGCCGACGCTGCCGAAAAACGCGCTGTCCTGCAGGCGATGCTGCAGGAGCGGCACACGGTGACATCGGAATTGCTTGGTCAGACGAGCGACGGATGCGGCGAGGTCGACGCCGTCGTCATCGAGGCGGATTTGCGATCCGTCGAGAATGTCGCGGTGCTCAAGGAAGCATCCGAAAAATTAGCCCAGATCCGCAAGCGAATTTTCCTGGTCGATCGGAAGGCGCGCCTTTGCATCGTTCAGGCCTATGCGCTGGGCGCGAGCCGGGTGCTCGGCACTCCCGTGCATCAGGAAAAATTGCTGGCACAACTGGCGGATAGCCGTCCTGGCGAAATTCACCTTGACGATGCCTTGCTTGGTGCCCGGGAGGCCGCGAACGCCGGAGCGATTGCCATCGGATCGATGTTCTCCGCCGTCGTGAGTGGCAAGCCCGTCGACGTCAGGGGCGCAAAGGATGCAGCCCGCGGGATTGCCGACAACATCGCGGAAGACGGGCTGTCGAACTGGCTCGAGACGGTGCGCCGGCATCACGAAGGAACCTATCAACATTGCCTCCTGGTGACGGGCGTGGCGGCCGATTTTGGATTGAGTCTCGGTCTGGCGCGACGGGACATGGAGCGATTATATTCGGCGGCGATATTTCACGACATCGGCAAGGCGAGAATTCCGCTCGCGATCCTTGACAAGCCCGGGCAGCTGGATGCGGAAGAGCGCGCGCTGATCGAGACCCATCCGGCGGCCGGATGGGAAGTCCTGAGGCGGAACCACAGCATTTCCCCGGAGATCCTCGATGCCGTCCGCCACCATCACGAATACCTCGATGGCAGCGGATATCCCGATGCGCTTGGTGCCGCTGATATCACCGACATCGTCCGGATACTGACCATTTCCGACATCTTTTCCGCGCTGATCGAACACCGGCCCTACCGACCGACCATGCCCCGGGAACAAGCCTACGAAATCATCCAGGGCATGCAGGGGAAGCTCGAGCGGCCGCTCGTGATTGCCTTCAAGGAAGTGGCGTTGAATCGTTGATCGTGCACCCTCGCGCGCCTCAATCGTCGGCAGTCGCGGCACCGTCGGGATCGATGACCGGAATTTCGTCCTTCAGAGCGTGGCTCGCGCCCGGTCCGCCGATTGCCTCGTCGCTCCATTTCCGTGCTAACCTGCCAATCCAGGTGTCCCTGACAGGCCCGCGGCCGGCCGGCGGATCGGCGCTCTCGCGCAGGGAAACGCGATGAACGAGACGGAGATGAGCCCGGAGAAGGTCGGCGCCCTCATCGTTTCCCCCGCGGCCTATGCCACGCAAAAGGCCCTCATGGCGGGCTTCCAGTGGCTCCGCCACAACAACCCGCTCGTCCTGATCGAGGCGGACGGCTTCGATCCGTTCTGGGCCGTGACCGCCCATGCCGACATTCTCGAGGTCAGCCGCCGGCACGACCTTTTCTGCAATGGCGAGCGCGCGACCACGCTGGTGCCGCGCGCCGCCGACGAACTCGCCCGATCGCTGACGGGCGGCAGCCCGCATTTGATGCGGACGCTGCTGCAGATGGATGCGCCCGACCACGCGCGGTACCGGCACATCGCCCAGGCCTGGTTCTCGCGCCAGGGCGTCGGCGCTTTCGAGGATCGCGTTCGTCGCCTCGCGCGCCTGTCCGTCAATCGGATGGCTGAACGGGGCGGATCCTGCGACTTCGCCGGTGACGTCGCGCTGCATTTCCCGTTGCGGGTCGCGATGGAGATTCTCGGAATCCCGGAGGAAGATGAGCCGCGGCTGTTCGATCTCATCCAGGAACTATTCCGCAGCCAGGATGAGGCGCCGAGCCGCGAGACCAAAGCGAGCCGCGATCCGACCCGGCACACCAGGCGCCTGCTCGATGCCTTCAATGGCTTCGACGCCTATTTCACCCCGTTGCTGGAGCAGCGCCGCCGCGGACCGCAAGACGACCTGGCAAGCTTCATCGCCAATGCGGTGATCGACGGCAGGCCGATCGGCCCGTTCGAGGCCGTCGGCTATTGCATGCTGATCCTCACCGCCGGCCACCACACCGCGGCAGCGGCGATGTCGGGCGCGGTCTGGGCGATGTGCGAGAACGCCGAGCCGTTTTGCATGGCGAGGAACGATTTCAGCCTGCTGCCCCGGCTGGTCGAGGAGGCGGTGCGCTGGACAACGCCGGCGCACCACATGATGCGCACCGCGACCACGGATACGTTGATGCACGGACGCCGTATCGCCAGGGGCGACTGGCTGATGTTGTGTTACCTGTCCGGCAACCGCGACGAGAGAGCCTTCGACCAGCCGGATTGTTTTCGCGTCGATCGCGATCCGGGCCGCAACCTGGCCTTCGGCCATGGCGCGCATGCCTGTCTGGGCCAGCATCTCGCCCGCCTGGAGATGCGAATCTTCTTCGAGGAATTCCTGGCCCGGGTCGCGCGGATCGATCTGGCCGGCGTGCCCCGGCGCCTGGCGTCGGTCTTTCTCGGCGGCCCCAAGACTCTGCCGGTGAGGTACTCTATGATGTGATGGTGGACACCTTTTTGTATTGCAACGGAGTGCGCCATGAAAATTCATTGCTCGAACCTAGGACCGAATTTCCAAAAAATCGTTGAGGACGCGATTCAGAATCTTCATCCTGTCGCGGACCCCGGCGTCGCCGTCGCCGTCGTCAAGGACGGACACCTCGCCTTCGCCGGAGGATTCGGCCTTCGCGATCGCGCCAGCGGCGCGGAAGTCGATGCCTGCACCAGCTTTGCCATCGGCTCTGCGACCAAGGCCTTCACCAGCATGGCGATCGCAATGTACATCGAGCAGAACAAGCTCGGCTTCGATGTGCCGCTGCAACGGCTTTTTCCCGAATTCCAGATGAAGGATGCGCAGGCCTCGAGCGAAACGACGCTGCTGGACATCCTCTGTCACCGAACGGGCGTGGCGCCGCACAACTGCCTCTGGTACCTCGGTCCCTTCACACGATCGCAGTTGCTTTACCGGCTGCGATATCTTGATCCCGTACCGGTTACCGGCGGAACGGCCTTCCGCACCACGTTCGTTTACAACAACATCATGTACATGGTCGCCGGCCATCTGCTGGAGATCCTGTCTGGCGCGGACTACGAAACCATCATCAAGACGCGCATCCTCGAGCCGCTCGACATGACGGAGACAAGCTTCACGCTTGCCGATCTCACGCGCGGCACCAACTTTGCCAAGGGATATGAGAAGACCGATCCGCTTCCCCTCAAGGACTTCACCAATGTCGGTCCCGCCGCTGAGATCAACTCCAACGTTCTCGATATGGCAAAATGGGTGCAGTTGTTTCTGAGAAAGGGGTTTGCGTCCAACGGCAGCGTGCTGCTCAGCAAGCCCAACCTTGAGCGCATGTACGCCCCTCTGATCTGCACCGACGACGGCACCCAAACCAGCTACGGTCTCGGATGGACCATCGGCACGATTCAGAGCGGACAGCAGAAGAAGCGGCTCGTCTTCCATACCGGCGACGCCGACGGATATTCCGCCTACGTCTCGTTCATGCCGGACGACGGACTGGGCGTGGTCGTCTTCACCAACCAGCACTGCACTCCCGATATGGTCAATCACTGGCCGGACAAGATCGCGAGGGACCTCTACGACCACCTGCTCCACGACAAGCTCACCGGCCAAATCAGTCTTCCTCCGCGCGCAACGCCTGTCGCCGCTTCAGGGGGTCCCGGAGATGCGCAACTGGCAGCGCTGGCTGGCACGCCGGCAGGTGCGACCGCTGCTTCCTCTCCAGGCGACTACGCGGGAATGTTCAGCAATCCCGGATATGGCGACATGGTGGTCGGCCGTTCCGGCAGCAATCTGACCATCAGCTACTACGGCTACACCTGGCCGCTGCAACCTTTGTTGGACAAGGTCTTTCGGTTCGACGTCGTCGCCTTCGGCACGGACTTTCCGGTGGTGGTCAAATTCTTTCCAGGCAGCACCGGCTCGCTCGATTCGTTTGCCGCCACCCTGGTCGTCGAGCCGTCGGTTCTCTGGATTCCGTTCCTCAAGCGCTGATACCGCCGGAGGTCGGCGACAAGGATTTACGCTCCCGTAACGTGCACGTGCCTTGTCTTGACCATGGAAACGCCCTCGATCCGGAGGTAGTCTGATCGGTGCCCGCTTTGGGCAGCAAGGTTTTGCTTATGCATTGCCGGACTTGCAACAGCGACAACAGCCCGACGAATACATTCTGCGAAGCTTGCGGGAGGCCGCTCGGCGCGGTCTGTTCGATCTGCGGGCATATCAACCGCCCGGGCAGTCATTTCTGCGGCAATTGCAGCGCAGCCCTGAGGGCTGATGCGCCAGCCCGGCCTTCCGCGGAGGAGGTGCTGAGGGCCCTTACCGCCAGCGGCGGAGAGCGCAAGAACCTGACCGTGATCTTCGCCGATATCAGCAACTCGACGGGTCTCATCGACCGCACCGACCCCGAGGATGCGATGCGCCGGATGCGGCCCGTCATCGATGCCATGAAGAGCGCCGTCGAAAGCTATGACGGGGTGGTCAACAAGGTCACCGGCGACGGAATCATGGCGCTCTTTGGAGCGCCCCGGCCGCACGAAGACCACGCGGTGCGGGCTTGCGCGGCCGCGCTGGCCATGCAGGCGTCCGTCGCCGGACTCGGCGATCCGGACCTGAAAATCCGGGTCGGCATCCACACCGGCGAGGTCGTCGTCCAGGCGGTCGAGAACAGCCTGTACCAGACCTATGACGTCGCGGGCTCGGCAGCGCACCTCGCCGCCCGTATGGAGCAGATGGCCGAGCCGGGCGAAATCCTGCTCACCGGCGATACGGCGGCGGTCACCCGTCAGTTCGTCGAGGCTACCTCGCTCGGTCGGCGGGCGGTTCGCGGTCTGTCGGAGCCTGTCGAGGTTTTCAGGCTGCTGCGCGTCAGGCATGCCCCGGCGAGCGTGATTTTCCGCAGCCAGCCTCATCTCAGCCTGCTGATCGGCCGCAAGGCGCAGTTCGACGCCCTCCAGGCCGAACTGGCGAGCACCGCCGAGGGCGAGGCGCGCGTAGTCGGTGTCGTCGGCGAGGCGGGCTACGGCAAGAGCCGGCTCTGTTTCGAGTTCGCCGAGAGCTGCCGCAAACGAGGCATCCGCGTCTACGAGACCCGGGTGACGGCCCACGGACACGCCACGCCCTTCAGCCGGTCCTCGAGTTGCTGCGCGGATATTTCGGCATCAAGCAGGCCCAGCCGCCCGACGAAGCGCGGCGCCGGGTGGCCAAGGCGATCGGCAGCCTGCCCGGCGCGGAAGAAACGCTCCCGTTGCTGCTGGATTTTCTGGGCCTGACCGACACGTCGCATCCGAAGTCCAAGCTCGATCCAGCCGCGCGGAAGGTGCGGCTGATCGAACTGGTGCGCAACCTGGTGCGCTCCGGCCGGACCGTGCAACCGGTTGTCGTCCTAATCGAGGATCTGCACTGGATCGATTCCGCCAGCACGGAATTCCTCGAAGCCATCGTGGATGCGGTGGTCGGCACCAGGACCCTGCTTGTGTTCAATTTCCGGCGCGACTACGCGGCGCCCTGGATGCAGCGCTCGCACTACAGGCAGATCAGCCTGTCGCCGCTCAATCGCGCCGACGTGAAGGACCTGCTCTATGACCTCCTGGGCAAGGACCCCTCGCTGGCGCTGGTCTCGCGCTACATCGCCGAGCGCGCCCAGGGCAACCCGTTCTTCATCGAAGAGCTGGTCCACTCGCTGATCGAGCGCGGTGATCTCGAGGGCCGGCGCGGCGCGTATCGTCTCGCCGGCGGAATCGATGCGATTCCATTGCCAGCGACGATCGAAGCCTTGCTCGCGGCGCGGATCGACGATCTCAAGGAGCCCGCCCGGCAGGTCCTGCAATACGCGGCCGTGATCGGCCCGGAAGTGCCGTTCGCGATCCTGGAACGCGTGACCGGCCTGCAGCCGATCGAGCTGTCGGAAGCGCTTTCACGCCTGCGGCAGGCCGAACTGCTGCGCGAGCTGCCGCTGACCGAGCCGGGTCTCCACGCCTTTTGCCATCCGCTCATTCAGGAGGTCTGCTACCGCTCGTTGCTGCGCGAACGGCGCCGGAAGATTCATTCCGAAGTCGCGCAAGCCATCAAGCCCCGTTTTGCGGATCGCCAGCAGGAGCTGGCCGGCCTGCTGGCCTATCATCTCGAAGAGGCGGGCGAGATGATGGAGGCGGCGCAGGCCCATATGCGTGCCGCCTTCTGGATCGGAACCCAGGACGGCAGCCAGGCGCTGAGAAGCTGGAAAAAGGTGCATCAGCTGCTGGCCGCGCAGCCCGCATCCGAACCGACCGACTTTCTGCGCATGCAGGCGTGCCTGCAGATTATGTCGTTCGGCTGGCGCGAGGGAATGCCGTCCGAGGAGGCGCAGCGCTGGTTCGAGGAAGCCCGGCAGTTGGCGCTCGCGGCGGGCAACATGCGGGCCAACGCCTGGGTCCACGCCGCCTACGGCAGAAATCTGGCGGTGAACGGGTCGGCGGATGAATATGTTTCGCGGGTGCGCGAGGCGCTGGCGCTCGCGGTCGATGCCACGGACCGAAGCGTGGAGGCGATGCTGCACGCCGTGCTGTCCCAGGCCCTGCGACTGGCCGGACGCATGCCCGAGGCGTTGGAGGCCAATGTCGAGGCGAGCAGCCGGGTTGACGAAATCAGCGAGGTTGATCGCCAGCTGTTCAACTTCGACGTCGAACGGTGGTTGAGCGTCATGCGCGGACAGACCCTGATCCTGCTCGGCCGGCTCGACGAGGCGAGGCCCTATCTCGACAGGGTGCTGCAGACCGACATCGATCCGAACGACATCACCCGGCATTTGGCGAGCGTGGCCTATGTCGACCTGGCTTGGGGGGAGAACGACAGGGGCCTTGCCGAGCACCACGCGGAACGGGCGATGTCCATGGCGGTCGGCAGCGGCAGTCCATATGTGCTTGTCAACGCGCTCGCCTGCCGGGGCCTTTCTCACGTGATCGCACGCCGGTTCGAGGCTGCGGCCGACGAACTCGAGCGGGCGCTGTCCTTCGCGCGTTCGAGAAGAGCCGGACTGGAGGGCGAAGCACGCATTCTCGCCGAACTGGCCAACGCCTTTCGGCTCAGTGGGGACATCGACAGGGCCGGAAGCACGGCCGCCGAGGCGATCGACGTCGCCGGCTCGCGGGCCGCCCGCGTTCCGGAGTGCCTTGCGCGCATCGTACTGGCGGAAGTCTCCCTGCAGGTGGGCGATGCAGACCGGGCGAGGCTCGAACTTTCGAAAATCCGCGACTTGCTCGAGGTGACCGGCGCGAAACTCTACGAACGCCTGGCGCACGATCTCGCCGTCAAGATCGAACTCGGCGCCGGTCGCAGCCGCGGGCCGGATTCATTGCGTCCCAGGCAACTTAATGACGGCAGTTGCTCCTGAACCGCATCGATGTCAGATTTACAGTTGTTGCGGGATCATTTTGCTACCATCGTGGAGATTATTCATGCCACACCTTCAGACTGTTCTCGGTACCCTCAATACTGCCTTCTCAAGAGAAAACATTCCGAAGCTGGTCGCACAACGTGAAGCGTTTTGCCCCGGCCAGACGCTCGGCGCCGGCGTCGTTGTGAACACGAAAATGGCGCTGCACGGGGATTGGGTGAAATATTTGCACCAGATACCCGGCAGTCTCCAGGAAACCATTCGTTCGGTGATTTATTACTCGCTGGGGACCAGCCCGCCCACCCAGATCACGTTCGCGTGGGCGCCGGGATATGACTATGAGGTGACGATCTGGCAGGCGCCGGATACGCGCACCTCGCGAGGCGGCATCACGGTGCTGGTCAAGAGCCGCTACCCGGACGACACGCATCCGCTGCAAGGCGAGCCTCCGTTCGGGAGCTGAGGCCCGGTGTCGGCGGTTTGCGGCTGCCGCCGTGAAGCCCCTCGCCTCACGGAGCGAGGCCGATGGCGTTTTCGAACGAAGTGGGTACCGGTTCGGTGAAGAAAACGCGTCAAACAAAGGATCTAGAGCCTCGGTTCTGATTCTGTCAGAACCGATCTGGCTCTAGGCCGCAAGCTCTCCGCAACGCGGCTGCACCCACCGCAGATATTCGGCGGATCGCTCGATCACCTGCGGCCGTGACAGGCCGAATTGCTCCAGCGTGTAGCTGTGCCGCGGTCTCGCCGCGGTCCGCTGGCCCTCGACGGCGCGCGCCACGTCGTGCTCGAAGGCGGCATCGCAGCGATAGCCGAATTGCGCGTAGATGCGGCGAATGACGGCGAGCGGATCGGCGACCAGATCGTCGTAGCGGATATCGATGATTTGCTGCCGGTCGCCCGGCGATACGAAAGCCATCGACCGCCTCATCCCGTCCGCGAACATGTCGAGGATGGTTTCCCCGATCTCACGGTGATTGATCCGCCGCGAGAACAGGGCGCGGTAGCCGGCGACGAGACTGCACAAGGAAGGCACCGCCTGGCAGGGATGCCGGTGCAGGCGGATCACATTGGCGTCGGGAAACACGTCGAACAGCACCGGCATGAAATGCAGATGGGTGGATGACTTGCTCAGCCAATGTCCGCGGCGGTCGAACAGCTGCAGATGTTGCACCTGCAGCCGGTAATGCGCATAGAGCTCGCCGAGTTCGGCGTCGCTCAGCCGTTTCAGCCACGCCCAGTATTCGGGGACCTCATAGAACATCGCCGTCAACAGCGAGTGCCGCATCATCCAGTGGCATTCGTCGGGCGCACGCGCCGCCATCGGATGAATCTGCAGGATCTGCGGATCGGCGCGGGTGAACGCGTCGAGCCGCGCTTGCGCGATCGCGATGCGGGGATCGGCGGCACGGGATTCCGGACGCGGCGGCGGCGACGGCGTCCACAGTTCCCACAACAGGGGCGCCCGGGCATCGGCGTCGAGCGCCAGCAGATTGTGCAGCAGCGTGCTTCCGGTGCGGCCGAACCCCGCCACCAGAAGCGGCCGCGGCATCGGGACATCGCGAATTTCCGGATGCAGGATCAGGTCCCAGGAGACATTCTGGTCGGCGAGAATCCGGGCGAACACTTCCCGCTGCAACAGACGCAATGCGTCGGCGTCGTAGCGGCCGGCGCTTTCCAGCGCCGAGGCGAGACAGCGCAGGCCCTCGACTTGGACATCGCGGGGCGGCAGCGGCGAAGCGCGCGATTTCCTGGCGGCGATACGCCAGAGGTCATCGATATCGATCGCGCGTCCCACGGGCGCCCGTCTATGCCTTGCGGCCGCGCTTTGGTCGCGATCTCCAGCGCTGCTCAATCATAGGCGAACGCGGCGTCGTCGAGATCGATGGTCGGAATTTCGTCCTTCTCGGCCCAGTAATCCTGGCTGTGCTGCCATTCCGGCTTGTCGCCGCGCTTCGGCAACAGGTGCATGTTGCGCATCATGTAGCCGGGGTTGAAATTCTCCGGATCGATCCAGGACAACAGCGGCATGTTGTGGTCTTCCGGCCGCAGCTTCGGTGCCACTTTCTTCGCGCCCTTCTTCTTCATATGCTCGAGCAGGCGGCAGACGAAGTCCGCCACCAGATCGGTGCGCAGCGTCCAGCTCGCCCGGAAATAGCCGAACACCCACACCATGTTCGGCACGCCGGTGAACATCATGCCGCGATAGGTGACGGTGTCGGCGAAATCGAGCGGCTTGCCGTCGATTTCAAACGCGATGTCGCCGAGCACGCTGAGGTTGAAGCCGGTCGCGGTGACAATGATGTCGGCATCGAGCCGCTGGCCGGATTTCAACACGATGCCGTTCGCGTCGAACCGGTCGATCTCGTCGGTGACCACCGATGCTCTGCCGCTTTTGACCGCCTGAAACAGGTCGGAATCCGGAACGAAGGCGATGCGCTGCCGCCACGGCCGATATTTCGGCGTGAAGTGCTTCTCGATGATGTCCTCCGAATCGGGACCGAGCGCCGCGCGAATGCCGCTCAGGAGTTCCTGCTTGACCTTCTCGGGTTCGGTGAACGAGCGGCGCGTGAACAGGTCCTGTTCGAACAGGATCTTGCGGCGCACGATCTCGTGGATCCATTCCTCCTTGACTTGGAGCTGCCGCAGCGTCTCGGCGAGCTCGATGGCGTTGCGGCCGACCCTGAAATAAGTCGGCGAGCGCTGCAGCATGGTGACATGGGCGCACTTGTCGGCGATCGCGGGAATCAGCGTCGCGGCCGTCGCGCCGGAGCCGATCACCACCACCTTCTTGTCCCCGAGCTCGATATCCTCCGGCCAGACTTGCGGATGGACGATGCGCCCCTTGAACTTGTCCATATCGGTACATTGCGGGGTGTAGCCCTCGGAATGGCGATAATAGCCCTGGCACATCCAGAGGAAGTTCGCGGTGAAGGTCACGGGCTCGCCGCTGTCGGTGCGGACCGCTTCGACGGTCCACAGATTGGTCGCGCTCGACCAGCTCGCCCGCTCGATCCGGTGCCTGTAGCGAATGTGCCTGCCGAGATCGTTCTCCGCGATCACCTCGCCCATGTAGGATTTGATTTCCTCCGAGGTCGCGATCGGCGGCCCGACCCACGGCTTGAAGCTGTAGCCGAAGGTGTGGAGATCGCTGTCGGAGCGGATGCCCGGATATTTGTGGGTGAGCCAGGTGCCGCCAAAACTCTCCTGGCTCTCCAGGATGACAAAGCTCTTGTCCGGAAGCTGCTTTGCAAGCTGATAGGCGCTGCCGATGCCGGAAATGCCGGCGCCGACGATCAGGACGTCGAAATGTTCTGTCGTCTGCGAGGCCGATGCAGCACGG
Source organism: Bradyrhizobium sp. (assembly GCA_041490045.1). Classification (GTDB taxonomy): domain Bacteria; phylum Pseudomonadota; class Alphaproteobacteria; order Rhizobiales; family Xanthobacteraceae; genus Bradyrhizobium. The sequence continues at coordinate 17,662 of JBGPSI010000031.1, forward strand.
ACGGCGGTCATGACGTTCATTGTTGGTTTCTTCCCGTTTTCTCGTAGATTTTTGCCAGATCAGGCTGGACCCAATTCGTGAACATGGCAACCTACCGGCGCGCCGAACAAAATGACATAGATCAACCGGTCCGGAATTTCACAGCCCCGCTCCCCATTGCCGCGCGGTCTGCAAAATCCAGTCGCGGTAGAGCGTCAGCGGCGTCGCGCCGGTCAAACCGCCGCAGCCCGCGGCGCCGTTCGGGCCCGTCGACCAGCTGATGACGCCGACGAGCCTGGGACCGCCCGGCTGATCCTCGAACACCGGCCCGCCGGAATCCCCGGTGCAGGCGCCGAGCCCTTCACGGGCACCCTGCGTCAGCGGATCGACCAGGCGGATTTGCAGGGTGCCGGGCTTGCCGGTCGCGACAAGGCCGGCGGCGCGAACGATGCCGCCGCTTGCCCCCTCGCCGCGGATGGTGACGCCGACGCCGGCGATGGTGAAGCGGCCGCCGGCTGGAATCGGGATTTGCAGCACGCCCAATACGGCCGGGCTTTTGCCTTTCGGCGGCGCCTCGAGCTGCAGCAGCGCCACATCGGCGGTGGCACGATGGGCCAGCATCGCCTGCAGATTGAAGCCGGGGTGGATGGCGACGGTTCGCACATCCCGAAGCTGTGGCTTCTGGTCCGCGCCATATTCGACGATCTTGTAACTCGCGCCGGGTTGCACGCAATGCGCCACCGTCAGCACCAATTTCGCGGCAATCAGCGTGCCGGTGCAGAAATTGCCGCGCGAGCCGACGATAGTGACGATGGCGCGGCCGACGCCCTCCCCCGACGGCACGCCGCCGCCGACGATCGCGTGCGCGGGCGCGGCGAGCAGCATCGCACCTGCCATGATGGCGCCCGGAAATTTCATCCGACGGAAATAGCCCATAACAATCCGGTTACCCATAGAGCGCGGCATGTTCTTGGGCATAGGATGCATAGGAATCCTTGATGCTGGCGAGGTTCAGCAGCATCGATGCGACGGGGACATCGCCGGAGGCGAACACCGTGGTGCGCACCCACAGGCTCTCGGTGCGTCGGCTGCCGCTCAGCGCGACCACTTCGCGCTCGGTCTGGTAGTCCTCGCCCACGAACAGCGGCCCGCGCGAGATCCGGATTTCCTGATCGGCGAACAGGCCGACCGCAGGTCCCCTTACCGGCATGCTGTCTTCTTTGGCGCGATATTGAAACAGCACGCTGAGCATCTCCATCGGGATGATCGGCCGGCCCCAGGGATTGCTGGAGGCGTTGTCGGAGCCGTTGACGGAAAAATACCGGTACCAGGGGCTCGGCTCGGTGATGACCTTGAGTTTGTCGGCAAGCGAGAACGGGTAGAGATCGCCCATATACTGGTCGAAACCCATTCGCACGGTCTGGCGTCCGGTCTTCATCCCGACCTTCACGTCGCGCAGGATGACGGGATCTGCCAGCGGTTTCAATTCGGTCAGCCGCTGGTCCAGCGCGGTTGCCACCTTGTCGTCGCCCACCGACGCCGTACCGCGCAGCACCTCGGTGCCGTCACGCTTCACCATCTGGATCGCGGTCTGGCTTTGGCCTGCTTGCGGCGTTGCCAGGATCGCCTGCACTTCCTCGCCTTCGAAAACGGGATTGCGGTAATGCGCGGAGATACACCCGGTCTCGAACCACGCCTCTCCCCACAGCCGCTCGCACAGCGGCGCGAACTGGCTGAAATGCGTCGGCCCCTCGATCGTGCCGCCCTGAAAGCCGAGTTTCCGCGCGGTGGCGTCGTCATGAATCGAGGCATGGGAATCGTAAGTCTGGGCATGCAGCATCTGCTGCGGCCGGCGCCACGGCCCGGCCAGGGAATCCGCACTTTCCGTAATGGACGTCTCGAAGGCTTTCATGAATTTACCCTGGGGTTCCTCGCACCGCGCCAACTTACAGGAAGGCTCGGCCTGCGCCAAATTCCGTGGCGCGGCCACGCCGCCGCTGCGGGCTGGTCCTCGCAAAGCGGCCGTGTTAGCCGTTTTGCAAACAGGCGTTTGCGAGGCATGGAAAGATAATGATCGAGGCCGTGATCTGGGATTTCGGCGGGGTGCTCACCACCTCGCCGTTCGAGGCGTTCGCGCGGTTCGAGCGCGAGCGCGGGCTGCCAGCCGACATCATCCGGCGCACCAACGCCGTCAATCATCACGAGAATGCCTGGGCCCAGTTCGAGCGCGCCGAACTTGACGTCGAGGCCTTCGACAAATTGTTCGCGGCGGAATCGCTGGCGCTGGGGGCGGAAGTTCGCGGCAAGGACGTATTGCCGCTGCTGTCGGGCGATCTGCGCCCGGAGATGGTTGAGGCGCTTCGCTGCGTCAAGGAAAACTTCAAGACCGGCTGCATCACCAACAATCTTCCCGCCAACGCGATCGGCAGCCGCTCCGGTCGCTCGCTCTACGTCGCCGAGGTGATGGCGCTGTTCGATCACATCATCGAATCCGCCAAAATCGGGTTGCGCAAGCCCGATCCGCGCATCTATCGGATGATGATCGAGGCGCTCAACGTCGATCCCAAACATTGCGTCTATCTCGACGATCTCGGCGTGAACCTCAAGCCGGCGCGCGAGATGGGCATGACCACCATCAAGGTCGTCAGCGCCCCGCAGGCCATCGCCGAACTCGAGGCAGCGACGGGACTGACGCTGCGATAGCGGTTCCCGTTCGTCTCACGCCGCCTTGATCATGTCGGCGGCCTTCTCTCCGATCATGATCGAGGGCGCGTTGGTATTGCCGCCGATCAGGGTCGGCATGATCGAGGCGTCCACCACCCGCAAGCCCTGCACGCCGTTCACCCGCAACTGCGGATCGACGACGGCCGCCTCGTCGGTGCCCATGCGTGCGGTGCCGACCGGATGGTAGACGGTGTCCGAGCGATTGCGCAGCGCCGCGCGGATGTCGTCGTCGGTGCGGATATCGGCGGTGAACATGTCCACCGTCCGCCATTTCGCCAGCGGCTCCGCATCCATGATGCGCTTGGTGATCTTGAACGCCTTGACCATGACCTCGAAATCATCCGGGGAATCGTAGAATTTCGGATCGATCCGCGGCGTATCGGCCGGATCGGCACTGGCCAACGTCACGCTGCCGCGGCTCTTCGGCCGCAGCAGGCAGACGTGACACCCGAAGCCGTGGCCGAGATGCCGGTTGCGGCCGTGATTGTCGGCCATCGCCATCGAAAAGTGGAGCTGGATGTCGGGCACCTCGAGGTTCGGATCGGTCTTCAGAAAGCCGCCGCACTCCGCGACGTTCGACGTGATCATGCCGACGCCGTCGCGCTTGTAGCGGCCGATTTCCTTCCAGAGATGACGCAGCCCTGCGAAGCTCAGGCCGAAATTGTCCAGGCTCTTCGAACGGTAGCTGAAGGCATAGTCGATATGGTCCTGCAGGTTCTGGCCGACGCCGGGCGAATGCTGCACGACATTGATGCCCTGATCTTTCAGGTCCGCCGCGTTGCCGACGCCCGACAGCATCAGCAAATGCGGTGACTGGAACGCGCCTGAGGAGACGATGACCTCGCCCCTCGCCCGTACCGACTCCGGCTTGCCGTCGCGGCTAAACTCGACGCCGATCGCGCGCTTGCCGTCGAACAGGATTTTCCGAGCCGGCGCCCCGGTGATGACTTTGAGGTTCGGCCGCGCCATGTTCGGCTCAATATAGGCGCGCGCCGCGCTCCAGCGTTCGCCGTTTTTCTGGGTTACCTGATAGACGCCGAGCCCCAGTTGGTTCGCGCCGTTGAAGTCGGCGTTCATCGGAAGCTGCAACTGGCGTCCGGCTTCCAAAAAATATTCCTGGAACGGATTGGAGGTCCTGATGTTGGCGACGTTCAGCGGACCGCCGGTGCCGTGGAAGTCGTCATGCACGACCTCGTTGTTCTCGGCCTTCTTGAAATAAGGCAGCACGTCTTGATAGGACCAGCCGGTGTTGCCGAGAGCCGCCCAGCCATCATAGTCGGCGCGATGCCCGCGGATGTAGACCATGGCGTTGATCGCGCTCGATCCGCCCAACGCCTTGCCGCGCGGCTGATAGCCCTTGCGGCCGTTGAGACCCGGCTGCGGCACGGTTTCGAACGCCCAGTTGTTGGTCTTGGACGGCACCATGATGGCGATGCCCATGGGGGCCTTGACCACCCAATTATTGCCAGCGCCGCCGGCTTCCAGCAGGCAAACCGTCACCTTCGGATTCTCGCTGAGACGGCTGGCCACCACACAGCCGGCGGACCCGCCGCCGACGACGACATAGTCGAACTCTTCCACCTGCCCACCTCCCGTTTGCACCCTTGGCCTTTGGCCTTAGGGGGAGTTCCATCTCATGAGGCAGGGTTCGTCAACAACCTTGGGCCCTCGATTGGGAAAATAAATCGCAATGTTCGTGCGAAAAATTTTCGCCGTTCAGCGCAGCGCGGCGGCGATGTTGCCGCCGTCGACGGTGGTCACGTCGGCGGTGGTCTTCAGCGCCAGCGCCTGGGCCAGAAAGGCCTGCGCCACGTCCTCGGCCGCCACTTCCCTGCCAAGCAAATTGCCCCGCATATAGTCGGCCTCGCTGAGGCCGCGCGCTTTGGAGCGCTGCGCGATCATCTCTTCGGTGAGCAGGCCTGAGCGGATCCGGTCGGCATTGACGGCGTTGGCGCGAATGCCCTCATTGCCGTAATCGACCGCATATTGCCGCACCAGAAACAAGGTCGCCGCCTTTGGCAGGCCATAGGGGCCGAAATCGGGCCCAGGATTGACCGCCTGCTTTGAGACGTTGAACAAGAGGCAGCCGCCGGTGCCCTGCGCGCGCATGATCTTGACGGCGGCCTGCGCGACGCGCTGATGACCATAGAAGTTCAGCTCAAAACTCTCGCGCAGCACGGCTTCGTCGACCTCGCCGATCCGGCCCTGCCAGGCGGCGCCGGCATTCGACACCGCGATATCGACGCCGCCGAACGCAGCAGTCACCTGCGCGAAGGCGGCCCTGACGGAGGCCGCATCGGTGACGTCGCAGCGAATTCCCCGGGCCGTACCGCCGATCGCCCTGGCCTTTGCCTGCGCCGCGGCCTCGTCGACATCCAACAACGCCACTTCGGCGCCGGCCGTCGCGAACGCTCTTGCGGTCGCAGAACCAATGGCGCCGGCGGCGCCGGTGATGACGGCGACCTGTCCGGCCAGCGGCAACTCTTTGGCACTGCCGAGCTTGGCCTGCTCGAGCGACCAGTATTCGACATCGAACAGATCGGCCTCCGGTAGCGGTTCGAAGCGGCCGACGGCTTCCGCATCCGTGATGGTGGCAATGGCGGCTTCCGCCAGATCGGCGGCGATCTTCGCATCCTTCTTGCTGCGGCCGAGCCCGAACAGGCCGACGCCCGGCACCAGCACCACGCGCGGCACGGTGTCGAGCATGGTCTTGATGCCGCCGACGCGCGCATTGTTGCGCGCGAAATAGCTCTTGTAGGCTTCGCCATAGGCGGCGACGGCGTCGCGGACCGAGCCCCTGAAATCGGCAAGGTCGCCCTCCGCGGGCGCGGCGACCACCAGCGGCTTGTTCTTGATACGGATGTTGTGATCGGGCGTCACCACGCCGGCCTGACCGTAGCGCGCGACCTCGGTGCCGTTGACGAAATTCATCACCGCGTCGTTGCCGCGAAACTCCAGCACAAAACGCTTCCAGGCGCCGTCGGTCCTGCCGTCGGGAAAGCTGCAGGCGCCGCGGATGATCGGCGCGACGCCGACCACTCCTGCGAGGCGGGCCGGCAGCTGTGCGCTGACAAAGGCCGGCTTTCGATTTTTCGCGAGCCGCGCTTCGGCGAGAGTCACCAGCGTGATCATGCGCTCATAGGCTTGCTGCGCATCGGAGCCGAAGCTGAAAATCCCGTGTTTTACGAGGATCAGGCCCTCGACCGAGGGATCGGCGTCGAACACCTGCGCGGCTGCCTTCGCTAACCCGAAACCCGGCATCAGATACGGCACATAGCCGACGCGTGCGCCAAATACCTCGCGGCACAGGGCTTCGCCGTCGGGCTGGTCGGTGAGCGCGAGCACCGCAGTGGAATGGGTATGATCGATGAATTTGTGCGGGATGAACGCGTGCAGCAGCGCCTCGACCGACGGATTGGGCGATGCCGGGTCGATCAAATTGGCCCGCTGCAGCCGCACCATTTCCTCGTCGGAAAGTTTTTCGCGCGCCCGCAGCTTCAACAGCGGCGCGAGCCGTACCGCCGGCAGGCCGGCGGGCTCGATCGTGCCCATGTCCCAGCCGGAACCCTTGACGCAGAGCACTTCGACATTGTCGCCGTTGAGATCGGAGACGGTGGTCTTCACCGACGTGTTGCCGCCGCCGTGCAGCACCAGCCGCGGATCCTGACCCAACAGCCGCGTCGTATAAACGCGCAAGGCCACGTCGCGGCCGAGGTTTTGGTAGCGGGCCACGGCTGCTTCCGCATCGCGATCGATCCAGGCGCTCTGCATCAGCTTTCTTCCTTGGCTATTCGGCTGCTGTGGCTGTTCGTTCGGGAAAGGCGGCTGCCAACGAAGCGCGGTTCGCTTCGAGCACGCCGCGCTCGGTGATCAATCCCGTCACCAGCCGTGCCGGTGTCACGTCAAAACCGTAATTCGCGACCGGCGATCCGTCAGGCACGATCCGCACCGTCTCGATCCGTCCGTCGGCGGTGCGTCCCGTCATGTCGGTCACTTCCTCAGGCCCGCGCTGCTCGATCGGAATTTCCTTGAGGCCGTCATGGACGGAAAAATCGATGGTCGGGGACGGCAGCGCCACATAGAACGGCACGCCATTGTCACGTGCGGCGAGCGCCTTCAGATAGGTGCCGATCTTGTTGCAGACGTCGCCATTGGCGGTGACGCGGTCGGTGCCGACGATGACGAGATCGACCATGCCGTGCTGCATCAGATGCCCGCCGGTATTGTCAGGGATCACGGTGTGCGGCACGCCGTGGTGGCCGAGCTCCCAGGCGGTCAGCGAGGCGCCCTGGTTGCGCGGACGCGTCTCGTCGACCCAGACATGGACCGCTTGTCCGGTGTCATGCGCCAGATAGATCGGCGCGGTCGCCGTGCCCCAGTCGACCGTCGCCAGCCACCCGGCGTTGCAATGGGTCAGGATATTGACGCGCTCGCCGTGCTTCTTGGTCGCGGCGATCTTCTTGATCAAGGCAATGCCGTGCTCACCGATGCCCCGGTTGATGGCGATGTCCTCCTCGGAAATCTCGGCGGCGCGCGAGTACGCCGCGGCGGTGCGATCCGATGGCGGCAACGGCCGCAGCAGCGCGCGCATTTCGTCGAGCGCCCATTTCAAATTGATCGCGGTCGGCCGCGTCGCGATCAGCGTTTGATAGGCGCGGTCAAGCGAGGCATCGGAGCTATCCGTGCGCATCGCCAGCGCCATCCCGAACGCCGCGGTCGCGCCGATCAGGGGCGCACCGCGCACCAGCATGGAGCGGATCGCGTCCGCCGCCGCGTCGCAGCTCGTCAAATGCTCGACGACGAAATGGTGCGGCAGCCGGCGCTGGTCGATCGCGCTGACGGTAATGCCGTCAGGCTCGAGCCAGATACTGCGGATATGCCTGCCGTCCACCTTCATGACGGGTCCCCTATAGCATGTCGAGGCCAGTGGCTTCATCCTTCGAGACGCATCGCAGAGCGATGCTCCTCGGGATGAGGTCCGAAGCCAGGGTCGGGTCCTGGACCCTCATGGTGAGGAGCCCGCCGCAGCCCGCAAGGGCGAAGGCGGGCGTCTCGAACCATGCGGCCATCGGATGCCCCATCACCCGCGCAAGATCCTTCCCGCCACCGCATCGAGCTTTTTCAGAAGCGCAGGATCGCGCGCTTCTGGCGCGGTGATGATGGCGGTGTCGAGCGCACGGTCCGAACCGATCGGACACGGCTCGTGCTCCCGAGGAAACTCCCTTGCCAGCCGCCCTACCAGGCCCTTGGCCTTGTCGGCATTGGTGGTCAGCACCCGGATGATGTCCTGCACCGTCACGGCATCATGGTCAGGATGCCAGCAATCGAAGTCGGTCACCATCGCCACCGTCGCGTAGCAGATCTCGGCCTCGCGGGCGAGCTTTGCCTCGGGCATGTTGGTCATGCCGATCACGGAGTAACCGAGATTTTTATAGGTCATGCTTTCGGCGTAGCTGGAGAATTGCGGGCCTTCCATGCAAAGATAAGTTCCGCCGCGCGCGATCGCGATGCCCTCGGCCTCGGCGGCGGCGGCGAGGTGGATGCGCAGCCGCGGCGACACCGGATGCGCCATCGAGACGTGGGCGACGCAGCCCTTGCCGAAGAACGAGCTCTCGCGCTTGTGGGTGCGATCGACGAACTGGTCGACCAGCACGAAGGCGCCGGGCGGCAATTCTTCCCTGAAGGAGCCGCAGGCCGACAGCGAGATCAGGTCCGTGACACCGGCGCGTTTCAGCACGTCGATATTGGCGCGATAATTGATGTCGGAGGGCGACAGCCGATGACCCCTGTCATGGCGCGGCATGAACACGACCTGCAGGCCCGCGATAGTGCCGTGGCGGACCGGCGCCGACGGCTCGCCCCACGGACTCGTGATCGCCTCCTCGCGCACGTTTTCCAGCCCGGGCAGGTCGTAGATGCCGGATCCGCCGATGATGCCCAGGATCGCCTTGGTCATGCCTTCTCCACTTTTCCGTTCCCGGCGCTGCTCATCATCGCAACGAAACGCGACACTTGCATTTCGGCCTGCCAGCGAAAACGAATATTCACGAAAGACAATCGCGAAAGCCCGAGGAAACGGGCCCGAATGCGCATTTGCGGGTTCTATATCTACATCTCGACCATGTCGAAATCGCTCTTGGGCGTGCCGCATTCAGGGCAAACCCAGTCATCCGGAATCTCGGCCCACCGCGTGCCGGGCGCCAGGCCTTCGTCGGGATCGCCTTTTTCCTCGTCATAAATGTAGCCACAGGTCCGGCATTGCCAGGATTTGTAGGCCTCGTCGCTCATCGCTTTTTCCATCCTGCATGAGAGGATTTTCCTGACCGGCCTTGGGCGGGTTCAGGCCAGCTGTCAGGCATCTTATGTGCTGGATGCGCAGTGGTAAACCGGACTCGGGCGGGCGGGGGGTCGCAGGTGGATTAGCGAAACATCATCAGCCGTTCGTCGACAGCAACGTGGCGGGTTTCGCCGGCGCCCGTCACCGGGCCGCCCTCGCGCGAAGCCGTTGGCTTGCAAGGACGGGAAAAGCCACTTGCGCATACCACATGATCCGCTGTCCCGGCGAACGCCGGAGGATCAGGCCGCCGCTTCGGTCTGCAGCTGGCCGACGATCATCGCTTCCAGCGTTTTGACCGACTGGAAATTTTCCGGTGTGATTTGCGCTTGCGGGATCGTGAAATCGAACTCGGCTTCGACCGACAGCATCAGGTTGACCATGTCCATCGAGGTCAGCCCGATATCCACCAGCCGCGACTCGGGCTTCACTTCGGCGGCAATCGCGTTCTGTTCGAGGATTGTCCTGACGAGAAAAAGGATGCGGTCCTGAAAATTCGCGTTGAAGGCTTGCATCTTTTGGTTCCACCTCTCGCGCCGGCACGCCATCGCTTCAACCCGCGACGCCGAAAGCGGCCGTTGCCATGCGCGTTTATAGGTTGGCGGGCTTTTGAAAAACAGTGAATCTCGTTTGATCCACTCGCTCATTCGGTTCTTAAGGCTAACGAGAAACGTCACAAAACGATGTATCGAAAAAACCGGCAGTTAACTTTCATGGCCGAAGCGAATCCCGTTTACCCTGAATTTCGTCGACGCATTTGAATTAAATCCTTAGCCTCGCAACTCGATCGGAAGCTGGTCAAGCGATCGATGTGGCATTGCGCGGCGCTCGCGCAGGTGTTTCGCACCGACAGAACCCCAAAAAGGCATCGCCATGAACGTGCAAGAAGCCCGCCTCCGCAACGCCGTTGCGGAAAAGACCAGCGAGCAATTCATCCTCGACAGCAGTTCCTTCCCGCAACGCATCGCGGCCGTTGCGGCCGCAGCAGGGGCGGAGGCCGAGGCCGTCGATCGCGAGGCGCGGTTCCCGCAAAAGGCCCTCGACGCGGCACGTGAGCAGCGGCTGCTCGGCGTCCAGATCCCGCTGGCGTTCGGCGGCGACGGCGCATCGATCTCCGACATTACCGACATGTGCTACGCGCTCGGCCGCGCCTGCGCGTCCACCGCGATGATCTTCGCGATGCATCAGACCAAGGTCGCCTGCCTTGTGCGGCACGGCGCAGGCTCTCGCTGGCACGAAACGCTGATGCGCCGGGTAGCAGCCGAACAGATGCTGCTCGCGTCATCGACCACGGAAGGCCAGAATGGCGGCAACATCCGCTTCTCAACCGCCGCCGTCGAACGCACGGATTCCGAGATTTCGCTGGTCCGCAACGCCACCGTGATCTCTTATGGCGCGCAGGCGGACGGCATCGTCACCATCGCCCGCCGCGCCAACGATGCCGCCGGCTCCGACCAGGTGCTGCTGGCCATCACCAAGGACGATTACACGCTGGAGCCCAGCCTCGCCTGGGAAACGCTCGGCATGCGCGGCACGTGCAGCGCCGGCTTCGAGCTGAAGTTCAAGGGCACGGCCGAACAGATCTTCCCCGAAGCCTATGACAAGATTCACGCGCAGACGATGACGCCCTTCGCCCATCTCTCCTGGTCCTCGGCCTGGGCCGGGATCGCGGCCGCCTCCGTCGAGCGCGCGCAAGGCTTCATCCGCAAGGCTGCGCGCGGCGCCGGCGGCCAGATGCCCCCTGGTGCTGCGCATTTCACCGCGGCCAAAATGTCGCTTGCAAAACTGCGCGCCGTGATCTCGGCTAGCCTCGATACCTATTTGGCCCATGAGCACGACGAGCGCGCGCTGTCCTCGCTCGACTTCCAGTCCCAGATCAATCTGCTCAAGGTCGAAGCCTCCGAGCTTGCAGTGGCGACCGTCATGAGCGCGATGCGCGCCTGCGGATTGTCCGGATATCGCAACGACGGCGACTTCACCGTCGGCCGCCATCTGCGCGATGTGCTCTCGGCGCCGATCATGATCAACAACGACCGCATCCTTGCCAATATTGCAACCGCCAGCCTGATGAGCGGCGTGCCCACCGGCTTGCGCGATTAAACAAACAAGAATCAGAGGAAGGCCGAACATGAACATAGCCGTCCGAACCGCGTCGCCGGAATCGCAGCCCGTCGATCCGCTGGATCACCTCGCCGACAGACTATTCCACAAGATGGGCACCGACGGCGTCTACGCCCGCACCGCGCTCTATGAGGACATGATCGAGCGGCTTGCCGCCTTGATCACCCGCAATCGCGAGCCCGGCACCGAGATGATGCGCTTCCCGCCGGTGATGAACCGCGGCCAGCTGGAGAAATCGGGCTACCTCAAGAGTTTTCCCAATTTGCTCGGCTGCGTCTGCGGCCTGCACGGCACCGAACGCGAGATCAATTCCGCGGTCAGCCGCTTCGATGCCGGCGGCGACTGGACCACGTCGCTCTCGCCCGCCGACCTCGTGCTGTCGCCGGCGGCCTGCTATCCCGTCTATCCGATCGCGGCCGCGCGCGGGGCATTGCCGGCCGGCGGCCTCCGCTTCGACGTCGCCGCCGATTGCTTCCGCGCCGAACCGTCGCGCCATCTCGACCGGTTGCAGTCGTTCCGGATGCGCGAATATGTCTGCATCGGCAGCGCCGAGGACGTCTCCGATTTCCGCGAGCGCTGGATGGTGCGCGCGCAAGGCATCGCCCGCGATCTCGGTCTCACCTTCAAGGTCGACTATGCCAGCGATCCCTTCTTCGGTCGGGTCGGCCAGATGAAGGCGGTCAGCCAGAAGCAGCAGTCGCTGAAGTTCGAGCTGTTGATTCCGCTGCGCTCCGAGGAGCAGCCGACCGCCTGCATGAGCTTCAACTATCACCGTGACCATTTCGGTCTGACCTGGGATATCAGGGATGCGAAGGGCGAGCCGGCGCATACCGGCTGCGTGGCCTTCGGGATGGATCGCCTCGCGGTCGCCATGTTCCATACCCACGGCACCGATGTCGCCAGATGGCCGGCCGAGGTGCGAAAAGCGCTCGAGCTTCGATAGCGGGCTGATGGCGGATGGCGATGATCACCCAGAAAACCCGATGCCGTGAAATCACCGAGACCGATCTCGACGCGGTCGCAGACCTGTTGACGCGCGGCTTCGTCGGGAGATCGCGCGACTACTGGATGCAGGGGCTGCGTCGCCAGGCGGCGCGCACGGTCCCGCAGGGTTATCCGCGTTTCGGCTACATGCTCGACAATGACGGCGCGCCGGTCGGCGTTCTGCTGCTGCTGTGCACATTCCGGGACGAGGGCGGCGAGCCGTCGATCTATTGCAATCTGTCGAGCTGGTATGTCGAACCGGCCTTTCGAAACTACGCCACGCTGCTGACCAAGATCGCGCAGCGGCACAAGGAAGTCACCTACCTCAATATCAGCCCCGCGACCTGGACCTGGCCGATCATCGAGGCACAGGGCTTTTCCTCCTATTGCAGCGGATTGTTCTTCTCGATCCCGGCGCTGTCGCGCGCCGCGCGGGGCATGACGGTCGAGACCGTCGCGCCGGACACCAAAGCTGTCGACGGCCTTACGGATGCCGAAGTCGAATTGCTGACACGGCACGCGCGGTATGGCTGCCTCAGTCTGGTATGCCGCACGCCCGGCGGCGGCCCGATTCCGTTCATCCTGCTGCCGATGCGCATCCGCCGCGGCTGGATCGCGCCGCCGGCGATGCAACTGATCTTTTGCCGCGACATCGCCGAGTTCGTGGAATGCGCCGGCGCGATCGGCCTGGCGCTGATCCCTCGCGGCAAGATTTCCGTCATCCTCGATGCCAACGGCCCAGTGGCAGGCCTCACCGGCATCTTCACGCAGGCGCGCGGCCGCAAATATTTCAAGGGCCCGCACCGGCCGCGTCTGGCCGACCTGACCGACACCGAACTGGTGCTGTACGGGCCTTGAGCCCTTGTCATCTCGTCAACGAGGCGGCCACAACAACTTCGAGAGATTTCAGATGCACAAGCACACAACGGGCCGAACCGCCGCCGCGGCGCTGGTCGAACAACTCGTGATCAACGGCGTCAAGCATGTGTTCTGCGTTCCCGGCGAGAGCTTTCTCCCCGTGCTGGATGCGCTCCGCGACAGCGGCATCACCATGACGGTCTGCCGTCACGAGGGCGGCGCGGCGATGATGGCGGAGGCCGTCGGCAAGGTCACGGGACGGCCGGGCGTCTGTTTCGTCACGCGCGGCCCCGGCGCGACCAACGCATCGGCGGGCATTCATATTGCCCAGCAGGATTCCACCCCGATGATCATGTTCGTCGGCCAGGTGGAAACGTCCGTCAGGGACCGCGAGGCGTTCCAGGAACTGGATTACCGCGCGGTGTTCGGCAGCATGACCAAATGGACCGCCGAGATCGACGATCCCAACCGCATCACCGAATTCGTCTCGCGCGCGTTTTATACCGCAAGCAGCGGCCGGCCCGGACCGGTGGTGCTGGCGCTGCCGAAGGACATGTTGAGCGAGCGCGTAACGGTCACCACGGCGCCGGCGTTCGAACCGGTCGAGACTTCGCCGGGTGAAGAGGAGATGATGAAGCTCGGCCAATTGCTGGCCGAAGCGAAAAACCCGCTGTTCGTGCTCGGCGGCAGCCGCTGGTCCGAGGCCGCGCGCCGCCAGATCCACGAATTTGCGGAAGCGACGGGAATGCCGATCGCGACCAGCTATCGGCGCTCGACGCTGTTCGATCCCCTGCATCCGCTCTATGCCGGCGACCTCGGGCTCGGCCCCAACCCGAAATTGGTCGCGCGCGCCAAGGCCGCCGATCTGCTGGTGCTGGTCGGCGGGCGGCTCGGCGAAATTCCCTCGCAGGGCTATTCACTGCTCTCAAGCCCGTCGCCACAGACGAAACTCGTGCACATCCATCCCGGCGCAGAGGAAATCGGCCGGGTGTACCGGCCGCATCTGGCGATCCACGCCTCACCCAGCCGCTTTGTGGCGGCGCTGAAGCACCTTTCAGTCGCTGCGAAGCCGGCATGGCGCGAAAACGCCGACGCCGCCCACGCCGATTTTCTCGCCTGGACCGGAACGGCCACGCCGCAACCCGGTGACGTCAATCTCGGCGAGATCATGATCTGGCTGCGCGATCACGTGCCGTCGGACACGATCCTGTGCAACGGCGCCGGCAATTACGCCTCGTGGATCCACCGGTTCTACCGCTTCCGCGAATACATGACCCACGTGGCGCCGACCTCGGCGTCGATGGGTTACGGCATGCCCGCGGCGATCGCAATGCAGCGGCTGCATCCGGAGCGGCTGGTGCTGTCGGTCAACGGCGACGGCGATTTCCTGATGAGCGGCCAGGAATTCGCGATCGCGGTCCAGTATCGGCTGCCGATCATCGTGGTGATCTGCGACAACGGCATGTACGGCACCATCCGCATGCACCAGGAACGCGAATTCCCCGGCCGCGTTGCCGCCACCGAATTGCACAATCCGGACTTCGACGCCTATGCCCGCGCCTTCGGCGGTTTTGGGGCGGTGGTGAACAAGACCTCGGATTTTCCGGCGGCGTTTCAGGCTGCGCGGGAATCGGGGCTACCCTCGATCATTCATCTCAAGATCGATTCGGAGGCGATCCTGCCGGCGGCCACCCTGTCGGGCATTCGCGAACGCGCGCTGCAGCAGGCGTAGCGCGTATCTCATGGCCTCTGAGGCCGTCATTGCGAGCGTAGCGAAGCTATCCAGCTTTGGCGCAGCGAAAAAGCAAGCTGGATTGCTTCGTCGATTCGCTCCTTGCAATGACGATAGCGGAGTTACAGAACTCGAGAGTGAGCTAAGAGGTGTGGGCAAAATCCCAGTACAGCTTGCGGGCGCGGCTGTAGAACGGCCCCGGCTGCAGCGAACGGTCGTCGATCCGGATGATCGGCGCGACCTTTGCGAAGTTACCGCTCGAGAAGATTTCAT
>JBGPSI010000032.1:0-32338 GCA_041490045.1 Bradyrhizobium sp.
ATCATGGCGGTGCTGGCGCTGAGCCTGGCGCTGATCTGGGGGTATGGCGGCATTCTTTGCTTCGGCCAATCCGCGTTCTTCGGATTGGGCGCCTATACATACGCGATCGCCATGTTCAACATCGGCGAAAGCACGGTTCCGCTTCTGCTGGCGATCGCGCTGCCGGCAGCCTTCGCCGCGCTGCTCGGCTATTTCATGTTCTACGGCCGTATTAGCGACGTCTATCTCGGCGTCATCACGCTGACGGTGACGCTGATCCTGTTCAATTCGATCAATTCCACCGCTGGCCCCGAATTCCATATCGGCGCGGCGCGGCTTGGCGGCTTCAACGGCATTCCGGGAATCCCTCCGCTCAACTACCCCGGCAACAAGGCCGCGTCAGTCGATCTGGAAGGTATGTTCTATCTCTCGACGGCGGCGTTGCTCCTGACCTATTTCGGACTGCGGCTGCTGCTCGCCAGCCGCTTCGGCCGCATCATCGTCGGTATCCGGGAGAATGAACGGCGCGCCGAACTCCTCGGATACGATCCGCGCGCCTACAAGCTCGTGACCTTCACCATCGGCGGCGCGCTCGCCGGCTTTGCCGGATGCCTGTTCGCCAACTGGGGAAATTTCGTAAGTCCGACCATTTTCGGGTTGGCCCAGTCCGCCCAGATCATCATCTGGGTCATCGTCGGCGGACGCGGCACGCTGATCGGTCCGATCGTCGGCTGCATCGGCATCCAGTGGCTCACGACGGCGCTCGGTGCGAACCAGCCCAGCGGCTCGGATTGGTGGACCAAGCTCCTGGCCAACGCACCGTTCATTTTTGGCGTCATCCTCATCGCGTTCGTGCTGCTGGTGCCGAAGGGGTTGGTGCCGACGCTCGGCGACCTCGGGCAGTGGCTGCTGCGGACACGCACGCGGCGGGTCGCGGCAAGCCTCGAGCCCAAGCAGGCGGAGGAGGGGTGATGGCCGAACCGCTGCTGCAAACCCGCGATCTCAGCATGCACTTCGGCGGCGTCAAGGCGGTCCGCAACGTCAACTTCACGCTGGCCGAAGGTGAACTGCGCTGCCTGATCGGTCCGAACGGCGCCGGCAAAAGCACGTTCTTCAAGATGCTCACCGGACAGCTTCAGCCTACCCTCGGGCAGGTGCTGTTCCGCGGCCACGATATTTCCCAGGCGCACGCCCACGAGATCGCGCGGCTCGGCATCGGCATCAAGACCCAGGTGCCGAGCGTGTTCGATGGCTTGAGCGTGCGCGAAAACATCTGGCTGGCGGCGAGCCGCATCCATGCCCGTGATCGCGTCAATGCCGTGGTCGACGAGATGCTGGAGCGTATCGGGCTCACGGCCGCCGCAAACCGCCTGGTCGGCCAGCTCGCCCACGGTCAGCGGCAATGGGTCGAGCTGGGTATCGTGTTGTCGACCGATCCCGATCTCATCCTGCTCGACGAGCCCGCGGCGGGCATGACGCATGAAGAGGTGAACAAGACCGCCGAGCTCGTGCGCGAGATCAACCGCAGCAAGGCGCTCATCGTCGTCGAGCACGACATGCAATTCATCCGCATGATCGCCAAGCAGGTGACGGTATTCAATCAGGGCAGCGTGCTGGTGGAGGATTCCGTGGAGAATATCCTGCGCAATCCGCTGGTGCGCGACGTCTATCTCGGCAAGCAGGCGGCCGCATGATGCTCAACGTCCAGGGACTGCGCGCGGGCTACGGCCGCATTCCGATCCTCAACGGGGTGAGTTTTACCGTCAAGATCGGCGAGTTCATCGGAATCCTCGGCCATAACGGCATGGGCAAGACGACACTGCTCAAGGCGTTGATGGGATTTTTGCCGGCGACCGGCGGCTCGGTCCGTTTCGACGGCGGCGACGTGACGGCGGCCGAGCCCTATCAGCGCGCGCGGCTGGGTCTCGGCTACGTGCCGCAGGGTCGCGAGATCTTTCCCGGGCTCACGGTTTACGACAATCTGCGCATGGGCTGCACCAAGGAGACGGGCAGCGAGCAGGAAACCATCACCGAAGTGCTTGAGGAGTTTCCGCGCCTTAAACCCTTGCTCGACCGGTCCGGCGGCGCGCTGTCTGGCGGCGAGCAGCAGTTGCTGGCGCTCGCGCGCTGCCTCTGCGGCAAACCGCGTCTCATTCTGCTCGACGAGCCGACCGAGGGTATCCAGCCCTCGATCATCGACGAGATCGTCGAGGTCCTGCAGCGCCTGCGCGACAAGAGCGGCCTCACCATGATTCTGGTCGAGCAGAACCTCGAGTTCATCGCCGCTCTCTCAAAGCGCATTCTCATCATTCAAAAAGGCGCCATTACCCGGGAATTGCAGCCAGGCGATCTCGCCGATGCAAATCTGGTCGGCGAATTCATCGGAATCACGACGTAAGGCCCGATTGAGCGGGCACGGATAACAGGGAGACCAACCATGGCAGTCAGACGACCCACTCTCGATCAATTGCGCAGCGTCGCCGAGGATCTCGGCATGCATATGGGCGAGGAGGAGCTAAAATCCTACGACGCCCTGATGCAGGGAAATTACGCCGCCTACGACATCATCGATGCCATGCCGGACTATGTCCCGGCCGTCACCTATCCGCGAACGCCGGGCTATCGGCCGGAAGGCGACGAGAACAAGTACAACGCGTGGTATGTCAAGACCACGGTCAAGGGCGCGGCAAGCGGCAAGCTCGCCGGCAAGACGATCGCACTGAAGGACAATGTCTGCCTCGCCGGCGTGCCCATGATGAACGGCGCCTCGACGCTCGAAGGCTACATCCCCGATGTGGATGCCACCATCGTCACGCGCATCCTAGACGCGGGCGGCACCATCCTCGGCAAGACGCATTGCGAGTACTTCTGCTTTTCCGGCGGCAGCCATACCAATGCGACCGGCCCGGTCCATAATCCCCACAAGATGGGGTATTCGGCGGGCGGCTCTTCTTCCGGCAGCGGCGTCGTGGTCGCGCTCGGCGAGGCCGACATGGCGATCGGCGGCGACCAGGGCGGATCGATCCGCATCCCGTCGTCGTTCTGCGGCATCTACGGCATGAAGGGGACGCACGGCCTCGTGCCCTACACCGGGGTGATGCCGATCGAAATCACGCTCGACCACACGGGGCCGATGACCCGCAATGTCCGTGACAACGCGCTGCTGCTCGAAGTGCTGGCGGGCGCGGACGGCGTCGATCCCAGGCAGATCGCGCCCAAGGTCGCCAATTACACGGAAGCGCTTGGCGGCGGCGTCAAGGGAATGCGCATCGGCATCGTCAAGGAAGGCTTTGGGCTCGCCGTTTCCGAACCCGACGTTGACGCCAAGGTCATGGCCGGCGCCCAGCTTTTCAAGAAGCTCGGCGCCACCGTCGACGAGATATCGGTGCCGATGCATCTGTTGGGTCCCGCGATCTGGCTGCCGATCGCCGCCGAAGGCGGCACCGAGTTCATGATGAAGGGCAACGGCATGGGGACCAATTGGCGCGGTCTCTACAACACCACGCTGCTCGACGCGCATTCCGCCTGGCACCACCGCGCCGACGAATTGTCCGACAGCCTGAAGATCACCATGCTGGTCGGCCACTATTTCACCAAGCACTATCGCGGTCATTTCTATTCCAAGGCGCAGAACCTGAACCGCAAGCTGCGCGCCGCCTATGACGCAGCGCTCGGCAGTTACGATTTGCTGCTGATGCCCACCCTGCCGATGAAGGCGACGCCGATCCCGCCGCCGGATGCGCCGCGCGAACTCTACATCCAGCGCGCATTCGAGATGGTTCCGAACACCGCGCCTTTCAACGCCAGCGGACATCCGGCGATGACCATTCCCTGCGGTATGAGCGGCGGTCTGCCGGTCGGGCTGATGCTGATCGGCAAGTATTACGACGAGCCAGCCATCTACCGCGCCGCCGCGGCGTTCGAAGGCGCCGGCGACTGGACCAAAATGTGACCAACGCTGCGGCCTGCCGTCAACGCCGGCAGGCCGCTTCATCAGGCGGTATCAGCAACGGAGGCGACGATGGATCTGGGATTGAAGGGCAAGAGCGTCCTGGTGACCGGCGGTAGCAAGGGCATTGGGCTCGCGATCGCCGAATTGTTCGCGGCGGAAGGCGCCAATGTCGCGATCTGCGCGCGCAATGCCGATGAGGTCGGCAAGGTGGTTAAGGCGCTGGCCGCGAAGGGCGTCAAGTCGTGGGGCAAGGCGATCGATGTCGCCGATCCCGCCGCATTGAAGCAATGGATCGAGGGTGCCGCCGCCGAATTCGGCGGCATCGACACGATCGTCTGCAACGTCAGCGCTTTGGCTGTCGGCGATACGCCCGAGACCTGGGAGAAGTCGTTTCGAATCGACATGATGCATACCGTCAACTCGGTCGCGGCGGCGCTTCCTTATCTGGAAAAATCCAAATCCGCTTCCATCGTGATCGTCTCCAGCGTCTCCGGGTTCGAGGTGGATTTCGCTGCCGGTTCCTACGGCGCGTTCAAGGCGGCGCTGATCCACTACTCCAAGGGATTGAGCAACCAGCTGATCGGCAAGGGCATCCGCGCCAACGTGGTATCCCCCGGCAATACCTACTTCGAAGGCGGTATCTGGCAAAATATCGAGCAGGGCATGCCCGATCTCTACAAGACGGCGATGTCGTTGAATCCGACCGGACGCATGGGCACGCCGCAGGAAGTCGCCGCGGGCGTGGTCTTCCTCGCGAGCCCGGTGGCGAGCCGCATTTCCGGTACCAACCTCATCATCGACGGTGCTCTCACCAAAGCCGTCTAGCGCATCCGCCGCGGGCCTGGCGGACAGAGGCAGAAGCGTCGCCGGATACCTGTGCCGGCGAGGCGAGATCGAGTGCCTCGGTGAAGGCGATTTGAGTTTACCGCAATCTGACGTATGGTCGCTCAAATCTCACTACGAATTGGTGCACGTCAGGCTCATGAATTTTAGCGAAAATACCGGCGCCCCATGGCGTGTGGGCGTGCTGTTCTCACAGACCGGAGTTACTTCAACCGTCGAGCAGTCACAGCTGAATGCGACGCTCCTTGCGATCGAGGAAATCAATTCCAGCGGAGGCGTGCTCGATCGCATGATCGAGCCCGTCATTTACGATCCGGCGTCCGATCCGAAACAGTTTCGCAGCCTGGCCGAACGTTTGCTCGAGGTGGATCGGATCCGGCTGTTGTTCGGCTGCTATATGTCGAGCACCCGCAAGGCGGTCTTGCCGGTCGTCGAAAGCCACCGGGGCCTGCTGTTCTATCCGACGCTCTACGAGGGGTTCGAATATTCTCGGCATTGCATCTACACCGGTGCTGCGCCGAACCAGAATTCGTTGCAGCTCGCGAGATTCCTGCTTTCGACCTACGGCAATCGTTTTCTGCTGGTGGGATCGAACTACATCTATCCTTACGAATCCAATCGCCTGATGGCCGATTTCGTGGTGCAGGGACGCGGCGAGGTCCTGGACGAGATTTATGTTCCGCTTGAGGCGGATCCGCGGGATTTCGACAAGGTCATCAGCCGGATCAAGAAGACGTCTCCCGACGTCATCTTTTCGACCGTCGTCGGGCGTTGCACCTCGGTCTTTTACGAGGCCTACCGGAGGGCCGGGTTCGATCCGGCGAAGATGCCGATCGCGAGCCTGACCACCAGCGAAGCGGAAGTTGCGGAGATGCATCAAGAGGCCGCAGAGGGCCATATCACGGCCGCGCCGTTCTTCGAGACCTCTCCATCGGCCTCGGCGCGCCGTTTCGTGGAAAGCTTCAAGCGCAAATACGGTCCGGAGGCGCCGGTCCCGGCGGCTGCGGAAGCTGCCTATTTCCAGGTTCATCTGGCGATGCGCGCGCTTGCGCGCTGCGGATCCGACGATCCGGAGCGGGTGCTGAAGGAGCTGCGCGATTCCGAATTTGACGCCCCGCAGGGACGGGTCAGGATCGATCCGGAAAACAACCACACCTATCTGTGGCCGCGCATCGCGCGACTGGACAAGTTCGGCCGGTTCCAGACAGTCTGGAATCCCGGAGTTCGGATCAAGCCGGACCCTTACTGTGTCGTACAGAGCCTTGACGACTGGTCGGTCGATGACCTTCAGACGGTCAGCCACTGAGGTTCTGAGCGGGGAGCAGGCGGTGGCGATCCAAATCCTTCGCGATCTTCGCGGCCTCCGGGTCCTGGTCGTTCATCCCCCGGACAACGAACGCGTAAGGCTGGTCGAGCATCTTCGGCGCATCGGCTGCATGGTCGAGATGCAATGGCCGGTCCCCGAATGCTGGTCCGACGGCTGCGACGTGATGCTGCTGGCCGTCGAGCATGACGCCCGCGGCGATATTCAGCGCCTCCTCAAGTCGAACGACGGAACGCGGCCGACGCTGATCGCCGTCGTTGGCTATGAAGACCCGACTACGCTTCAGTTGGTGCTGGAGGCGGGCGCGGTCGCCGTCATCGAGCGCCCGATCCGTCCCTTCGGTCTGCTCACCAATTTGACGATTGCGCGCAGCATCTGGCTCGAGAAGCGGGAGACCGAAAAGCGAATCCGGAAACTGGAACGCAAGCTGTCGGGCATCCAGCGAATCCAGAAAGCCAAGGCGATCCTGATGGATGGCCAGGGATTGAGCGAGGCCGACGCTTACGAAAGCATCCGCCGCCAGGCGATGGCGAAGCGTCTGTCGATGGACGACATGGCGGCTGCGATCATTCATGCAAATGAGCTCTTGCAGTACCGCGCGAAAGATGTTTAGTTTTTGCAACTGCGCTGGGACGAGGAAGTTCTGATCGCGGTTTTCGCTGGATCACCGATGTTGTTGGTCCGGCATGGCTAGGTAAGCCCGAGAGGTCCGCGAGGATCTGTCGGGCTTTTTTGTTTTGGCGACCGAGAATCGGCAGGGATCTGCACGGATCCGCTGGCCTCGGAGGAGCATGCGCCCGACCGGGCGTCCTGTTGCTTCGCCATGACGCAGTAGGAGCGGTTCGCGGCGACGGGAGAAATTTCCGAGCTCAGTGACGAAGCGGTCCACCGGCGGATGGCAGTGTGACCTGGCTTTGCCGCGGGTTCGATCGACGGGGAAGACGAGTTCTGGCTGTCAACCAAGCGGAGAAGAACATGCTGCACGGCGATATCTCATCGAGCAACGACACGGTCGGCGTCGCCGTCGTGAACTACAAAATGCCTCGTCTTCATACCAAGGCGGAGGTACTGGCGAATGCCAGGAAAATCGCCGACATGGTGGTCGGGATGAAGAGTGGCCTGCCGGGAATGGATCTCGTGATCTTCCCGGAATATTCCACTCACGGCATCATGTATGACTCCAAGGAGATGTATGAGACGGCCTCGGTGGTGCCGGGCGAGGAGACCGAGATCTTCGCGGAAGCCTGCCGCAAGGCGAAGGTCTGGGGCGTTTTTTCCCTCACCGGCGAACGGCACGAGGAACATCCGAAGAAGGCGCCTTACAACACCCTGATCCTGATGAACGACAAGGGCGAAGTCGTCCAGAAATATCGCAAGATCATGCCTTGGGTGCCGATCGAGGGCTGGTATCCCGGCAACTGCACCTTCGTTTCGGAAGGGCCTAAGGGTCTCAAGGTCTCGTTGATCATCTGCGATGACGGCAATTATCCGGAAATCTGGCGCGACTGCGCGATGAAGGGCGCGGAACTGATCGTGCGCTGCCAGGGTTACATGTATCCCGCGAAGGACCAGCAGGTCATCATGGCGAAGGCGATGGCGTGGGCGAACAACGTCTATGTGGCCGTTGCCAACGCCGCCGGCTTCGACGGCGTCTACTCCTATTTCGGCCACTCGGCGATCGTCGGTTTTGACGGCCGCACGCTCGGCGAATGCGGCGAGGAGGAATACGGCATTCAGTACGCCCAGCTGTCGAAGATGCTGATCCGTGACGCGCGCAAGAACGGCCAGTCGGAAAACCATCTCTTCAAGCTGGTGCATCGCGGCTATACCGGATTGATCAACTCCGGCGAAGGCGACCGCGGCCTTGCGGCCTGTCCTTACGAGTTCTACTCGAAATGGATCGCCGATCCGGAAGGCACCCGCGAAATGGTGGAAAGCTTCACGCGGAAGGCCGTCGGAACCGAGGAGGCTCCGATCGAGGGCATTCCCAACAAGGTAGCCGCCCATCGCTAGGCAGTAAATCGAACCTCCACGCCGGCGCAATTTGGCCGGCATGGAGGCTTCCAGATCTAGCGTCGCGCCAGCCGGAAATAGAGCTCGGACAGCCGCGCCGGCAAATCCTCGACGCGCGGCACCAGCATGGTGTTGCCGCGTCCGAAGATACGCACCGCCGAATTCATGGCGCTCGATCCCATCACCACGCCGAAACCGTCGATGCCGCGCGCCCGCAATCCCACCGCGGCGCGGCGCGCGTCCTCGACCAGATCGAGCGGATCGGCAACGTCGACATCGGACGGCTCGCCATCCGTCAGGACGATGACGAGCTTCCGGAAGCTGCGGGCGTGACTGATCACCTCCCCGGCATGGCGAAGCGCGGTGCCGAGCCGCGTCGACAAGCCCGACGACAGCGCGGCGAGCCGCCCGACGCAGGCGCGGTCATAGGGTTCGTCGAAGGCCTTGACCGTCGTCATCTCGACGTCGTCGCGCCCGTTGGAAGCGAAAGCCAGCATGCTGAAGGGATCGCCGAGCGCGCTCATGGCCTCGGCGAGAACCGCGACCGCGAGGCGCTCGACATCGAGGATGGAGGAGCCGGAAGCAAGCCGGTCGCGCGTCGATTCCGAAATATCCAGCAGCAGCAGGACCGCGAGATCGCGGTGCTTCGAAGTGGTCGTGCGAAACACCCGTGGATCGGGCTCCAGGCGTTGGCGCAGCGCGATCCCGGTGTCGATCACGGCATCGAGGTCTAGATCATGGCCGTCGAGCTGGCGCTTCAAGCGGATCGTGCGTCCGACGCGGACGCTGCGCACCAGCCGGCGGATCCGGTTGCGCAGGACGTCGGCGCGGTCGAGCGCCTCTTCCACCAGGCGCGGGTTGCCGGGCCGGGCGGGAATCTCGCGCACCGTCGTCCATTCCGGCCGCTCGACACTGTGCGCGCGATCCCATTCCGGATATTTCGCGACCACGATACCGCGTTGATCCGCGGCCACCGGCCGCGCGCGACCAGCGCTGCCTTTATCCTCAAGCTGATCGGGGCGCAGATCCTGATCCGGCTTCTCCTGCTGGTCCATGCGTACCGCATCGACCGCAAGCTCGAGCGGTTCGCCGGAGGCGGGGGCGTCTTCGCCAAAATCCCAAAGCCCAAGACCGTCGTCGCGATAGAACGGCTCGACCACATAGGTCTTGGGGTTGAACTGAACCCGCATCTGGCCGAGATCGTTGCCCAGCAGCATGCCGATCTCGCGGCTGATCGAGGGGTCGGCGAGACGTGGAAGCCGCGCCTCGAACATTTCGCGTCCCTTGGCGACAAAGCTGTCATCGTCCTCATAGGCGGGATCGAACAGGGCGCGACCCAGCCGCGCGAGCAGGGTCGGGGCTGCGGCGACGCCAGCCGGCACAGCGACATGGTAGGGCGACCAGAGGTTGCGCAATCCCGGCAGCTGGCGCATCGCCAGCAATTCGATGCGGGCGTCCTCGATCAGGGTGACGAGCGCGACCTGCAGCGGCTTCAGGCTGCCGACGGGAAATTTCGGGCCACCGTACACCAGATGCGCCTGGGCATGCGCCGCCGCGGCTCTATATAAAGAGTATGCGGCCTCGCCCTGCACGCCGCGATAGATTTCCGGCAGCCGGATCAGCGGCCCCGCAATTCCGGCGCGGCGCTGCGGCGCCTGGCCGGTCTCGGCTGGAAAACTGCGCAACAGAGGTGGGCGGCCCCACAACGAGGTCACGAACGCCTTGGTCTGGTGCTCGGTCTCGGCAAACCCGATGCCGGCGGTCGCGCGCGCCACCAGCCGTTGCGCAAGCTCGTCCTGCAGCGTGAAAAATTTCAGCCGTTTGCGTCCGTCGCTCCCCGCCAGTTTCAACCCGGCCGCCACAAAACTCTCGAATGCGTTGATATTGCCCGCTGCCAGAATTTCGCCCATCCGCGAAGCCGTCGCCTCCACCGATTCCGGCGCTTGCAGCGCCAGCTCGTCCATGATCTGCCACCAGCGCGCAAGACTTGCCCCGGTACCCAGAATTCGGCGTGCGATGGCGACGGCGACAAGCGTCGCCGCCGCGGCCTGTGCGCCGGCGTTGCGGCAAATATTGGCCGCCCTATGAGCGGCGACGATCAGCGAGGCGATGCCTTCCTCGGTTGGTTGGTTGCGGCTGCTCTCCCAGAACGCGACCAGGCAGGAAGGACCGGCGTTGACATCGGCGAGCGCGAGCACGCCGGCTGCCCAGCCCTCGAGTTCGTCGGCATCGAAGCGAGTTGCGAGGTCGTCCCAGGCGGTGCGGAACAAGGGCCGCAGCGCCTCGCGCTGTCGCATCAGCAAATGGACGCGGCGGACGGCGCCGTCCGACCCGGCCGAGATGACCCGCAACGACCCGCTTCGGAGCGCTGCACTCACGGGATGCAGGCCTCGATGGCCGCGCTGAGCGCCTCGCGGATATCCTGATTGTCGGTGATCGGCAGAACGATGCTGGAGCGGACCGCGGCTTCGAGCGGCAGCCCGGCGCGCACCAGCCGTCCGGCATGGATCAGCATCCGGGTCGAGGCGCCTTCGTCGAGGCCGTGGCCTTGAAGATTGCGGGATCGTTCCGCGATGGCGACCAGTGTTCCCGCCAGTTCGACATCCGTGCCGGCCTCGCGCGCGACGATGGCGGCCTCGACGGCCGGCGAGGGATAGTCGAAATCGATCGCGAGGAAGCGCTGCTTGGTGGATTCCTTCAGATCCTTCACCGCGCTCTGGTAGCCGGGATTGTAGGAGATCGTGAGCTGGAAATCGGGATGGGCCGGCACGATCTCGTTGTGCTTCTCAAGCGGCAGGATCCGCCGCGCGTCGGTGAGCGGATGGATCACGACGGTTGTATCCTGACGGGCCTCGACGATCTCATCGAGATAGCAGATCGCGCCGAATCTCACCGCCATCGTCAGCGGGCCGTCGTGCCAAACGGTGCCGTCCGGCTCCAGCAGATAGCGGCCAGCGAGGTCGGACGCCGTCATGTCCTCATGCGCGGCGACGGTGATCAGGGGCTTGGCCAGACGCCACGCCATGTGTTCGACAAACCGGGTTTTGCCGCAGCCGGTCGGCCCCTTCAGCATCACGGGCAGCCGCTCGGAAAAGGCGGCCTCGAACACCGCGATTTCGTCGCCGACAGGCTGATAATAGGGCTCGGACTGGATCCGGTAGGCATCGAGGTTCATGCGCATCTCCACGGGAATTGTGCGTGGGGAGACCGCCTGTCGATGTGAAGACCTCCGCCCCTCCGCGAGTGGGGTTAGGCAAGCATCGCCATATGGCGCGCTACAGCCTCGGAGCGCGCAGTCAGGCGTTCGGGGAACGCCTCAACCATCATTAGACTGCCAATCCCGGTTTTGCACAAGTCGCATGTGAATCGGGTTGATCCGCAAAAATGGGCTTTCGGTACGCTCTTTCCGGGCGCGCGCGGGCGCTTGACTCGCCGATGACCATCCTCTTCTCTGGCCGCATCCATCCGCCTGGCGCGGTTACAAAAAGAAAGAAAAAAATTGGGAGCGGAACGAAAGCTATCGCCGACGCATGAGGCGCCCTATCGCGGCCTGCGCGTCCTCGATTTCGGGCAGGGGATCGCATCGCCATATTGCGCCATGCTGCTCGGTGTGTACGGGGCTGAAGTCATCAAGGTCGAACCGCCGGAGGGCGACTGGTCGCGCTATCTGGGAACGACCCACGGAAGCCACACGGCGCTGTCGGCCGTCTACAACCGCGGCAAGCGCAGCCTGTGCCTCGATCTGAAGCACAGTGATGGGATCGCGGTCGCCAGGCGGCTGGCCCGGGATTGCGACGTGCTCATCGAAGGCTTCCGGCCCGGCGTCGCCGCACGCCTCGGACTTGGCTATGAGGAACTCTCGCGTGAAAACCCCGGCCTCATCTACCTCTCGGTATCGGGCTTCGGGCAACAGGGTCCTTACGCCAAGCGCCCGGGCTCGGATTCGGTCGCGCAGGCGTTTTCCGGCCTGGTGTCGGTCAATGTCGGCAACGACAAGACGCCGCATCGGGTGGGCACGACCATCTCCGACGTTGCAACCGGGGTGTACGCCTTCCAGGCCATCGCAACCGCTTTGTTCGCCCGCGCGACGGTCGGCGCCGGCCGCTGGATCGATGTCAGTCTGACGCAGTCGACGGCTGCCCTGCTTGGCCACAAGGTCGCCGAATATGTTCTGGAAGGCGGCGCGCCGCGCGCGCTCAACGTGCCGGCGGGCTCCTATCAAACCGCAGATGGCTGGCTGATGGTCACGCTGGTAAACGAGCCGCAGTACAAGCGCCTCTGTGCGGCGATCGGGCGGGAGGATCTGGCCACCGATCCGCGGTTTTCGGATTTTGCCAGGCGCGCGGATGCCGCGGACGCGCTGATCCCGCAAATGCGCGTGATCTTCCTGACCCAGTCGAGCGGCGCCTGGCTTGAGAGGCTGCATGCGGCGGACATCATCGCCGAGCGGATTCTCACGCCCCGTGACTGGCTGCATAATGCCCACGTCGAGGCGATCAAGGCCGCGGTCTGCCAGGATACGCCAGGCGTCGGCGCGGTTTACGCGCCGCGTACGCCGGGCATTGCGGGGCTTTCCGAGGATCAACTGTGCCCGGCGCCCGATATCGGCGCGGACAGCCGCGCGGTGCTGCTGGATGCCGGTTTCGAGCCCGGCGCCATCGATGATCTGATCAAGACCGGCGCCGTGCGCACCCCGGTACGCTAGGCCCAACCAAGCGGAGACAAGGCGCGATGAGTGCTAAGCTCGTTCACTATACCGTCTCGAATGCGATCGCGGAGATCACGCTCGACCGCGCGCCGGTCAACGCGCTGAGCATGCCGTTGATCGACGCGCTGCTGGAGGCGCTAGGCAAGGCGAGGCAGGACGATGCAGTGCGCGCCGTGATCATCGCCAGCGCCCACAAGGTGTTCTGCGCCGGACTCGATCTCGACATCGTCAGAGGCAAGCGCGGGATCGACGCCAAGCTCTTCCTGGAGCAGCTCTATTTCGCGCTCAACGACATGCAATATCGGATAGGCAAGCCGACCATCGCGGCCATCGATGGCTCGGCGCGCGCCGGCGGCATGACGATCGCGATATCCTGCGACATGATCATTGCCGGCGATGCCGCGACCTTCGGTTATCCGGAAATCGATGTGGGGCTTATTCCGGCCTTGCATTTCGTGCAATTGCCGCGGCTGGTCGGCAAGCATCAGGCCTTCGGTCCGCTGTTCCTCGGTGATCCGTTCGACGCGGCGACAGCGTTTCGCATGGGGCTCGTCAGCGAAGTCGTTCCGAGGGGAACCGCGCTCGACCGCGCGCGGGCCATCGCGCGGCGTTTTGCCGAGAAGTCGCCGATCGTCATGAAGATCGGCCGCGACGCCTTCATGCGGGCGTTTGACGCGGATTATCGCCGCGCGATCGAGAATGCGGCCGAGAGCTTCGCGCTCGTCGCGACGACGCAGGACTGTCAGGAAGGACTCGATGCCTTCGTCGAAAAGCGGCCGCCGAAATATACCGGACGCTGACGGCGAACGGTGAAGCAACAGAACCAACACCTGGAAAGGGGGAAACCATGGCGGGATTATATTTCGAGGAATTCGAGGTCGGCCGGGAATTTCATCATGAATTCAGCCGCACCGTCACCGAGATGGACAATACGATGTTCAGCCTGTTGACGATGAATCCGCAGCCGCTGCATATCGATGCGCATTTCTCGGAAACCACCGAATTCGGCCAGCGGCTGTTCAACAGCCTCTACACGCTCGGGATCATGATCGGAATGAGCGTCTACGACACCACCCTTGGCACCACGATCGGCAATCTCGGCATGACCGACGTCAAGTTTCCGAAGCCGGTGTTTCACGGCGATACGCTGAAGGCCCATACCAAGATCATCTCCAAGCGCATCAGCAAATCGCGGCCGACGCAGGGCATCGTCGAGTTCGAGCACACCGCGACCAACCAGCGCGGCGAGGTGGTCGCAAGCTGCCGCCGTACCGGGCTGATGCATTGCAAACCGCAAGCGAAGGTTTGAGGCGATGCGATCATTCCTGTTCGTTCCCGGCGATAGCACCCGCAAATTCGAGAGCGCGAAGAAGACCGCCGCCGACGCCCTGATCCTCGATCTCGAGGATTCGATCGCGCCGGACCAGAAGGTGGTCGCGCGCGGCATCACGCGCGAGATGCTCGATGCGCGCCATACGAACCAGAAGATGTATATCCGCGTCAACGCGCTCGATACCGGCCTGACGCTCGGTGACCTGGCCGCCGTCATGCCGGGTCGGCCCGACGGTATCGTCTTGCCGAAATGCGCCGGCGCCGCCGACGTCAATCATCTGGCCTTGTACCTCGATGCGTTCGAGGCGGCATCGCACCTCGAACAGGGCAGCACGCGGATCGTCGTGGTCGCGACGGAGACGGCGCGGGCGGTTACAAAACTGCTCGATTTCGAAGGCGCGAGCCCGCGGCTGTGGGGCATGATGTGGGGCGCCGAGGATCTCGCGGCGTCGCTCGGCGCCTCGCGCAACCGGACCGCGGGCCGCTTTCACGGTCCGTTTGTGCTGGCGCGCGATCTCTGCCTGATCAGCGCGGCGGCCGCCGGCGTGGTTGCGATCGACACCATCGCCACCGACATCGACGATCTGGTCGCGCTCCGGGAAGAGGCGATTGCCGCCCGGCATGACGGGTTTCTGTCGAAGGCCGTCATTCATCCCAGGCATGTCGACGTCGTCAACGCGGCCTTCATGCCGACGGACGAGGAAATTGCGTGGTCCGAAAGGGTCATAAAGGCCTTCGACGACAATCCCGATACGGGCGTCGTCAAGCTCGATGGCAAGATGCTCGACAGGCCGCACCTTCGCGCCGCCGTGAAGATACTAGCGCAGGCGAAACGGAAAGCCTGAAGAATATCTTGACTGCGCCGCCGGCGATCACTCCGCCGGATCGGCCTCGATCATCGCGCCTTCGGCAACGAGCGCCTCGATCTCACTGTCGGAAAAGCCGGCTTCGCGAAGAATTACGCCGCCATGTTCGCCGAGGCGGGGCGGGTATTGCCGGATCGAGGGCGGCGTCCTGCTCCAGGTCGCGGCGGGTCCGGCGACGCGAAGCGGGCCTTCGGTCGGGTGGTCGATGGATTGCAGCAGGCCGACCGCGGCCAGATGCGGATCGTCGATCAGGCTGTCGAGGTCGTGCAGCGGTGCATGCGGAATATCGGCCTCCTCGAACAGGCGCATCCATTCGGCGGTGGTGCGGGTTTTCATGACGTCGGAAAACCAGCCATAGACGAAGTCGTAATTGCTCGTCCGCGAGGTGATGCTGTTCAGCCGCGGGTCGCGGTCGGCTTCGTTCTCTTTGCCGATGGCGCGGAAAAACGCGCTCCATTGCTTGTCGTTATAGACCAGCGCGCAGATATAGCCGTCGCTGGTCTGGTAGGGGCGGCGATCCGGCGACAGCAGCCGCGAATAACCGGGCGGTCCGATCGGCGGCTCGAAGCTGCGGCCAGACATGTGATCGCCCAGCACGAACTGCGCCATGGTTTCGAACATCGGGATCTCGATCGATTGTCCTTCGCCGGTGCGGTCGCGATGCAGCAGCGCGGCCAGAATCGCATGCGTGGCGTTGAGCCCGACAATGCGGTCGGCGATCGTCGCGGGCGAGAAACGCGGCTCGCCGGTAATCTTGCCGGTGAGCGCCGGCAGTGCCGTCATGCCCTGGATCAAATCGTCATAGGCCGGGCGCCCGGCATAGGGGCCTTGTTCGCCAAAGCCGTGCAGGCTGGCATAGACCAGCCGCGGGTTGAGCGCGAGCAGGTCGCCGGCGCCGAGCCGCAGCCGGCGCATTGCGGCCGGCCGCACATTATGGACGAAGACGTCGGCGGTGGACGCCAGCCGCAGCAGCGCCTCGCGGCCGCCGGCCTGCTTCAGGTCGAGCACGATGGAGCGCTTGTTGCGGTTGCCCTGAAGGTACATCGCCCCCATTTGCGGATGGCGCATCGGGGCGGCATGACGCATCACGTCGCCTTCCGGGCTCTCCACCTTGATGACATCGGCGCCGTAATCGCCCAGAATCATCGTGGCGTAAGGCCCCATCATGACGCTCGTCAGGTCGATGATCCGGACGCCGGCGAGAGGCCCCGCCGGCGCGCTGGCGCTCTTTTGGTTCACGGCGCGCTCGGTCAATGGCTCGCCGCCAGGGCCTCGGTGAAGGCCTTGAAGACCTCAGTGCCGGGTTTGCCGCGCTTGTCGACATCCTTCACCCATTCCTCCGCGACGTTCTTGAAGGACGCGGCGAACAGTTTCTTGTCGTCGGGGCCGAACTCGATGACCTTCATGCCCTGCGACTTGATCTTTTCGGTCGCAGCCTTCTCGCCATCCTCGAACCGCTTGCAGCCTTCGCGCGTGGTTTGCTCGCCTGCTTCAACCAGCACCTTGCGGACGTTCTCCGGCAGGGATTTGAATTTCGCCTCGCCCATCGAATAGGTAAAGATCGCGGTTCCGAAATTCAGCCCCTCGGTGCCGGATTTGAGGATCTTGCCGAAGTCGTAGGACACCGAGCTCTGATAGGAGAAGATCAGGCCGTCGAGCGTGCCGCGGGTGAGCGATTCATAGATCTCGGGCGCGGCCATGCGGACCGGCACGCCGTTGATGGAACGCATCATCAGGTCCATTGCCCCGCCGGTGGTGCGGATCTTCAGGCCCTCCAGATCCTTGGCGGTCTTGATGACTCGGCTGTTGGCGAGCTGGATCTGATAGGCGGGCAGCGCGATCGTCACCAGCGGCCGCAGGCCGTTCGGCGCGAATTCCTTGCTCTCCAGGATGCCGCCATTGTGCGAGATCTTGTAGAAGGCGAGCGATCCCTGACATTCGGTCTCGAAGATTCCGGGAAGTTCGGCGACCGCCGTCAGCGGAAATTTGTCCGATGAATAGGACGGAACGATATAGGCAAGGTCGGCGACGCCGACGGAGGTGAGCTGCGCCATGTCCTTGGCCTTGCCGAGCTGCTCGGCGGGAAAGTGCTGGAAGGTGACCTGTCCGTTGGTCGCCTTGGTGACGAGCTCCATGAACGGCTTTGCCACCAGTTCGTGGATGACGTGACCGTTGGGCAGGCTGTCGGCGAGCCGCAGCGTGATCTTTTCCTGCGAAAGAGCTGGGCTTGCGCCCAGCGAAAACAGTGCAGCGGCGAGGACGATTCGCCCGTGCGGAATACTCATGAGGTTTCTCTCCCGTTTGTTGTTTGTCTTCTCAGTAACCCATCTTGATCGGCAGCCAGAGGATGATTTGCGGCCACGCCACCAGGATCGCGATCGCGATCAGGTGAGCGACGAAGTGCGGAAACACGCCGTGGAATACCTCGCTCACGGGACGGCCCGAATAGCGCGCCACCACGAAGCAATTCAGCCCGACCGGTGGCGTGATCATGCCGACCTCCGCGGTGACGATCTTGATGACGCCGAACCAGAGCGGATCGTAGCCGAGCGATTTGATCAGCGGCAGCACGATCGGAACGGTGAGCACCAGGATGGCGATCTGGTCCATGAAGGAGCCGAGCACGATGTAGCCGCACAGGATCAGCGTCAGCACCACCCAGGCCGGTACATGCAGGCCCCCCACAAAGGCCACCAGGTTCTGCGTCACCTGGGTCAAGGTGAAGAAGTAGCCGAAGATCGACGCGCCCAAGAGAATCATCGCGATCATGCAGGTGCCGTGGGCCGCGCGCAGCAGCGAACTGCGCAGGCTCTGCAGGTTGATCTTGCCTTTCCATATTGCGAGGCAGAACGCGCCGAAGGCCCCGAGCGCCGATGCCTCGGTCGGCGTGGCGACGCCCGAATAGATCACGCCCGTCACCATTCCGAACAGCAGCAGCATCGGGCCGACGACCCTGAGCATCCGGAATTTTTCATAGAGCGTGACGGATGGGCCCGCCGGCGCGCGGGAAGGGTCCTGCCAGGCGAGGAACCAGACGGTCGCCATGATCGTGATGGTGACGAGAACCCCCGGGATCACGCCGCCGATCAATAGCGCGCCGATATTCACCTCCGCGAGCAGCCCGTAGATGACGAGCGCGACCGATGGCGGAATCAGCATCGCCAGCGTGCCGGAGATTGCTACCACGCCGGCCGCCATCCTCGGCTCGTAGCCCTGCTTGAGCATGGCGGGCAGGCTGGTGGCGGACAGGGTCGCCGCCGAAGCCGTGCTTGTGCCGCAGATCGCGCCGAAACCGGCGCCAGCCAGAGCCGTCGCCATGCCGAGGCCGCCGGGCACCCGGCCGACCCAGGCGGCGGTGGCCTTGAAGAGGTCGTCGGCGATGCCGCTGACCAGAACGAATTCGGCCATCAGCAGGAACATCGGGATCGTGATCAATTCGTAGGAGGTGACGGCGGACAGCGGCGCGGTTTGCAAAATGCCCGTCAGGATGGGCATGCCGCCGACCATGTAGAGGCCGAGAACGCCGGATCCCGCCATCGCAAAGCCGACCGGCGTTCCGATCGCCAGCAGAACGAACAGAACAACCATGACAAGGGACAGGATCATTCGAAGGTTTCCACGGCAGCGTGCGAAGCCGGCAGAGCGATCACGGCGCGCCCGGTGGCAAGAGACAAGACATGAGCGATCAGATGAAGCGCGAGTCGCAGCGTGATGAGTCCGGCTCCAAACGGCACCAGCCCGATCGAGGGCCACATCGGCCATGGAATGGCGCCGGCCATGACGTCGCTCGATCGAAAGCTGTCGATCGCGCGGAGCAAGCCGAGATACGCGATCAGGGAAAACACGGATATGCCGACCAGGCAGGTGACGATCTCCGTCACGCGGATCATCGCCGGCGGGAATCGCTGCTGCAGAATGTCGACGCTGACATGGGCATGGCTGGCATAGGCTTCCGACAGGATCAGGAAGAACACGCCGGCCATCAGATAGAGCGAGATGAGGTCGTAGGCCCAGGAGAACGGCCGGTTAAAGGCATAGCGCATGATGACGTCGCTGAAGACGATCGTCATGATCGCAAACATGAAGATCGCGGCGATCGTGGATACCGCCTTCTCGACGGCCCCCAGCGCCCTCAATAGTCCGTCGAGCAAATCGATCCCCCCAGAATAGTTTTCTTGTTGCAGGCCGCGGTTAAGCCGGACCGCCGCCCGACAGGTTTATTGGGCCGGAATGACCGCAACTGCCGCGTCGAACTCCTTAAGCGCGTCGCTTCCGTGTTTGCCGCGCGAGTCCAGTCCTTCCGCCCAGGTCTTCGCCACGCCCTTCATGAGATCCTTGAACTTTGCGCCGGTGTCCGGTTGCAGGGTTTCGAAATGAATGGCTGCCTCGAGAGACTTCTTGGTCTCGTTGTCAGCCTTCTGCACCTGCTGGCAGGCAGCGGGGATGATCTCCTCCGCCACATCGATCATGGCCTTCTGGACTTCCGGCGACAGCTTTTTCCAGGCGTTGTCGCTGATCGAATAGGCGACGATGAAGCTGCCGAAGCCCAGACCATCCGTCGAATATTTCACCAGTTTGTCGGCGCCATAGGCGACCACGCTCTCGAGCGGAAACAGAAGCCCGTCCATGGTGCCGCGGGAAAGCGATTCATAGGCATCGGGCGCGGCCATGCGAACGGGAACCGCCCCGATCGCGCGCAGGGTCAGGTCCTGCGCGCCGCCGGTGGAGCGCAATTTCAGACCGGTGACGTCGCCGACATCCTTCACCGGCTGCTTGACCGTGAAGATGCGATATTGCGGCAGGCTCACCGCGAGCAGCAGCCGGATATTGTTGGCCGCATAATCCTGTTCGGCGATGATGCCGTTCCTCGCCAGCTTCCAGTAGGCGAGCGTGCCCTGGCAGGAATGCTCGAACGCTCCCGGCAGCATCGCCACTTCGGAGACCGGCATCTTGTCGGAGACATAGCCCGGCGCGACGTAGCCGATATCGGCCACGCCTGTTTGCGTCAGCTTCAGCATATCCGCCGCCTTGCCGAGCTGCTGCGCCGGGTAGTGTTCGAAGTTGACCGCGTTGTTGGTGCGCTTCTTGACCTCGTCCATCCAGGGTTCGAGGATCAGCTTCACGAGATAGTGGCCCTTCGGAAATGAATCGGCGACACGCAGCGTGACCGGATCGGCGGCTTGCGCAAGGAGGGTCGACGCAATCAGGATAAGGGAAGAGAAAAAGACTCGTCGGGCCGCCAGCATGTCGCCTCCACCGGGACTTATTATGGTTTCGCGTAGCTGCACATAAACCCGTTATATCGTCAAGAATTACCCCGCCTGCGCCATAGCGCCGCAAGCGAGCGCAGCTCACAACCGCAGGGCGTGCAGTCGACGTGAGTCGACGTTTGCGGCAGCAACGATCGGGCTCGTTCTGGTTCGTCAAATGCGGAGAAGGAAGAACGCAAAGAAAGTTTCTGAAAAAGCGCCGATCCGCAATTCCGCGACGCGGAACAAAATTCCACTTGCATCGCAAACCGGGCAAGGTTTCATGGTCGGCAACAACAAGCTGAACCGGACGCAATCTCGCGCTGGCATTTGGCATAAGGGCGATGGGAGTGATGTCGCATTTGCGAGTTGTCGAGATCGGAAGCGCAGTGCGCGGCGAGTTACCGCACCTGTCGGTTTGCCGACATCGGTGCAACCGTTCGCGGCAGCGCACCATTCGGAAACATTCATGCCCTTTCATAGATTGCTGATCGCCAATCGCGGCGAGATCGCCATTCGCATCGCCCGCGCCGCCGGCGAAAGCGGGCTCGCCACCGTCGCCATCCATCCGTTTGACGACGCCTTGTCGCTGCACGTTCGCGCGGCCGATGATGCGTATGAAATCCCCGGATGCGGCGCGCGCGCCTATCTCGATATCGATGCGGTAATCGCGGCGGCGAAGGCGAACGCATGCGATGCGCTGCATCCCGGTTACGGCTTTCTCAGCGAAAATGCGGCGCTGGCGCGACGCTGCGCGGAAGAGGGGATCGTCTTCGTCGGACCTTCGCCGGATGCGCTCGAATTGTTTGGCGACAAGGTCAAGGCCAAGCAACTGGCAAAACGCTGCGGCCTGCCGGTGATCGAAGGCACCACCGGCCCGACCACGCTGGAGGAGGCCAGGGCATTCTTCGCTTCGCTCGGCGCGGCCGGCGCGGTCATGGTCAAGGCGGTGGCCGGTGGCGGCGGGCGCGGCATGCGTATCGTCGAGGACGCCTCGAAGCTGGAGGAAGCCTATGTGCGCTGCCAATCCGAGGCCAAGGCCGCCTTCGGCAGCGACCAGGTCTATGTCGAACGCCTGATCCGCAAGGCACGCCATATCGAGGTGCAGATCATCGGCGACCATTATGGCGCGATCAGTCATTTGTGGGAGCGCGAATGCACGGTCCAGCGCCGCAACCAGAAGCTCATCGAGGTCGCGCCCAGCCCTTCGCTGGGCGAAACCTTGCGCGCGCGCATCCTCGAGGCCGCGAAGCAGCTCGCGGCCGCCGCGCATTACGATAATCTCGGCACGTTCGAATTCCTGGTCGATGGCGAAGCAGGCCGCGAGCCAGCATTTGCCTTCATCGAGGCCAATCCGCGGCTGCAGGTCGAGCATACCGTGACCGAGGAAGTGCTTGGCGTCGACCTCGTCAAATCGCAGCTTGCCGTCGCCGCCGGCGCGGCCCTGGGCTCGCTCGGCCTGGCGCAGGCCGAGGTGCCGTCGCCGCGCGGCTACGCGATGCAGCTTCGCATCAACATGGAAGTGATGGACGAGCAGGGGACGACGAAGCCGACGGGCGGGACGCTCGCGGTGTTCGATCCACCGTCCGGCCCGGGCGTGCGGGTCGATACGTTTGGGTATGCGGGTTACAAGACCAGCGCGGCCTTCGACTCCCTTCTTGCCAAGGTCATCGTGCATTCGCCTGCCGCAAGCTGGCCGGATGTCGTGCAGAAAGCGGCGCGGGCCTTGCGTGAATTTCGCATCGCGGGCGTCGCCACCAATATTGCCTTCATTCAGGCGGTGCTGGCCCATCCCGATTTCGTCGCCAACCGCATCGCGACCGATTTCATCGATCACCATGTCGCGGCGCTGGTGGGTGCCGCAAAGCAGCCCGCGCGGCCGCTGTTCTTCGCAGGCGGCGCCGCCGCCGGCGAGGCGGCTGCTTCTTCGGCCGCCGCCGTCACCGGCCCGGTGGGATCGGAGCCGGTGACTGCGCCCCTGCAGGGCACGGTGGTCGCGATCGAGGTGACGGAAGGGGATCTGGTGCGTCCCGGACAGCAGATCGCGGTCCTCGAATCCATGAAGATGGAGCATTTGGTGACGGCCCCGCACGGCGGCAGAGTGACAAAGCTCGCGGCCGAAGGCGGCGTGACCCTGATGCAGGGCGAACCGATCCTGTTCCTTGAGCCCGCCGAGGTCGACGGCGACGAGGCCGAGGAGGAGACCGCCATCGATCTTGATCACGTCCGTCCTGATCTCGCCGAGCTCATTGCGCGACATGCCAATACGCGCGACGAGAGCCGTCCCGCAGCGGTCGAGCGGCGGCGCAAAACCAATCAGCGAACCGCGCGCGAAAACGTCGCCCACCTGGTCGACCACGGCTCCTTCATCGAATACGGATCGCTGGCGATTGCAGCCCAGCGCCGGCGGCGCAAGCTCGACGACCTCATCAAGAACACGCCAGCCGACGGACTGATCACGGGCGTCGCCACCGTCAACGCGGACAAGTTCGGCGCCGACGATGCCCGCTGCATGGTGATCGCTTACGACTACACCGTGCTGGCCGGCACGCAAGGCCACATGAATCACAAGAAGATCGACCGAATGCTGGGCCTTGCCGAGCAATGGCGCATGCCGCTGGTGTTCTACGCCGAAGGCGGCGGCGGCCGGCCCGGCGATACCGACCGGCTCGGCATGACCGGTCTCGACGGGCCGTCCTTCGTGCAATTTGCAAAATTGTCCGGCCTGGTGCCGGTGGTGGGCGTGGTGTCCGGCTATTGTTTCGCGGGCAACGCCGCGATGCTCGGCTGCTGTGATGTCATCATTGCCACCAGGAATGCGTCGATCGGCATGGGCGGACCGGCGATGATCGAAGGCGGCGGCCTCGGCGTTTATCATCCCGCGGAGGTCGGGCCGGTGACGTTTCAGGCGCCGAATGGCGTCATCGACATTCTGGTCGAGGACGAAGGCGAAGCCACGAGCGCCGCGCAGAAATATTTGTCTTACTTCCAGGGTGCAGTCGCCAACTGGAAGGCGCCGGATCAGCGCCTGCTGCGGCGGGCGATCCCGGAAAACCGGCTGCGCGTCTATGATATCCGGGCCGTCATCGATCTTCTGGCCGACGAGGGATCGGTGCTCGAGATCCGCAGGGATTTCGGCGTCGGAATGATCACCGCCTTCATTCGCATCGAGGGCAAGCCGTTCGGGCTAATCGCCAATAATCCAAAGCATCTCGGCGGCGCCATCGATGCGCCGGCGGGCGATAAGGCTGCGCGCTTCATGCAGCTCTGCGATGCCTTCGATCTTCCGATTCTGTCGCTGTGCGACACGCCGGGCTTCATGGTGGGGCCCGAGGCCGAGAAGACCGCGATCGTGCGCCACGTCGCCCGCATGTTCGTGACCGGCGCAAGCCTCAGCGTGCCGCTGTTTGGCATCGTGCTGCGCAAGGGGTACGGCCTTGGCGCGCAATCCATGATCGGCGGCGGCTTTCACGCCTCCTTCTTCACCGTGGCGTGGCCGACCGGCGAATTCGGCGGCATGGGACTTGAGGGCTATGTCCGGCTTGGCTTCCGCAAGGAGATGGAAGCGATCGCCGATCCCGTCGAGCGCGAGAACTATTACAAGGCGAAGGTCGCCGAGCTTTATGCCAACGGCAAGGCGGTCTCGATCGCCTCCGTGCTGGAGATCGACGAGGTGATTGATCCGGCCGATACCCGCCGCTGGATCATGGCCGGCCTGCAATCGGTGCCCAAGCCTGAGCCGCGCCGCCACCGCAAGCGGCCCTGCATCGATGCCTGGTAGGGTTGCAAGGCGGAGGGGAGCCCGGGGCGCGCGTATAGGGCTCGCGCGGCGCCGCAAAATAACCTCGCGACGGGCTTCGCCGTGCTCTAAAAGCGTCTCGACGTCACGAAGGGTGCGCGTCGAAATCCGGATCGTTCAATAAATGCCGCAGGATTCGAGCCCCGAAATCGCCCGACGTATCGACGATTGGTGGTCGATCGCGAAAGGCGACGTCCTGTCCAATCCGTTCGGGCGGATGGCGAAGGCCGGCCTGTTCCAGATCGGCCTGCGAGGGGCGGGCGCGGACCTCGACAGCTATCGCGCCATCGCGGCCGCCGAGCAGGCGATTGCCGCGAAAACCGGACTGCCCGGGCTGGCGAGCGCGTTTGCCGGGCGGCAGATGGTGGCACGGTTTTTCATCGGAGGTTTTGCCAACGAGCATCAGCGCGTCGCATGGCTTCCGCGCGTGGCGGCCGGCGAGGTCTGCGCCGTGATTGCGATCTCCGAGCCCGGCGCGGGGGCGCATCCGAAAAACCTGCAGACCTCGGCCGAACCGGATGGCACAGGCTATGTCGTGCGCGGCCGCAAGGCCTGGGTCACCAATGGCCCGGTCGCGGATGTGTTTCTGGTATTGGCGGTGACCGCGATCGAGCAGGGACGCAAACGATACGGGCTGTTTCTGATCCCGAAAGGGACAAAAGGCCTTGTCGTCAAGCCGATGCCGGCGATGGACGTGCTCGCGCCGGCGACGCATTGCGAACTCGAACTCGACGGGTGCGAAGTGCCGGCGACGGCGCGGATCGGCGATATGGCTGACGCCTATCCGGCGATGGCGTTGCCGTTTCGGGATGCCGAGGACACCGTCGGCACCGCCAACATCTCGGGGCTGCTCGGCTGGCTGCTGGAAAAATCCGCTGCGCGTATCGAGCAATCGGAAGACAATGCCTTGCGGCTCGGCCGTATCGCGGGTCTGGTATCGCTGGTGCAGGCGGCAAGCCAGCTCGCGGTGGCCGCGCTCGATGGCGATGGGCCGGATCTGCCGGCGCGGGTGATCGGTGTGCGGCTTCTGGCGCGGCAGATCGTCGATGAAATCCGCGAACTGCTGGCGCAGGGCGCGCCCGCTGACGAAGCGATTGCCCGGGCACTCGCCGCCTACGACCTGTTGTCCTCGGTCGCGCGGGAGCCCCGCAAGGTGCGGCAGGCCCGGCTTGGAAATTCCCTATGGAGCGTGAAACAGTGACCCACAATACTCTACCGGCGGATTCGATCGAGGCCGTCACAAACGGGCTGGCGTCGGCCGGGTATATCGCCAGCAAGCAGATCGCGACAGCGATCTATCTCGCCGAGCGGATCGAGAAGCCCATTCTGGTGGAAGGCCCGGCGGGCGTCGGCAAGACCGAACTCGCCAAGGCGCTGGCGGCGTGGCGCGGGCTCAGGATGATCCGCATGCAGTGCTATGAGGGGCTCGACGAGGCCAAGGCGCTGTATGAGTGGAAGTACGCCAAGCAACTGCTCTACACCCAGATACTGAAGGACAAGCTCGGCGAAGTGCTCGGCGGTGCCGACACGCTGGCCGCAGCGCTCGCCAAATTGCACGATTTCGGCGACGTGTTCTTCTCCAAGGAATTCGTCGAGCCGCGTCCCTTGCTGCAGGCCCTGGAGCAGCCGAAAGGCTGCGTGCTGCTGGTCGACGAGATCGACAAGTCGGACGCCGAATTCGAATCGCTGCTGCTCGAAATCCTGTCGGACTACCAGGTCAGCATTCCCGAACTCGGAACCGTCGTGGCGAGCGTGAAGCCGATCGTGATCCTGACCTCCAACGGCGAGCGCGACCTCTCCGACGCGCTCAAGCGCCGCTGCCTGCATCTGCATATCGGCTTCCCCGAGCAGAAACTGGAGGAGCGGATCGTCGAAAGCCGGGTGCCCGGAATCTCGCAGACCCTGCGCACGCAGCTCGTCGGCTTCATCAACCAGGTCCGCGCGCTCGACCTGAAGAAACTGCCTTCGGTCAGCGAGACCATCGATTGGGCGCGGGTGCTGGTGCTGCTGCAGGCTTCCGAACTGGACCATGAAACCGTCAAGGACACGCTCAATGTGCTCCTGAAATACGAGGCCGACATCGAGACCACGCTGCTGCAGGTGACGACCTTCGTCGCCAGGGCCGGCCGGCAGGGCGTGTTCGGCTGATGCGCCAGGAACTGCATCGCTTCTTCCGGGCGGCTCGCGGCGCCGGCGTTCGGGTATCGCCCGCGGAAAGCATCGATGCCATGAAGGCGGTGGCCGATGTCGGATTCGCCGACCGCGCCATTCTGCGCGACACGCTGCTGCTGACGCTCGCCAAGAGCGAGGAAGAAAAGCAGGCGCTCGGCGATTGCTTTGACCTGTTCTTCAGCCAGCCGGAAGTGAAGGAAGAAACCGCGCCGGAAGACGCCGCCGAAAACAACAGTGCGGATACGAGCCCAAGCGAATCGGAGCAGGGCGGTGACGCTGGCGCGCCCTCGCCGGAGCTTGGCGAACTGGCGCAGATGCTGCTGTCGCGAGATCGCAACGCGATTGCGGCCGCGATGGCCGCTGCTGCGAATGCCGCTGCGCTGTCCGACATCCGCTATTTCACCCAGCGCGGCATCTTCTCGACCCGGATTCTCGAGCAACTCGGGATCGAGCGGCTGCGTGATGATCTGGATGCGCTGACGGCGAGCAATCCGGCGGATGCCGAGCGGCTCGCGGCGGCGCTGGAGGCGTTGCGCGAAAATGTGCGCGACGTCGTCAATCAGGCGCTTTTGCTTTACGGGCGCGAGGAGAGCGAGAATTTGCGCCATGAAATCCTGCGCAACGCGCCGCTCGCCCGGCTCGAACGCCGGCAGGTCGAGCAGATGAAGGCGCTGATCCGCGCCATCGCGCGGCGCCTGCGCGAGCGTTACAGCAAGCCCCGCAAGCGCCAGCGGCGCGGCCATCTCGATCTCCGGCGAACGCTGCGGCGCAACGCCGCCTGGGGCAGTGTTCCGTTCCTGATCTCGTGGAAACGCCGGCATCGCGACCGGCCCAAGATCGTGGCGCTCTGCGACGTCTCGGGCTCGGTGGCGCAGGTGTCCGATTTCTTCCTGCTGTTGATCCACAGCCTGCACGAGGTGGTGGACGACGTGCGCTCGTTCGCCTTTTCCGGCCATCTGATCGAAGTCAGCGACATCCTCGACAAGAAGACGCCGGAAGAGGCCATGAGCGAGATCATGTCGAAGGTCGGATTCGGCTCGTCCGACTACGGCGGCTCGCTGGTGGATTTCGAGAAGGATTTCATCAATACGGTGACGCCGAAGACGACGGTGATCGTGCTCGGCGACGCCCGCACCAACAACCTCGATCCGCGCGCCGACATCCTTCGCACCATTTCAGAGCGGTCCAAGCGGCTGGTCTGGCTCAACCCCGAAGGACGGATGGCCTGGGGCTGGGGCGATTCCGAGATGCCGCGCTATGCAACTTTCTGCAGCGTCGTGCGCCAGTGTGCCACCGCAAAGCAGCTCGAGCGGGCCGTGTCGGATATCGTGGCGGCCTATCAATAAGCCATTGTGGTGAGTAGCCGCTGGCGGCTAAAAGCCGGGCTGGCTACCATCGCAGCGGATCTTGCAAAATGCCCACGAAAGTCTCTGGTCGCGCCGGCTCCCGTACCCTGGCCCGGGTGTTTCTCACCGCCCTCGTGCTGTTGGGGCTGGCTCTGCCTCAGCGCCCGGCCGGCGCCGAGACCAAATATCCGAGCAAACCGGTGCGCATCGTGCTGCCGTTCGCGGCGGGCGGCGTCGCCGACATTACCGCGCGCGTCATTGCGGACAGGCTTGGCAACAAGCTCGGGGAGCGCTTTTACATCGAGAACCAGCCCGGCGCCGGCGGTATCGCCGCGGCCCGAACCGTGATCTCCTCTGCGCCTGATGGGTATACGCTGGCGCTGCTGTCCAATGGAACCGCGATCAGCGTCTCCTTGTTCAGCCATTTGCCCTACGATCCCCTGAAAGCCTTCGCTCCGATCTCGAGCCTCGGCTATTTCGATTTCGTCTTCTCGACCAGCGCGGAATCGCCATTCAAGACGCTCGCGGACTTCATCGCCGCCGCCAAGGCAAAGCCCGGTACGCTCAATGTCGGGACCATCAATATCGGCAGCACGCAGAACCTGTCGGCGGAGCTGTTCAAGACCGCGGCCGGCATCGATTTCACCATCATTCCCTATCGGGGCACGCCGGAACTGCTGGTGTCCACCATGCAGGGCAACATCGCTCTGATGATCGACAGCTACTCGTCGATGAAGGGCAATCTCGCCGAAGGGAAAATCCGGGCGCTGGGGTCGTCGGGGCCGGTTCGCTCCGAAAGCACGCCGGATATTCCCACCTTGCAGGAATCAGGCGTCGCCAATTACGACGTCGTCTCCTGGAACGCGCTGTTCGCTCCAGCCGGTACGCCACCCGAAATCATCAAGACGCTCAATCAGGCGCTGCAGGAAATACTTGCCGAACCCGAGGTGAAGAAGCGGTTGCTCGAACTCGGTATCGAGGCCAGGGCCTCCACGCCCGAGGAGATTTCGGCCAGGCTGAAGTCCGATATCGACAAGTGGCAAAAGGTCATCGAGAAGGCGGGGATTGCGAAGCAATAGCGGCGATAGGTCCCGGCTCGAGGGCGTTGACTTAAGCTCGGTTTCGTCCTGATCTGGCCGCTCCATGAACCTCAAACAGCTCGAATACTTCGTGCAGGTGGCCGAGCTCGGCAGCTTCAGCAAGGCCGCGGTTGTGCTCGACATCGCGCAGCCGGCGCTGAGCCGGCAAGTGCGCAGCCTGGAGACCGAGCTGCACCAGCAACTGTTCCTGCGCAACGGCCGGGGCGTCGCGCTTACCGATGCAGGCAAGCGGTTGTTCGACCACAGCGTGGCTG
Organism: Bradyrhizobium sp.; assembly: GCA_041490045.1. Lineage (GTDB taxonomy): Bacteria > Pseudomonadota > Alphaproteobacteria > Rhizobiales > Xanthobacteraceae > Bradyrhizobium. Next base: position 28,938 of record JBGPSI010000032.1, read on the forward strand.
TCTTGCAGCTGATGGCGCACGCACGCGAGGACCTCGGCGCTAGCCGTAACGAGCCGATCGGGCGGGTGACGATAGGGCTGCCGCCGAGCATGGGCCGTCAGCTCACGCTTCCGCTGATCGACCGTTTCAAGAAGGAGCTGCCCGCCGCGAGGCTGGCGATCGTCGAGGGCTTGTCGACCCATATCGTCGAATGGGTGACGACCGGACGCATCGACATCGGTCTGGTCCACAACCCCGAAGCGCAGCCGGGGCTCGAGATCACGCCGCTGCTTCAGGAGCAGCTCGGATTGGTGGGGCATGCTCCAAAGGGCAAACGAAAGCGGGCCGCGCTGCCGCCGCTGCCGATGAAGGAATTGTCGCATTATCCCCTGATCGTTCCGGAGCGGGTACACGCCATGCGCCGGCTGCTGGATACCCAGGCGGCGCTCGCCGGCATCAAGCTCGATATCGCCTGGGAGGTGTCGAGCGTGCCGTCCATCATCGATCTGGTCTGCGCCGGCTACGGTTACGCGGTGCTGACCGCCAGCGGCGTGGCCGCATCGGCGCGCTCGGGCGAACTGGTGACACGCCGGCTGGTGGACCCGACGCCGGTCAGCGTGCTTTGCCTGGCGATCTCGGCGCACCGGCGTCCCACGCCGCTGACCCAGCACACCATGCGGCTGTTGACCGCGCTGGTGCACGAGCTTCCCGTCTGATCATTTTCGGCATAGTTGGCACCCGCGAGTTATGCCAAATTGCGATAGCTGATATAGGGGCGCGGCGCTGGCGGAAGGGAGGCCGGCTGGCCAAAGTACCTCCATCCGGGCTCGCCTGACTCGCGGCAGCAGTCACCCGACCCGGCCGATCCTCAGGAAGCGAGACGACCGTCAGTCCGGGGAACTCGACCCAGTCGGGTCCAATTATTCCGGTACAGAACCGGATAAAAAATGGGAGCGCGCCGGCATGCTTAGACGCACCTTTCTCAGGGGGGCCGCATGGCTCGGCGCCGTATCGACGCTTGCCGCGAACCAGTCGCTGGGTGCGGAGAATCCGGCTCCCGAAGCCAAGCCAATTCCCACCATTCCCGGCCCGGACCACAATACGAAGACGCCGGCCTTCAAGGTGCCTGCGGGCACCATCGATACGCATACCCATATTTTCGGCCCCGCCGCCGACTATCCATTCTCGCCGAAGCGGCCCTATACGCCTCCCGATGCGCCGCTGCCGATGTTTCGTGCCCTGCATGAGAAGATCGGCGTGCACCGCGCGGTTATCGTCAATGCAACCCTGCACGGGTTCGACAATCGCGTCGTGACGGACGCGATCGCGCAGAGTGGCGGCAATTATAAGGGCATCGCGAATATCAATGATGCGATGTCGGACGCCGATCTTGCCGCGCTGGACAAGGCCGGCATCCGGGGTTGTCGCTTTGCCTTCCTCAAGCGGCTGGGCGGCGTCGGCGACATGAACGTATTCAAGCGGCTGGTGGACAGGGCCGCCGCGATCGGCTGGCATGTCGACGTCTATCTCGAGCCCGGAAGCATCCGCGAGTTCATGCCGATCCTGACGGCACTGCCGACCACCTATGTCATCGATCACATGGGCACGATCGCGGCCGCCAAGGGCCTCGATGATCCCGAATTCAAGGCGCTGCTCGACCTTCAGAAGAAGGACGAGAAATGCTGGGTCAAGATCACCGGGCTCGAGCGTGCCTCGGCAGGCGGGCCTCCGTTCCACGACTCGGTCCCATTCGCGAAAAGCCTGATCGACAACGCGCCGGACCGCGTGATCTGGGGAACCGACTGGCCGCACCCGAACGTCAAGATCATGCCGAATGACGGCGATCTGGTCGATCTCATTCCGCTGTATGCGCCGGAGCCTGCGACCCGGCAAAAGCTGCTGGTCGACAATCCCGTGCGCCTGTTCAAATTCTAGCGCCGAGTCCGACTAGCGTGAGCGTTGAGTCATGAGGGTTGTGGGCATAAGCTTCGAACCGAGCCAACCGGCAAGAGCCGACGTGGGGGCGCGGCATCGGCGGATAGACCGGCCGGCGAGTATAGCCTTGCCATTCCAGATGTGAGCGAGAATCCGATGCAAACCGCGATCCCCTGTCTTTTCATGCGTGGAGGCACTTCGCGAGGGCCGTTCTTCAAGGCCAGCGATTTGCCCTCCGACTTGCCGACGCGCGACAAGGTGCTGCTGTCGGTGATGGGTTCCCCCGACAAGCGCCAGATCGACGGTCTCGGCGGTGCGCATCCGCTGACCTCCAAGGTCGGCATCGTGTCCAAAAGCAGCAAGCCTGGCGTCGACCTCGATTTCCTGTTTGCCCAGTTGCAGCCCGACAAGGACACCGTCGACACCACGCCCAATTGCGGCAACATGCTTGCCGGCGTGGTGCCGTTCGCGCTCGAGACCGGCATGGTCAGGCCGCAGGGCGACACCACCACACTGCGCGTGCTGACGCTCAACACCGACATGCAATGCGACATCACGGTGCTGACGCCGAACGGCCATGTCGAGTATGAAGGCAATGCGCGTATCGACGGCGCGCCGGGGACGTCGGCGCCGATCACGGTCAACTTCCTCGATACCGCTGGCTCGGTCGCGCCGGGGCTGCTTCCGACCGGCAATGTCCGCGACACCATCGATGGCATCGAGGTGACCTGCATCGACAACGGCATGCCGCTGGTGATGTTCAAGGCCAGCGACGTCGGTCGCACCGGCTACGAGAGCGTCGACCAGATGAATGCCGACACCGAGCTGAAGACGCGGATCGAGCGGCTGCGGATCGCCTGCGGTCACGCGATGAAACTCGGCGACGTCACCGCCAAGAACTACCCGAAGATGACGCTGATATCGGCGCCCCGCGCCGGCGGCAGCATCTCGACCCGCAGCTTCATCCCGCATGTCTGCCACGACGCGATCGGCGTGCTGGCGGCGGTGACGGTGGCAACAGCCTGCGTGCTCGACGGCTCGATCACGCAGGGCATTGCTTCGGTGCCAGCAGGCAGCGTCAAGAAAATATCGGTCGAACATCCGACCGGCGAGTTCAGCGTCGAGATCGAGGTCGATCCGGCCAATCCGCAGAACGTGACCCGCGCCGCCCTGCTGCGCACCGCGCGGCTGTTGATGCGCGGCGAGGTCATGATCCCCGGATCGGTCTGGGCGCCGAAATCGAGACTCGATGCGGCGGCGAAATAGAAACTGGAATTTGGGAAACGCAAGGAAGCGGCGGTACCAAAGAACGAACGTGTCGGCCGCGGAAGGAGAGTTTAAGTGATCATCGACGTACACGGCCATTACACCACGGCGCCGAAGGCGCTTGAGGACTGGCGCAACCGGCAGATCGCGGGCATCAAGGATCCCTCGGCCATGCCGAAGGTCAGCGAGCTCAGGATCAGCGACGACGAACTGCGCGAGAG
>JBGPSI010000033.1:0-31149 GCA_041490045.1 Bradyrhizobium sp.
CTCCTTCAGCAGATCGGCCTTGCCGGTGATGCTGAGATCGGCGCCGGTCGAGGTGTTGAGCGTCAGAATGCCGCCGGCGATGGCGCTGGTCGAGCCGGTGATCACCGCTGTTCCCGCGGTGTTGACGGTCTTGGCAACGCCGCTGGCGAGATCGACTGCCTGGAGCACATCCGCAAGCGTGCCGGCGCCCAAATAGACGCTCGAGTTGCCGCTTCCATCGGTGACGATGTTGCCGCTAACGCCGGATCCAGTGGGAACCGCCGCCGCTGCCGGGGCAGCGCCCGCCTTGAAGGTGATGGTCTTGCCGTTGACGACCAGAACGTCGCCATCCTTTGGCGCCGCAGCGGCGGTAAGATCCGTTGCAGAGGCTGTTCCGGTCAGCAGCAGCGTGCTCGCAAGTGCGGCAACTCCGTTGCCCGCCGTTGAGGCGGTGCCGACCAGCGCAGCGGCAACGCCGCCGAGCGTGGTTGCACCCGTGATCGGGGAAGCGCCACCGGCGGTGCCGTTGGCGACGACGTTGCTGATCGCCGATGCGCTGGTGTAGGTCGTGGTGCCGCGCAGATCGCTCGAGGTCGCACCCGCGATCGTGGCCGAGACATTCGACTTGGTGGAATAGCCGACAGTGGTCTGCAGCGCCTGGTTGGCGATCGACTTCGCGCTGTCGACGAGCGACTGCAGCGAGGTGATACCGGTGTTGGCCGCCTGCAGAACCTGCACGCCGTTGCCGATGCCGTCGAGCAGGTTGCTGATGTCGCTGGCGCGGTTATCGAGGCCCTGCGCGGTGAAGAAGTTGGTCGGGTTGTCGAGGGCCGAGTTCACCTTCTTGCCCGTCGAAAGACGGTTCTGCGTGGTGGCAAGGAGGTCGGCGGTCGACTGAAGCGAGAGCAGGTTCTGACGAACCGACGCTGAAAGAACGATACTGGACATTTGGATACCCTTCTGGATGAACACTATTGACGCGACGCCGCACGTTTCAGGCGGCGACGTATCACCCTGTTCCGTCCAGGCTACCCGTTCGTTAAATTGGCGCTCCGTACAAATACCCAGAAATACATCGCTGCTGCGTGTGAATCCCCGTACAAGTACCGAGAAATTAAGCGGACTGAAAGAAATCGAGCAAATTTGCGCTGTAATCGCGCCAGCGCATCTGCGCGACAACCCCTGCAACGCGTCGCCGCGCTGGCTTCATTTCAGCAGCGCGCGACAACGTTGTGTGTATCGGAATCTGCTTTGTTTCGGCCCGCGATCACGGTGCGGATCATCCTGGCCAGATCGACTTTGCGATATGGCTTGGCGAGCAGGAGCTCGCCAGCCCCGCGATCGCCATCGTGGATCGTGGCGTTCTCCGAATAGCCGGAGGTCAGGTTATTGAGGTGGTGAACAACGCCGCCGATGAGATGGCCGACGATCGCCATCCTTTGCGCCTGACATTCCGACGCTGCACGGCCCTCGCCGCGAATAGCTCTGAAGCATCATACAGCAATCCTGACATCGCCTGTTCCGGCCGCAACCGCCGGAGCTCGCTATCTGGGCGGAACGACGCTTGGAACGCGGGGCGGGATTTCCCGAAAGACATTCGTTGATCACGGTCAGCAGCGCGACCGGCGTGAACGGTTTGCGCAGACAGCGCTACCCGCCGAGCTCGAGCGCCATCCGCAGGAAATCGGGCGCGGACGAATTGAGTTTCCCGAAAGGCGTAACCGGACGCCGCAATCAGCGGGGTCGTCGGCGCGCGCTCGCGAAATATCCTGATCGACTCGAATCCGCGCATGTGCGGCATGAAAATGTCGATGACCATCAAATCGAACGTCCCGTGGTCGAGGGCGGCGAAACCGTTGACGGCGCCATCTGCGATCGAAACCCTAAAGCCGTACCGCTGGAGCCGAGCGCGAATGACGAGACAGATGTGCGGATCAACTAACATGACTAACATGCGGCGCATCACGGGTTCCTTCCGCTGCGGATTTTCGTGCAGCGGCCAATCGAAGCGTCACTTTCCGTGCCAAGGTGGCGCAGCATGAGCAAGCGCTGCTCGCGATGGCGCAGCAATCCGCCGCATGCAACACATCGCACTCGGTCGAAGCACGCCTGTCACGCTGGCTGTTGCGTGCACGCGATCTCTGCGGCGGCGAAACCTTGCCGCTGACTCAGGAATCTCTGGCCCACTGATCGGCGTGCAACGCAACGCTATATCGATCGTCGCCCATGCGCTGCGGCGGGCAGAAATTATGCGTTACAGCCGGGGTTACATCGATATTACCAACGCTGGCGGTCTGAGAGAGACGGCCTGCGAATGCTGTGCCAACGTCAAAGCACATCATCAACGCTGCTCGAAGATTTCGTATTGAGGCCCCTGCACGGAAGGCCGCAGCACCTCGTCGTCTACGCGACGATGCGCCGCGCGAAGACGCGGTGCAGGGAGAATGCACCCTTATGCCAATTTTTCTTGCCAATGATGCGTGTAGGGCTCATGCTTTATGTCAAATACCGTGCATAGCGGCAACGGTATCGGAGACCGGTTGTGCTCCCTTGAGGAGGTTTCTTTGGACTCAGCCCCTCGTTCGCCCAACGGATTCTTGTCGGCGCTCTGCGCCGATGATTTCGAATTGATCCGTCCGCATCTGCGAACCGTGGATCTGGTTCAGGAAAGCATGCTGGTCGAAGTGGGTGAAACGCTCAAGCGCGCTTACCTGCCGCACAGAGGCGTGATCTCCCTTGTCGTGAAACTTGCGAAGGGAGAGAACGTCCAGATAGCGATGATCGGACGCGACAGCGTGTTCGGCTCGTTCTCCGCTCTCGGCGACCCGACTGCGCTGAACAGTGCGGTGGTGATGGTTCCCGGCATCGCCTCGACGCTCGACGTCGATCGCCTCCGCGCCGCCGCCGATCAAAGCGCGACATTTCGGGCGACGCTCGTTCGCCACGGCCTTGCGGTCTATGCGCAGATCCAGCAGACCGCCGGATGCAACGCCGCCCACACGGTGGAATCCCGGCTGGCGCGATGTCTGCTGCACACCCACGATCTGTCCGGCGGCGCCAAGCTCGTTCTGACCCAGGAAGCGATGGCGCAAATGATCGGCGCGCGGAGAAACAGCGTTTCGCTGGTAGCCAACACGCTGCAGCAGGCCAATTTTATCCACTACAGCCGCGGGCGCATCGAAATTCTCAACATCGAAGGTCTCACCAAGACCTCGTGCGAATGCTACGCAACGGTCAAGGCGCAGTATAACAGGCTGCTGCGGCCCCGCTGCCTCGCGTGAGCCATCGTCGCCGGCGGCCGGCAGACGGCTTCGCCTGATCGTACCCGTATAACTACGGTCTCCCACGCTGCCGCCGGCAGATTTATTCCGCGCGGAATTAACGCGCTGTTCAATGACCGCTGATACTTGTCACGATGCTGACGAGTGCAATTTCGAAAAAGCGTCGAAAATTTTTCGAATGCTGGGAAACCCGCACCCGTGCCAGGCAAAATTGCGAACGCTGCGGAGTAGAGACATGGCCTTTGATTTGTCGATGCCGATCCTGGTGGTCGATGACTACAACACCATGATCCGGATCATCCGCAACCTGCTCAAGCAGATCGGGTTCGAGAACGTGGACGATGCCAGCGACGGTTCGGCCGCGCTCGCCAAGATGCAGGGCAGGAAATACGGCCTGGTGATCTCCGACTGGAACATGGAGCCGATGACCGGGTACGATTTGCTCAGGGAAGTCCGCGCCAGCCCCGAACTTTCGCAGACACCGTTCATCATGATCACGGCGGAGTCGAAGACCGAAAACGTCATCGCCGCGAAGAAGGCCGGCGTCAGCAACTACATCGTCAAGCCGTTCAACGCCGCGACGCTGAAGACGAAGATGGAAGCGGTGTTCCCGGGATCCGCCGACTAGCGGACATCGCCGATATAAGCCGCTGAAGGCTCGCAATCCCTTTTGGCAGACGCACGTTCGTTCAGGTCCCATCGGCCAGCGCTCGTATCAAGGCGGCGACACTGTTCCAAAAGGTGCTGCCCATGCCAGAGAGGGAATTCAACCATCACGGCCGTACCCTGCTGCCGGGCAAGGTTGTCTGCAATTACGGCCAGTCGGTCATCGACTGCGTCGTGTGCAGGATTTCCGACCGCGGCGCGACGGTCCAGGTGGAAAGTCAGATCGGAATTCCGGAACACTTTCATCTTCTGATATCGGGCCACGGTGCGCCGCGGCCCTGCAAATTGGTCTGGCAATCCGGCAAGGAACTCGGGCTCGAATTCGAGCAGCCAGACGCCGTCAGGGAGGAGGCGTATGTTGCGCCGGACCATCCCGAGCGTAGAAGCAATCCGACCTTTAGCGGGCAGATGCTGGCCCTGCGAGCGGCGCTGGACGAGATCCAGAACGGCGTGCTGCTGCTGGGACACGACCTGCGTGCCCAATTCATCAATCGCGCGTTTCGCAGGATGTGGAACGTGCCCGACGCGCTGGCCGACAGCAAGCCTGCGTTCGTTGCCTTGTTATATTATTGCCGCGACAATAACGCCTATGAGACAGAGCCGGCCGACCTCGACGCGTTCATCGCGCAACGGATACGTCTGGTCCAGGCCGGCGACACCACGCCGATCGACCTGCGCCGGTCGAACGGCGAGGTGATCCGGGTGCAATGCACGGTTCTCCCGAACGGCGGCCGGCTGCTCACCTACACGCTGGTCACCGACATCGTTCGGCACGCGGACGAACTGGAAGTGCTGCGCAGCGCCCTCGACAATATTCAGGATGGCGTCCTGCTGCTCGATGCCGATCTCAACGCGCAGTTCCTCAACAGGAAGATGCGCGAATATTGGGGCGTCACGGAGCAACAGGCCGCGGCGCATCCGGCATATCCGCGCATGATCGCCAAGGCCCTGAATGCCGGCCAGGACGCGGTGGTGGCGCCGGGACAGCTCTGCGAGTTCTTCTCCGAGCAGGACGCCGCAGCACATATCTCGGACACCAGCGCGCGCGACGTGCGAATTCCGGATGGCCGGCATATCCGGGTGCATTGCGCCAAATTGCCGAATGGCAGCCGGATGTTCACATATTGCGACGTGACGGATCTCATCCGTAACGCCCAGCAACTGGAAAAGCTGGCAACCATCGATTCCATGACCAACCTGTACAATCGGCGGCATTTCCTCGCTTTGGCGGAAGCGGAATGGAGCCGGTCACGGCGGCATCGACGGCCGCTGTCGGTGCTGATGATCGACATCGATCATTTCAAGGACGTCAACGACCGCTATGGACATGCGGTTGGCGATGAGGCGATCGTGTCGATCGCTGCGGCCTGCCGCGAAGGCAAACGCGGCGAGGACTTCGCCGGCCGGCTCGGAGGAGAAGAGTTTGCGATCATGCTGCCGGAGACCGATCAGGCGCAGGCCACGATCCTGGCGGAGCGTATTCGCGAAAGGGTCGCCAATCACACGCTGACCGCGCACAAGGCCCAATTCAAGGTAACGATAAGCATCGGCATCGCCGCGGCCACCGATGGCATGTCCGGCCTCGACGTCCTGTTGCGCGCCGCCGATCAGGCGCTGTATCAGGCCAAGGCGGCGGGACGGAATCGCACGGTCCATTGGGCGCCGGCGCTCGCTGCGGAGTGATCCCTGCCGGAGTCGCCGCGATCCGCTCGTCTGTCGGTTCCTTTCCATCTTCGTCGCAGAACCGCCGTGCAGCGTGGCGGAGCCCTGTCAGTATTTCTACGGGACGCGATCTTTACGCCGGGGTAGAGGCTCGCTTCTAGAAGAGTGGGGGTGGTTTGCGCCGCGGATGCGGACGGGGCGCGAAATCCGGAATGGAAGCAGCAAGATGCGCAACGAATTGCTCGTCATCGAGGACACCAGCCTCCATTTGTCGATCGTCAGCAAGATCGCCTCGCAAGCCGGCTTTACGACCACGGGCGCTAACTCCGTCGGCGAAGCCGTCAGATTGCTGCGCGAGCGGAGCTTCGACTGCATCACGCTGGACCTGTCGCTGGGCGAGGAATCCGGCGTCGAGGTCTTGAAGCTGCTGGCAGAGATGAAATGCCGCACGCCCATCGTCGTCGTCAGCGGCTCGGGAGACGAAGCCCGCGAGGAGACGATCAAGATCGGAAACTTCCTCGACCTCAATCTCTGCCCGCCGATCCCGAAGCCGATCAATCTCGCGGTCCTGCGCAACGCCCTGATGCAGATCGCCAACGATACCAAGAGGCAGAAGCTCGCAACGCCGGTCGGCTGGTAGCGTAGATGCCCCGCTCCCGACGCTCACTCGGTGCTCTCGGCGTCATTACCCTGGCGCTGATCTGCAGCATCGTCGGCACCGACCTGATCTTCCTGCACAATCTGCGCGAGAACACGCTGCAGACCGCCGAAGCCAATCTCGCCCGCTACAGCCTCACGCTGGCCGAGAATGCGGACCGATCGTTCAAGTCACTCGACCTCGTATTGTCGAGCGTCGGCGATTATCTCGCCCGCAAGGGCGTCACGGACGGCGTCTCCTACCGGCGATTGACCTCCGATCGGGAAACCCATTTCCTGCTGAAGGAGAAAATCGCCGGTTTGCCCCAGGTCGACGCGGTGACGGTGATCGACGCCGACGGCAAGCTGCTCAACTTCTCGCGCTACTGGCCGATTCCCGACGTCAATATATCCGATCGCGACTACTACAAGGCTCTGAAGGCCGGTCCCAGTCTGGAAAGCTTCATCAGCACGCCGGTGCAAAATCGCGGCAGCGGCACCTGGAACATCTACATCGCGCGGTGCCTGAACAATCCGAACGGCGAATTCATGGGAATGCTGCTCGGCGCGCTGTCGCTGCAGTATCTGGAAAACTTCTTCGGCTCCACGTCGCTCGGACTCGACACCACGATCTCGCTGGTCCGCGAAGACGGCACGCTGCTCGCGCACTTCCCGCACACCGAGGAAATCGGCAACCCCCCCTCGGGCGGCGGACAGCGCGCCCTTGCCGCCGGAGGCATCCTCCGCGAGGTCGGCGGTCCTGACCACCGCGTGCGGCTTCGCGCCGCGCGGATGTTGCCGAACTATCCGGCGTTTGTCGTGGTTTCCCAGAACGAAGACAGCGCGCTGCGCAGCTGGCGCGACATGGCCATGCTTCTCAGCGCCATGTCGCTGATCAGCACGATCGTGGTGCTGGTCGCTGCCTCGATGCTCGCGCGGTGGTGGAAGCGGCACGAGCACCTGATCCAGGCCGCGGAGGCGGCCAACGCGGCCAAATCGACCTTCGTCGCCATGATGAGTCACGAGATCCGCACCCCGATGAACGCGGTGCTCGGGCTGTCCACGACGTTGCTCGAGACCAGCCTGGACAACGAGCAGCGGCGCTTCGTGCTGGCGATCCACAATGCCGGCGACAGCCTGCTGGAGATCCTCAACGACATCCTGGATTTTTCCAAGCTGGAGTCTGGCCAGTTATCGCTGGAGCACATCGCGTTTTCCGCGGAAGCCTTGGTGCACAATACGCTCAGCGTCATCGGCCCGCGCGCTGCTGCAAAGGATTTGGCGGTGAAGACCGTTTGCGACGCGACCCTGCCGCCGGCGATGGTCGGCGACGCCGGCCGCATTCGCCAGATCCTGCTCAACCTGGTTTCCAACGCGGTGAAGTTCACCGCCAAAGGCGAGATCGTCGTGTCGACGCGCTGCATCTCGCTCAACGACCGACAAGCGACCGTCGAGTGGGCCGTCGCCGATACCGGAACGGGAATTGCGAAGGACAAAATCGGCTCGCTGTTCGTCAATTTCGTGCAAGCCGACAACTCGATCAACCGCCGCTTCGGCGGCTCGGGGCTCGGGCTTGCGATCTGCAAACGCCTGGTCGAACAAATGGGCGGTGAGATCGAGGTGGCGTCGACGCTGGGACAAGGCTCTACCTTCAGCTTCAGGCTGACGCTGCCGGTGGCGGAGAACGTGGCTGCGCCGGAGCAGAACGATCAGATCGCCTACGCGGCGTTGAGCGCCAGGATCGCCGCCTTCGGCCGGCCGCTGCGTGCGCTGATCGTCGACGACAATCCGACCAACCGCCTGGTGGCGGTCAGGATGCTGAAGGATTTCGATATCCAGACCGATACGGCGTGCGACGGCGCCGAGGCGGTCACCGCCGCCAACCGCTTCAACTACGACATCATCCTGATGGACGTCCGGATGCCGGAAATGGACGGCCTGCAGGCGACGCGCGTCATTCGATCGCGCGGTGAGAAGCAGGCCGCGGTGCCCGTCATCGCGTTCACCGCCAACGCCTTTCCGGAGGACATCGAAGCCTGCCGCGAAGCCGGGATGAACGATTTTGTCGTCAAGCCTGCGCGCAAGAAAGCCATGGTGGAGGCGATATTGCGGGTATTGCCGGCGGAGACGGAAACGCTCGCCGAACACCGGGCGCCGCCGCTGGCGCCGAACCGGGCCGTGCCCGCCGATCCGGTTTCAATGCTTGATCGCGAAGTCTTCCGCGAACTGGCCCGGGAGATCGGCGAAGAGGCGGCCGCCGAGATCCATGGAGTGTTCGCCCTCGAGACCGAAGCCCGGCTTAAACTCCTGCGAGAGCTTTCGATCGAGACGGAGCGAACCAGAATCGGACGCGAAGCGCACTCGCTCAAGAGCAGCGCCGGAACGTTCGGCTATCGCGCACTCGCAGGGCTCGCGCTGCGGCTCGAGCGCGACGCGGTACGGCTTGCCGAAGGCGACTATCGCGCACTGCTGGATTCGATGGATGCGGCCTATGCATCGGCTGCGGCGCTGGAACTGCAGGGCTGAAGATCCGGCAGGATTGCGGCCGTAATTCTACGGCGTCGCATTTTCATACACGGATAATATTAAACGACGATAGTCGCGTAAGCAAAGGAGGAAGACTTCATGTTTACGTTCGAAACGGCCGACCAGAAAGAAGTCCGGCGTTTTCGCATCGCGCAGTTCAACGGCCGAACCGCGACAGTGAAGTCAGGCGGATCGACGGTCACGGGTCACGTTCGCTCGGTGCTTGAAAGCAAGACGGGCATTCCGCAGCGCTGGACCATCACGATCATTCCGAGCCCGCCGAAGCAGCACGTCGCGCGGCCGGCCGCGCCCCGCACTCGCTCGTTCGCGGAAGATTTCTACTGATCCGTGCGCTTTTGACGAGAGTGCGCGTCGCCGGTATCGCCGGCAACACCTTCGATCCCCGAAAATCCCAAATGGCCGGCAAGCGATTGCGCCGGGCGCATGAACACCGGCGCGACGCGCGACGCATGACCTCATGGCGCTTTCGAACGAAGCCGGCCTGGTGCCCGATGGGGGATGGACGCCTCTTCGCGGCAAGAAGGCGCGTCAGGGAAACTGTCTGGAATTTCGGCCCAGATTCGATCAGGACCGATCGGGGGCTAGACGGCTGGATGCAGCAGCGCCAGGCGGACGAGGTCCGCGGTGTTTCGCGCGCCGAGCTTTCGCATCGCCTCTGCGCGATGGCTTTCGAAGGTCCTGGGGCTGATGCTCATCCGCAGCGCGCCCTGCTTGTTCGAATAGCCTTCGCTGATCAGGCTCAGGACTTCGCGCTCGCGCTTGGTCAGGGGCTTCTGGCCGGCGCTCGACGCGAACATCACGCCCGGCGTCCGGCCTGCGTCTTTGCTGCGGCCGGCCCGCTTCTCCGATCCGGCCTTGCGGCCGGCCTCGGCGGCGGGCTCCTCGTGCGCGTCCGCTATCTGCTTGATCATGGCGCAGACGCGCTCGGTCTGCTGCAGGGCATTCTCGACAACCTGTTGCAGGTAAACCCGATTTCCCGCGGCTTGCGACAGCTGCAGACTATGTTGCTTGATCTCGCCCATATAGAGCAACAGGGCGGTCAATGGACCGTTGAGCTGCCGGGCGATGGCGGCGCCTGCTTCATCCATTGCCCGCGTGCGCGCGGCAGACAGCCGGACTGTTTCCAGGTCGTCGTCGGGAGGCGTGCCGCTTTCGATCCACTTCGAGAAAGGCGAATCAGTGATTCGGTTTTCTTGATGTCCCATACGATTTGTTTAACGAGCCTGGGCTCGCCGAGGGTTAATTTTTTACTCAGTAAGAATACGGAGTTTTTGACAACTGACCCGAAGCAAGGCCGTCCTCGCCCCCAGCCCAAATCGCGCCAACCCATTCAAAAACCGGCATGATTGCCCGGTGTGCGACAAAGACCCCCGTAATTCTACGGACCGTAGAACTGCTTCCCGGGCGAATCAGGAATGCCCGTAGTTTCACGGGGGTCTGCGTTTACTTCTTAATCTGGCGCGAACTGTTTTTGTGGTTCCATGGCGCCAGATTCGCGCGCCTCCGCGTTTGAAGGCGCCTTGGAAGCTGGGCAAGATCGCAGAAAAAACACGGTTGCAATGGCGCTGGCCGATCGGATTCAGGAGTTTCTGCAGCGGCTGACGCCGCTAACGCGGAACTGTCTTCTGACCGAACTCGAGCGGCTGGAGAGCTCCGAAGGCGAAATGCCGGGCACCGCCGAAATCCTCGCCAAGCTGCGCGCCGAATTCCGCAAGGACGGATCGACGCAAAACCGCGTCAACACCCCCTCGCGCTATTTCTTTGCACCGCTGGAACCGCTGCTCGTCGATGGCGCTCCCGAGCATGCCAATTCCGGCCTGATACAGCGCGGCTCGCTGGCTGCGATCTGGGAGTGGATCAGCCGGGATCTGTTGCCGACGATGGCGCGGGACTACATCAAGCAGGTCGACCAGTTGATCCTCAGCAACAAGCCGAAGGAAGCAGGTCAGGTCGCCGCCACGTTCCAGATCAAGGTCGTCAAATACCTCGAAAACACGCTCGGCTCGGCCGACGGCGTCGAGCAGACCCGCAAGAAACTCGCGAGCTACACCGCTTCGCGGTCGGCCTTTTCAGACCTGACCAAGATGCAAGCCGTGCTGCGCGAGCGCGATGCGCTGGCAAAGTTCAACGCGGCGCTCCCGGCGGCCATCGCGAAATTCGACGACGCGCGGGTCGTCAAGATAACGGCGTTGCTCGATGGGTTCGCAAAGAAGCATGCCGACGTCGTTCCCTTTGCGCTGGCGATGGTGGGCAATCGGCTCAAGACTTCCTGGCAGTTGATCCGTCTTGCCACCAAGGCCGCGTCCAGCAAGAACGCCGCGGATGTGGCCGCCACGCCCTACGCGATCGTGGTCTCGATGGTGCTGGATCGGCTTGAAGACAAGCGCGCGACGCTGCGCGTTGCGCTCAGGAATAACCGGGTCCTGGTCGCCAAGGAAATCCTGACCGATGTCTACGACACCGAATACGCACTGCAGGTCCGCATCGACCAACTCGAGCAATCCGAGTGGGGGGTCCGGCTCGAAGCCCTGATGACATCAATCGCTACCCTGGTTGAGGCCGAGGTGGCGCGATTCCCCGACAATGTCGGTCACGTGCTGGGATCGCGCAGGCTGCGCAGCCATGAGTCCCTTGCGGGACGCCTGACCTATCTTGCGTATAAGGGCCGCGATGCCGTGGCCGGCAGCGGCTCTCTTTTGAAAAAAAAGCTGACCGGGGCCGCCTGAGAAGTTGCCCGGCTGGGGCCTTTTCTGTTTCGGTCCCATTTCACTTGAAAATGCGCTGGAAGGCTGCTTCGCATTGGCCGCTCGCATCCGCCTGCCACGGGTCGCCCGCTCAGCCTCAGCGGCGCGAGCTTAGGAATTTTTCCAGGAATCGTCCCGAGACGACAAACCTTAACCACCAGTACGCCATCCGCCGCGTCTTCATTTCCCCGTCCTCGATCTGGGAGTGATCCCGGCCGGCATCGTGATTAGCCCCGATCCCGGCGCAAGGCTGTGAAATGCTTCACATTTGCAGGCTTGAACGCCGCGGCCGGGACGGGTCCACGGCCGCATCTGCGCCGACGTCACGAAAAAGCCCGCCGGTCAAACCGGCGGGCCTGATCCTGTTCGCTAACGTAACGTTGCCGATCCGAGATCCCGGTACATCCGCGGTAATCCCGGTTCGGCTGCGTCACATGGCGCGAAGGTTTTCTGCGCTGGTCTTGCCGCGCTGGCTGTCGACCTTCGCTTCGAACGAAAGCTTCTGGCCCTCGTTGAGCGAGCCCATTCCGGCGCGCTCGACCGCGCTGATGTGCACGAACACGTCGGTGCCGCCATCGTCAGGCTGAATGAAGCCGAAGCCCTTGGTCGCGTTGAACCACTTAACTGTTCCGGTAGCCATTTTTACTTCTCCAAGATGCGCAAATGCGCGGGTGCCGCCCGCACGAGCTTCGCGCGGGCTTGATCCGATTTCAGCGATGTCTTGGGGAGTAGAGCCGGTTCGGCGCGATCAACAAGCAAATCGATTAACTCGAATGAGCGGCGTTTACGCCACTCCTGAGCAAATAGCAAGCCAATCCGGCCTACATGACTAAATGCTAATAATCAGACAATGGCGGATCAGCCGAGCCGGCTGATCTGCTCCTCGGTCACCACGCGCTCGACATTCTCGGTCTTGCTCTTGATACGGTAGCGCGGGCGGCCGTCCGACTCGATCGGCAGGCAACTGACGATGGTATAGATGCTGCGTTCCTTGACCACGGCGCGGCCCTGCGGTCCCTGGAGCTGGTGATGGACGTCGTCATTGATCGCGTAATTGTGGGCCATGGCAGCTGTTCCCTTGAAGGCGGTCTTGTAGGCGTAACCGCCTCACAAAGCAACAAATCTCGCCATCGGCGAGCGCGATTCCGGCTGCCCGGGCGGCCCCTGCCAACCCATTTACCGTCCGGCTTGCCGTCGTCCGGGGGCGGGATATGCTGCCGCGCTTTTTGGAGCCGCCAGGGACCCCCGCATGACCGCACCGCTCGATCCCGTAATTGCCCAGATCATTCCGCTGCTGCCGCTGCGCGATCCCGGAACGATGACGCCGCAGAGCGCGCGCGACTCCCTCCGCGCGCTCGCCGCAGCGCGGGCGGCCGTTCCTCCGCCGCCGGTCGCGAGCGTGAGGGATACCGAGGTGGCGGGCGCGGCGGCGCCACTGGCCGCACGGGTCTATCGGGTCTCGCAGGAGACATCGCCGACCGTGGTGTTCTTCCACGGCGGCGGCTGGGTCGCCGGCGATCTCGAAACCCATGACCGGCAGGCAAGGCTGCTCGCGATCGAGACCGGCGCGGTCGTCGTCTCCGTCGACTACCGGAGGCCGCCGGAAACGCGATTTCCCGGCGCGTTCGAGGATAGCTTTGCGGCGGCACGCGACGTTTTCGCGCGCCTCGCCGAGTTCGGCGGAGACAGTGCGCGCCTCGGCGTCGCCGGCGACAGCGCGGGCGGCAATCTGGCCGCGACCGTCGCGATCGGCTGTCGCGACGCCGGCATCGGTCTCGCCGCGCAATTGCTGGTCTATCCCATCACCGACGTCGCCGGAAACTACGCGGACCCGACCGAGAACGCGCGCTTCCCCTCGCGGGCTGAAAACGCCGAAGGCTATTTCCTGTCGCGAGCGGTGATGGAGTGGTTCGCCGGTCATTATCTCGAGGACGCCGGACATGGCGAGGACTGGCGCGTTTCGCCGTTGCGCGCAAAAAGCCTCGCAGGGCTCGCACCGGCGGTGGTCTGTACGGCGTGGTTCGATCCCTTGCGCGACGAGGGCCGGGCCTATGCCGAAGCGCTCGCCGCCGCCGACGTGCCGACCAAGTACCATCATGGCGCCGGCCTGATCCACGGCTATTTCGGTCTGCGCGATGCGTCCGAAACCGCGCGGCTCGAAGCGCAGCGCGCGCGTGCGGATTTCAGGACGATGCTCGAACGCGGGACGTAGACGAGCAGCGAACCCCGGCCGTTCGCATTCATCGCGCGCCCATGCTGTCCCGAGCATGCCGCCTGTTTTTCTGATCGATCATGATGGCGTCAAACGCTATCCGAGCGGGCTGCCAAGGGGCATCGCTGGCCGCGCGCCGAATGGTGCAACGCAATGCTGTCCTTCCAAAGTGTGAGGGCTTTTCCGCCGGAATGAATTGAAGCGCCAAGAAAAAGCCCGCATACTCATCGCAACAAATAAACAAAATTCAGGTGAGGATCGCATGTTCCCTATTCGGAGGCGCAACTTCATTCTCGGCAGTTCGGCGTTTCTCGTGCTCGGCACCAGTCGAAAGGTGCGAGCACAATCCGCCACGGCCATGACGCCCCACGAGAAGGAACTCTACGAGGCCGCGAAGAAGGAAGGCGGCGAGCTGACCTGGTACACTGCGCAGTCCGACGACATCACCGCGCAGGCGCTCGGCCGCAGTTTCGAATCCCTCTATCCCGGCCTCAAGGTCAACGTGCTGCGTACCACCGCCCAGGTCGCCTATCAGCGCGTCACCCAGGAAATCAAGGCCAGCGCCATTCAGTGCGACGTCCTGAGCTCGACCGACCTCGGCCACTCCGTCGCGTTGAAGGCGGGCGGCGCGTTCGAAAAATACGTGCCTGAGAACTCGAGCAAGGTGCTCGACGTCTACAAGAACTACGATCCGGATGGCTATTATTTCGTCACTTCTGCCGGCATGATCGGGATCGGCTACAATACATCCAAGGTGAAGGAAGCCGACGCGCCGAAGAACTGGACCGACCTGCTCGATCCGAAATGGAACAACAACATCGCGCTGGGTCATCCCGGCTTCAGCGGCTATGTCGGCACCTGGGCGCTGACGCTGCGCAATCAATATGGCTGGGATTTCTTCGAAAAGCTCGCGAAGAACAATCCTCGGGTCGGCCGCTCGATCAACGACACCGTCACGATGCTTAACGCGGGCGAAAGCGCCATCGCCGGCTCCGGGCCGGTCGGCACGCTGATGGAGAGCGTGCAGAAGGGCAACCCGCTCGCCATGATCTACCCGACCGACGGCACCGTGTTGATCATCGCCCCCTCCAGCATCATGAAGGGCTGCAAGCATCCCAATGCCGCGCGCCTGTTCATGGAATTCCTGCTGAGCGAGGGCGCTTCGCGGATCTGGGTGAATCACTTCAATGAAACCATCCGGCCTGAAGTCTCGGCGCCCGCGGGCGCCAAATCGGCCAAGGACGTGAAGATCATCCGGCCGACCGTCGAGCAGATCACCAAGGGCATACCGGAAGTCATCAAGCAGTGGCGCGAAACCTTCGGCGTCTAGAGCATGATCCGGAAAAGTGGAAACCGGTCTTCCGAAGAGATCATGCTCAAGAACGAAGAGTCACGACGGGGTAGATAACGTGACCGACAACTCGCTCGACCTCCGCGCCGTGGAATTCTCCGGTCTTGCTTCTCGAATAAGGCGCCTCGACGCCAGCGTCCTGCTGTGGCTGGTGCTGATCGCCGTGCTCGCCTTCCTGATCCTGAATCCGGTTCTGCGGCTGATCGTCTCCAGTCTGCAGGAGACCGATACCGGCCGCTTTACGCTGGCCAACTACCGCACTGCTTACGGCAACATCCGGCATCTGCAGTCGCTGCTGAACTCGCTGGAACTCGGCGTCGGCGTCGCACTGCTGGCGACCTGCTTTGCGGTTCCGATCGCCTGGGCTATTTCCCGCACCGATATGCCGGGCAAGGCGTTCGTCCGCCTGATGGTGTTCGCCGCCTTCGTGACGCCGCCCTATCTCGGCGCGATCGGCTGGATCCTGCTGGCGGGACCGAATTCCGGCTGGCTGAACAAGGTCTGGATGGCATTGACCGGCGCCTCGCACGGCATCTTCAATATCTATTCGATGACCGGCCTGATCCTGGTCATCGCCGTGACCTCGTTTCCCTACACCTTTGTCTTCACGAGTTCGGCGCTCGACCTGGTGTCATCCGAAATGGAAGATGCGGCCAACATCCTAGGCGCCCGCACGCTGCGGACCACGCTGCGCATAACGCTGCCGCTGGTGACGCCGGCGATCATCGGCGGCATCATCATCTCCTTTCTCGAAGCCATCGCGCTGTTCGGCGCGCCGGCGCTGATCGCGCTGCCCGCGCGTTTCAACGTGGTGTCGACGCAGCTCTGGCAGTTCTTCGAATATCCGGTACGCGTCGAGGAGGCCGCCGCTTATTCGATGCCGCTGCTCGCCATCACCGTGCTGATGTTCTGGCTGCAGCGCCGGATCCTGGGCCGCCGCGGCTACACCTCCGTCACCGGCAAGGGCGGCGAACGGCGAATGATCGCGCTGGGGCCCTGGCGCTGGGTCATGCTGGGCTATGCGCTGATGGTCTGCGCGCTGTCGGTGTTCCTGCCGATGCTGGTGCTGCTGCAGGCCGCCTTCGCAAAAGCCTGGGGCCGCGGCTTCAGCCTCGACAATCTGACCCTGCACAATTTCTATTATCTGCTGGTCGAGCAGACCCAGGCCAAGATGACCATCTTCAACACCTTCGCCTATTCGGCCGTGACCGCGTTCGCCGCGATCAGCCTGACATTGGCGATTGCCTATGTGGTCAATCGAAAGCTGGTGCCGTTCAGCAATTTGCTGGCGTTCCTGTGCATGGCGCCGTTCGTGGTTCCCGGCATCGTGCTGGCGATCGGCTTCTATGCCGCCTACGCCCCGCCACCGCTGGCGCTCTATGGCACCGCGACGATCCTGATCCTGGGCTTCACCACCCGCTTCCTGCCGATCGCCTACACATCGAGCGCGGCGGGCCTGCGCAGCATCAACCCCGAAATGGAAGAGGCGGTGCGGATCCTCGGCGGCAGCCGGCTTCTCGCCATTCGCAAGGTGCTGATCCCGCTCCTGAAGAAAAGCCTCGCCGGCGCCTGGATCCTGGTTTTCATTCCGGCGACGCGGGAGTTATCCTCGGCGATCTTCCTGGTCGGGCCGAACACGCGGGTCATCTCGGTGATGCTGTTCGACCTCTCGGAGGAAGGCAATTTCGAGGTGCTGGCTGCGCTCGGTGTCATCCTGCTGGTTGTGACGGTGGCGATCGCCGCCATCGGTTCCAGGATCATCGGACGCGACTTCATGCTGCGGAGGAATAGTTGAGCAGGCTCAGACTGACCGGCGTCAGCAAGCGCTACGGCAATTTTCTCGCCGTCGACGATATCGCCCTCGAGTTGCAATCTGGCGAATTCGTCTCGCTGCTGGGGCCTTCCGGCTGCGGCAAGACCACCACCTTGCGGATGATCGCCGGCTTCGTCGATCCCTCGCTCGGCACCATCGAGATGGACGGCCAGATACTCTCCTCGGCCGCAGGCTCGGTGCCGCCGGACCGGCGCCAGATGTCGATGATCTTCCAAAGCTACGCGATCTGGCCGAACATGACGGTCGAACAGAACGTCGCCTTTGGCCTCGAACTGCGCAAGATCGCAAGGGCCGAAGTCAAGCGCCGGGTCGGCGAGATGCTGGAAGTCGTGCATATGAATCATCTGGCCGACCGCTATCCCGCCGAGCTCTCAGGCGGCCAGCAGCAACGGGTGGCGCTCGCCCGCGCGATCGTGATCCGGCCCTCGGTGCTGTTGCTGGACGAGCCGCTGTCCAACCTGGACGCAACCTTGCGCGAGGAGATGCGGTTCGAAATCCGCCGCCTGCATGACGAATTCCATGTCACCACCGTCTACGTCACCCACGATCAGGCCGAGGCGATGGTGACGTCGGATCGCATCGCGGTCATGAACCACGGCCGCATCGAGCAGGTCGACAACCCCCGCGCGCTCTATGACAAGCCGAAGACGCGCTTCGTGGCAGGCTTCATCGGGCGGACCAATTTCATCGAGGGTTTGAGCGACGGCCGGCAGATTGCGTTCGACGGCTTTGCATTGCCGCACGCCGCGTTCGAACGGGACGTGCCCTCGGGCGGCAAAGCGGTGTTTTCGGTGCGGCCGCACAGCATGCGACTTTCGGAAAGCCAGCCGGCCGACGGCTCTGCCTCGGTCGGCGTTGTCGTGGTGGAGCGTGCGTTCCTGGGCGAGCACTGGGACTATGTGGTGCGGCCGCGCGAAGGCGCGGTGCCGCTGCGGGTCATGGCCTCGCCGATGGACGATATTCCGGTTGGCGCCAGCGCCTGGCTCAAGTTCGAGCCGCGTCAGATGGCGCTGATTGCGTGATCCCGCTCAATTCCCCATAAAATCAACAGGAGCAAATCCGATGTCCTTCACTCCCGCCTCGCAGGCGCTTGCGCGTTTCAAGGTGCTCGATCTGACGCGCGTGCGTGCAGGTCCGACGGCCGCGCGGCAACTGGCCGACTGGGGCGCCGACGTCATCAAGATCGAACTGCCCAAGGGGCTCGACGAGAGCGACATGGGCGGACCGCGGCACGGGCCCGATTTCCAGAACCTGCATCGCAACAAGCGCAGCCTCACGCTCAACCTGAAAGAACCTGACGGCGTCGCCATCTTCAAGAAGATGGTGGAGAGCGCCGATGTCGTGATCGAGAACTACCGGCCGGACGTGAAATTCCGGCTCGGGATCGATTACGAGACCCTTCGCGCGATCAACAGGCGCATCGTCTATGGCTCGATTTCCGGCTTCGGCGAGGATGGCCCCTATCGCGAGCGGCCGGGCTTCGACCAGATCGCGCAAGGCATGGGCGGGTTGATGTCGATCACCGGCTTGCCGGGCCAGGGCCCGGTGCGTGTCGGCATCCCCGTCGCCGATCTCGGCGCCGGCATTTTCTGCGCGATGGGAATCCTGGTCGCGCTTTTGGAGCGCGAGGTTTCCGGCGAGGGTCAATGGGTGCAGTCCTCGCTGCTGGGCGCGCAGATCTCGCTCCTGGATTTCCAGGCGGCGCGCTGGCTGATCGCCAAGGACGTGCCGGGGCAGGCCGGCAACGACCATCCGACCAGCATTCCGACCGGCGTGTTTCCCACCAGCGACGGCCACATCAACATCGCCGCCGCTGGCAAGCATATCTATACGCGTTTCTGCCAGACGCTCGGGCTCGATCATCTGCTCACGGATCCGCGCTTCGCCGAAGATTCCGCGCGCTCGAAGAATCGGGCGGCCATCAACCAGATCATCTCTGAAGTGACAAAGAAGCAGTCGAGCAGCGAACTGATTGCGAAGCTGAACAAGGCCGGCGTCCCCTGCGGCCCGATCAACCGGATGGACGACGTTTTTGCCGATCCGCAGGTCCAGCATCTCGGCATGGCGGCACCCGTGCACCATGGCGCGCTGGGCGATATCGCGGTCGTCAACCAGCCCGTCAAACTCAAGCGTACGCCGAGCGGAATTGCGCGCGCGACGCCGGAAAAGGGCGAACACACCGACGAAATCCTCAAGACATACGGCTATAATGACAAGTCGATTGCCGAGTTCCGCGCCCGGAAGATCGTTTGAATACGTTGCCGCTATTGCGAGCCAACGGGTCGGCGCAAAGCGCCGCCCGATGATAAACTCCGCGAAGCAATCCAGCTTTGGCGCAACTATAAAGGAAGCTGGATTGCTTCGTCGCTACGCTCCTCGCAATGACGACAAATATGATCAGGAGACTGCCATGAAAACGAGCACCGAGCGGATGATCGCCAAGAAGGACGGGCCGATCGGCTGGATGCAATTCAACAATCCGGCCCGGCATAACGCCGTGTCGGTCGACATGTGGAAGGCGGTCCCGGAGATCATGGCCGAATTCGCTGATGACGACCAGGTCCGGGTGGTGGTTCTGAGCGGCGCCGGCGGCAAGGCCTTTATTTCCGGCGCGGATATTTCCGAGTTCGGCGAGAAGCGTTCGTCGCCCGAAACCGTGCTGGAATACAACCGGATCGCAGGGCGAGCCAACGCCGCCATCATCGAATTTACGAAGCCGACGATCGCGATGATCCAGGGCTATTGCATCGGCGGCGGACTCGGCGTGGCGCTGTGCTGCGATCTCCGGCTGGCGGCGGAGGGTTCCCGCATCGCGGTCCCCGCCGCCAAGCTCGGGCTGGGTTATGCCTATGACGGCATCAAGCGGCTGACCGACGTCGTCGGCCCGTCCTTTGCGAAGGAGATCTTCTATACGGCGCGACAGTTCGACTCGGCGGAAGCCCTGCAGATGGGGCTGGTCAATCGCGTGGTACCGGCCGCGAGCATAGAGGCCTATGTGCGCGACTATGCGGGAACGATCGGCGGAAATGCGCCGCTGACCATCAGTGCGGTCAAGCTGTGCGTCAATGAAACGACCAAGGACCCCGAGAAGCGCAATCTCGCCGCGGCCCAAGCTGCCGTCGATGCCTGCTTTGCGTCGGCGGACTATATCGAGGGCCGCACCGCGTTTATGGAGAAACGGAAGCCCGCATTTCGCGCGCGGTGACCCCATAAGGAAGCTACCGCCGGCCAACCCTTCATCGGCCGGTAAAGCGGGCCGGGCGTTTCTCGACAAAGGCGGCGGCGCCTTCGCGCAAATCCGCCGTGCGGAAGGCGCGCGATTGTGACGAGGCTTCGTCATCCAGCGTCGATGCCAGCGATGCATTCCATGCTGCGTCGATCTGGTTCTTGATCAGGCCGATGCTGACCGGCGGGCCATCGGCTAGCGCCTGCGCGATTCCCAAGGCCTCGTTCAGGAGATCCGCGTCTTCCACCATTTTCCAGATCAGGCCCCACTGCTCCGCCTTTTCGGCATGGAGTGGCTGACCGAGCAGCGCGAGCGCTCGCGCCCGCGCGACGCCGATCGACCTCTGCAGCAGCAGCGAGGTTCCCGCATCGAGCGCGGCCCCGAGCCGGACAAAGCTCAGGACGAAACGGGCCGAGCGCGCCGCGATCACGATGTCGCCGGCCAGCGCGATGCCGACGCCGGCGCCCGCGGCGGGACCATTGACGGCGACGACGATCGGCGTGGGCGAGCCCCGCATCTTCTCGATCACCGGATTGATGCTGGCGCGCATGTGGTCGCCGATCTGCCCTCCGGCCTCGAAGGTGTTGCCGCCGCCCAATTGCGCCCCGGCGCAGAATCCCTTGCCCGCCCCGGTCAGCAGAATCGCCCGCACCGCGGAGTCAGCGATCGCCACATCGAGCGCCCGGCTCAGCTCGCTCAAGAGGCTGCCGGCGAGCGCGTTGTATTGCGCGGGATTATTGAGGGTGAGGATCGCGACGGACCCGCGCCGTTCGGTGAGAATCATCGACATCTATCATCGGTCCTGATCATTGGCTGCGTGTGGCCGGCATTCTGGGTGAGCTGCCGACTATAGGGATCGCGCGATCAGGAGCTTCATGATCTCGTTGGTGCCGCCGTAGATCTTCTGGATGCGCGAGTCCACGAACATCCGCGATATCGGATATTCCTGCATGTAGCCGTAGCCGCCATGCAGTTGCAGGCATTCGTCAGCGGTCTCCACTTGTTTCTGCGAACACCACCACTTCGCCATCGAGGCGGTCACGGTGTCGAGTTCGCCCGCGACGAGGCGTTCCACGCACCAGTCGACGAAAACGCGCGCAATCACGGCTTCCGTCTTGCGCTCGGCGAGCTTGAAACCGGTGTTCTGGAACTCGATGATCGGCTGACCGAAAGCCTTGCGCTCTTTGGTGTAGTCGGTCGTCAGCCTGATCGCGCGCTCCATCGAAGCCACGGCGCCGATAGCAAGCGCGAGGCGCTCCTGCGGCAATTGCTGCATCAACTGAACGAAGCCGCTGCCCTCCTCGCTGCCCAGCAGATTTTCGGGAGGCGCCACCGCATGGTCGAAAAACAATTCGGATGTATCGGAAGCGTGCAACCCGATCTTGTCAAGGTTGCGCCCACGCCGGAAACCTTCATTCCCCTCCGTCTCCAGGACGATCAGCGATAGACCTTTGGCGCCAGCCCCCCCGGTGCGGGCGACGACGATGATCAGGTCGGCGGCCTGGCCGTTGGTAATAAACGTCTTCTGGCCGTTGATCACATAATTGTTGCCCTGCTTTCGCGCGGTCGTCCGCACGCCCTGCAGGTCGGACCCTGTTCCGGGTTCGGTCATGGCGATGGCGCCGATGAACTCGCCGGTCGCCATCTTGGGCAGCCAGCGGCGTTTCTGTTCCTCCGAACCGTAATTGAGAATGTAATGTGCCACGATGGCGCTGTGCACCGACACCCCGGTCGTGACGTCCGATACGACACTTTCGAGATCCTCGAGAACGGCGGCGTCGTAGGCAAAGGTCGCACCCAGCCCGCCATAGGCTTCAGGGATGCTCGGCAGCAGCGCGCCCATTTCGCCCAGCGCCCGCCAGGCCGAGCGATCGACCATCTTTTGATCGCGCCATTTCTCGGCATGCGGGGCGAGATCCCTGGCGAGAAACTTGCGGAACTGGTCGCGAAAGACATCCAGTTCCTCGGTCATCCAGGATGAGCGGTAATTCATGGCGTTTTCGCCCCGTTATATAAAGTATGGTTGTTCGTATGCGCCGGCTGGCGGACCGGCCGGCGCCGGGACCGCCTCAAATCAGCAGGCCGCCGCCGGCGACGATCACCTGGCCACTGATGTAGTTCGATTCCGGGCTGCAGAACAGATAAACCGCGTCAGCCGCTTCTTCCGGCGTGCCGCCGCGGCCGAGCGGGATCATTCTGGCCATGGCGTCGAGCATCTGGGGCTGCACGCCGACCTTGATGTCGCGGCCGGCGACGTCGATGGTCTTCTGCTGGGCCTCGATCGGCTGGGTCAGGCGGGTGTTGATCAGGCCGAAGGCCACGCAGTTGACGTTGACCTTGTAGCGCCCCCATTCCTTGCACATCGTGCGCGTCAATCCGACCAGCGACGCCTTGGCCGAGGAGTAGCTCGCCTGCCCGGCATTGCCGTAGAGGCCGGCGATCGAGGAGATGTTGACGACCTTGCGGAACACCTCGCGGCCGGCCTCGGCTTCCTTTTTCGCCATGATCCGGATCGGCTCGGCGGCGGCGCGCAGGATGCGAAACGGTGCCACCAGGTGCACGTCGAGCATGGCCTGGAACTGCTCGTCGGTCATCTTCTGGATCGTCGAATCCCAAGTATATCCGGCGTTGTTGACGATGATGTCGAGGCCGCCGAATTTCTCCGTGGCGGCGCCGACAAAGCGATCGGCAAAGCCTGGTTCGGAAACGCTGCCATTGACCGCGATCGCCTCGCCGCCGGCCGCCTTGATCTCGGCAGCTACCGCGTCACCCGGTGCGGCATCGAGATCGTTGACCACTACCTTGGCGCCTTCGCTCGCGAGCTTCAGGGCAATGGCGCGGCCGATACCGCGGCCCGATCCCGTGACAAGCGCGACTTTTCCCTTGAGCTTTGACATTTGGCTTTCCCGGTCAGAGAGCGATGATGGCTTCGCCGGCGAGTTTCGTTTCGCCGTTTTCGTCCTTGGTCGTCAGCGCGAGCTTCGCCCGCCTTTCGCCCTTGTGTTCGGTCAATTCGGTCACATGGCCCTCGCAGGTCAGCCGCGCGCCGAGCTGGGTGATCGCCGCAAAGCGCGTCGAGAACGACCGAATGCGGGCAGGTGCGACCGCATCGGTAAGTGCCTGGCCGAGATAAGCCATGACCAGCATGCCATGCGAGAAGACGTCAGGAAAGCCGGCGGCCCTGGCGAAGTCGATGTCGACATGGATCGGATTGTGGTCGCCCGAGGCGCCACAATATAGCGCCAGCGTGTGGCGCGTGATCGGCGGGAACGTCTTGTAGACGATGCGCTCGCCGACCGCGGGATGATCGATAACCATTTCGCTCATGATGCCACCTGGTTCCGCACCACTATGGTGCGCGCGGTGTCGGCGACTTGAGCGCCGTGCTGGTTGGTGACCTCGGTTTCCACGACCACCATGGTCATCGCGCCGCCCTTCTTGTCGGCGACGCCGGTGACGCGCGACTTGAAGGTCACGGTGTCGCCGACCACCACGGGGGCGTGATAGGTAAAGCGCTGCTCGCCATGCAGCACGCGGGCAAGATCGATGTTCAACTCGGTGAGGAACTCGAAGGGGCGTTCGGCATCTATCAGCTCGAGGCAGAATAGATAGGTCGGCGGTATCGGCCGCGTCGAATAGCCCGCGTCGCGCGCGGCCGCCTCATCGCGATAGACCGGATTTTGCTCACTGAGCGTGTTGAGGAAGAAGCGCAGGCGTCCGGGCTCGACGCGCGCGGTGACCGGCGTAAAGCTGCGCCCGACGGCGGATTGATCGACCATGGTTGATCCTCACGCGCGCTCGTACAGCGTCACCACGCAGGCGCCGCCGAGGCCGAGATTGTGCTGCAATCCCAGCCGCGCGCCATCGACCTGGGTTGCCGCCGCGGTGCCGCGCAGCTGGCGCGTCAGCTCGTAGCATTGCGCCAGCCCGGTCGCGCCGAGCGGGTGCCCCTTCGACAATAGGCCGCCCGAAGGATTGGTGACGATCTTGCCGCCGTAGCTATTGTCGCCGTCGCTGATGAAGCGGTCGGCGCCACCCTCGGGACAGAGCCCCAGGGCTTCGTAGGTGATCAATTCGTTCTGGGCGAAGCAATCGTGCAGCTCGACCACGTCGAGGTCTTCCGGTCCGATACCGGCCGTCTCGTAGACGCGGTTGGCGGCGTCGCGCGCCATGTCGTAGCCGACGACCTGCATCATGTCGCCGGCGCCGAATGTCGATGGGGTGTCGGTGGTCATCGCCTGGGCGGCGATCCGGACGTCCTTGCGCAGGCCGTGCTGGCTGGCGAATTTCTCCGACACCAGCACCGCCGCCGCGCCGCCGCAGGTCGGCGGGCACGCCATCAGCCGCGTCATCACGCCGGGCCAGATCACCTGATCCTTCATCACGTCGTCGGCGGTGACTTCCTTGCGGAACAGCGCCAACGGATTGTTTTTGGCGTGGCGGCTCGCCTTGGCGCGGACCTTGGCAAATGCCTCCAGCGGCGTGCCGTATTTCTTCATGTGGCTGAGGCCCGCTCCGCCGAAATAACGCAGCGCCAGCGGAACACCAGGTGCATCGATCAGCTTGCCGGCCGCAGCATCGAAATCGTCGAACGCGCTCGGCCGGTCGGTGAATACCGAGCCCAGCGCACCGGGCTTCATCTGCTCGAAGCCGAGCGCCAGCACGCAATCGGCCGCGCCGGATTCTATCGCCTGACGTGCGAGGAACAGCGCGGTCGAGCCGGTCGAGCAATTGTTGTTGACGTTGACGATCGGGATGCCGGTCATGCCGACCGGATACAGCGCGCGCTGACCGCAGGTGGAATCGCCATAGACGTAACCGACATAGGCCTGCTGGACCACGCCGTAATCGATGCCGGCATCCTCGAGCGCCAGCTTCGTCGCCGCCGCGCCCATCACATGATACGGTTCGTTGGCGCCCGGCTTGACGAACGGGATCATGCCGACGCCGGCCACATACACGCGAGACATTCGCATCCTCCGTAAATTACCCGTTGGACTTTTTATTACCTATGGGTAATATACGGCTCAAGATAGTCGAGTCAATGCGGGAGGAGCGGAATTCGATATGGACGCGCGCGGCCCCTCTTCCGATTCCTCTCCGTGGATGCCGTTCGAAAGCCGCCGCCGCGCCCGCGACGAGAAGCGCGACGCGGTATTACGGACCGCCGTGCATCTATTTCTCGAGCAAGGCTATCACCGCGCGACCCTGAACGAGGTCGCCGAGCGGCTGAACATCACCAAGCCCGCGCTCTACAATTACTTCCGCGGCAAGGAAGACATCCTGTTCGAATGCTGGGCGCTGGGACAGGAGCGCGTCGACGACTTCATCGCCGGGATCGACGCCGCCGGCGGCACCGGGCTCGCCAAGCTGCGCAAGCTGATCCGCGCCTATGCCGAAGTGATGACCACCGACTACGGCGCGAGCCTGGTGCGGTTCGACCCGCGGGATCTGACCGAGAAGAACAGCAGGGTCGTCCGCGCGGCCAAGCGGAGCATCGACCGCACGTTCCGGAAATACATCGCCGACGGGATCGCGGACGGCTCGATCAGACCGCGCGATCCGAAGCTGACCGCGTTCGTCATCGCGGGATCGCTGAACTGGATCGGCCACTGGTTTCAGCGCGACGGCGCGATGTCGGCCGAAGCCATCGGCAGCGAATTCACGGAACGGCTGACCGAAGGGTTGGCGGCCAAACCAGCAAGAAGACGGGCGGCGTCAACGCCCGCAAAACGCAGGAAATCAAGCGGAGGAACAAGGTGAATACGACTCATGGATTACGGCGCGCATTGCAGATCAATCCCAACGGCCTCGCGACGGTGTTCGGCGCCCGGCGACGGAACTGGCGGGAGGTCGGCGAGCGGGTCGCGCGGCTGGCCGCGGGGCTTCGCGCGCTCGGCGCCAATCCCGGCGACCGTGTCGCGATCCTGTCGCTCAACTCAGACCGCTATCTCGAGCTTTATCTCGCGACCGCCTGGGCCGGCGCGGTGATCGTGCCGCTCAACATCCGATGGAGCCCGCTCGAAAACGAAGACGCGCTACGTGATTGCCGCGCCAACGTCCTGGTCGTCGACAAGGCGTTCGCCTCGACGGGCGCGGAGCTCGCGAAAGCGCTTGCCGGGCTGAAGCTTGTCTATGCCGACGACGGCGACACGCCTGGTGGAATGGAAGGCTACGAGGCTCTGCTGGCGCGAAGCGCGCCGATCCCGGACGCGATGCGCGACGCGGCCGATCTCGCCGGAATCTTCTACACCGGCGGCACGACCGGCCGTTCGAAGGGGGTCATGCTCAGCCACGGCAACCTGATGGCCAACGCGCTGAACGCGCTGGGCGAAGGCCTGTTTCCCTCCACCGCCGTTTATCTTCATGCCGCCCCGATGTTCCATCTCGCCAACGGCGCGGCGATGTATTCGCTGCTGCTCAGCGGCGGCTCGAACGTCATGATCCAGTCGTTCACGCCGGAAGGCGTGATGGCGGCGGTTCAGAACGAGCGCGTCACCGACGTGCTGCTGGTGCCGACCATGATCCAGATGCTGGTCGACCACCCCGCGCTGGGCTCCCACGACATGTCGTCGCTGATAAATCTAGTCTACGGCGCGTCGCCGATCAGCGAGGCCGTGCTCGACCGGGCCACGAAGGCGCTGCCGAAGGCGCAATTCACCCAGGCCTACGGCATGACCGAATTGTCGCCGATCGCGACCTTGCTGCACTGGAAAGAACACATCGGCGACGCCCGCGCCAAGGGCCGGCACCGCGCCGCCGGCCGCGCCACGCTCGGCTGCGAGGTGCGCATTGTCGACACCGACGACAAGCCCGTTGCCTTCGGCACCGTCGGCGAAATCGTCGTGCGTGGCGACAATGTCATGATGGGCTATTGGGAGCGGCCGGAGGAGACCGCGCGCGCGGTGATCGACGGCTGGATGCACACCGGCGACGGCGGCTACATGGACGAGCATGGCTTCATTTTCGTCGTCGACCGGGTCAAGGACATGATCATCTCCGGCGGCGAAAACGTGTACTCGGTCGAGGTCGAGAACGCCGTCTCGCAGCATCCCGCCGTGGCGCAATGCGCCGTCGTCGGCATCCCGGACGAGCGCTGGGGCGAACAGGTCCATGCCGTGGTCGTGCTCAAGAGCGGCGCGACAGCGACCGCCAACGAGCTGATCGAGTTCTGCAAGACGCTGATCGCCGGATACAAATGCCCGCGCAGCGTGGATCTCCGGGAAAGCCCGCTCCCGCTCTCGGGCGCCGGCAAGGTGCTCAAGCGAGAACTGCGCAAGCCGTTCTGGGAAAACCGGGAGCGGCGCGTGAGCTAGGCGGCAGCTTCATCGAAGGCTGTCGGCCCAGCGCGCCTTGGGCTTTGACCCTCTTCAGGACGGCCCGGGCGCTGCCATGGCTTCGGGTGGCGAAGCCGGCACCGCCGGAGGAACGTACGGGAATGATTTCGAGGGCTTGGATGTGACCGATTCCTTGCCGATGCCGAGGCGCGTGGGATTGTTGGTCGCAATCGAAAACATGACGTCCGGCGCGTTGTCGGTTAGAGAGCGGCCGTTCCAGTCGCCGAAACCGAACACCGCTGATGTCCCGACCGTGTAGGGCAACATGTTCGGAAAGAATCGATGGGCCACCTTCGCCGCATACCCTTCCGGATCTTCCGCGGTGCCGATGGCTCTGACCGCTCCCGCGATCGACTTCATGGCGGCTTCGCCGAAGGTCGCGAAATCGTCCGCGGGCCTTCCGGCGTTCAAACGGTTACCGAGGTCCTCATTGTACTGGGTGAACAGCGGATGGATCATCGGAAGGCCGACCCGGTTGATCGATCGCCATCCCCCGGCATCGGTGGCCAGCGATGCCACGGCCCAGACGCCGATCTTCTGTCCCGCCTTCCCGGTTCCGAGCAACTCCGTGTCCGGAATTTCAAGGACCAGGGAATAGACGCTGTGGCCCGCGAACAAGTTCTTTGCCCGCGACGGATCCCAGCCCTTCAAATCGACGACCGTTCCGTCCTGAAGCGCGTGGCCCACCGCATGCAGCACGTCGGGCTCGATCCAGAACGGATCTCCCGCCCTTCCCGCCCAGATACGAAGGCCGGCTGCGTTGGAGGATTTATCTCCGGTCGCCCCCTTGAGCAGCAGCGTACCCGGCGCATGGGGATCTCCCGCTTGTGCTCCGTCGATCCGATGGAGGGCCGGCCGCTGTCCGCCGTTGGCATCGCGCTCATCGAATTTGATGCGGTAGGTGATCTCCTCAATGGAGTCGCCGTTGAGGTCGACCTTGAATTCGTACATGCCCTCCGGATGAAAGCCAGGACTGGGCACGGCGCCGGCAATCGAATGGCAAACATTGATCACGAACACCGTGCCGACTTCGCCGCGAAAGAGATAAAGATCGGTGATGTCCAGCCTAATGTCTTGTCGGGCTATCGGCGAGTCCAGGTGATGCGACATGATTCGTTCCTCCTCGGAACCCCCTCTCTCCATCGTCGGCGAGGGGGGGCGGCGTTGCGGGGCTGTTGACGGAAATTCGACCGCATCGACGACGGGTCGCCGGGGAGCCGATGCAATCGAACAATAGAGGCGAAGCGGCTTCGCTCACCTCGTTGCGCGGCGACAATTGAAATCACTCCGTCAAGAATTCGGCTTGCGGTGCAACTCTTACCTGCCCCGTCGTGGCAGGTCTTTCAAAATGCCAGTAGACATTTCCAAAATCGCACGAACAGGTCGGGCGCGTTTCGAGGGGATCGGATTTGGGGGCCGCAAGGGCCGGCCGGGATTCGACGCCGCCGGCCGAGCCGAAGCAAGCGCGCGCACCGCCTCTTGAGATGCATGCCCGTTCATTTGCGAAAGACATTTGCGACCGACACCGACATTATTGGCTGCGTCCGCCGCCGCACGCAAATGGAGGCCGATCCATGCCCATGGCCGCGCGATCTGGTGCCGCCACCGTCATTCTGCTTCTGACGATTGCGCCGGGCTACGCCGGCCCGTGCCAGGATTCGATCGATCGCGTTCAGGCCCGGCTTGATGCCGTCATCGCCAAGCGCGCCGGCCAGGGCCCCTGGAGACCGGAGAGCACCGATGCGCTTCGCGGCTATCAACCGACTCCGCGATCGATCGCGGCCGCTGAAGGCGCCGGCAACGGATCGCGCGTCCAGCGCGCCCTCAACGCGCTTGACCGGGCTCGCGCTGCCGATGCCTCCGGCAACGTTGCGCGGTGCAATGCCGAGCTCAGCAGGGCCGGCCGCGCGGTCGGGTTGCGCTGAACCTATCGGACGGCCGACCTGTCCGTTCCACAACCACCTTTATCGACGGACCGGCGCTAAGGGGTGGTCGGTTGTCTTTATCTCCGTCGGACCACCCGGACGGTACATCGACGGTCGCAAACTGCCCTGGATGGCAATAGACTGCCCGGATGAAGAAGATCGGTTTTCTCTCGTTCGGGCACTGGACGCCCTCGTTGCAATCACAGACCCGCTCGGCCGCGGACACGCTCCTGCAATCCATCGACATGGCCGTGGCGGCCGAGGAATTGGGCGCGGACGGGGCCTATTTTCGGGTTCATCATTTCGCCCGCCAGCTTGCCTCGCCTTTCCCGCTGCTGGCCGCCGTCGGCGCGAAAACCAGCCGCATCGAGATCGGCACCGCGGTGATCGACATGCGCTACGAGAACCCGCTCTATATGGCCGAGGACGCCGGGGCCGCCGATCTCATTGCCGGCCAGCGCCTGCAGCTAGGCATCAGCAGAGGATCCCCCGAGCAGGTGATCGATGGCTGGCGATATTTCGGTTATCAACCGGCCGAGGGCCAGAACGACGCCGACATGGGGCGGCGTCACGCGGAGGTCTTCTTGGACCTGCTGCGCGGTGAAGGCTTCGCGCAGCCGAATCCACGACCGATGTTTCCAAATCCGCCCGGGCTGCTGCGCCTGGAACCCCATTCTGACGGCCTGCGCGACCGGATTTGGTGGGGCGCCGGCTCGAACGCCACCGCGATCTGGGCAGCAAAGCTCGGGATGAACCTGCAGAGCTCGACTCTCAAGAACGACGAAACAGGCGAGGCTTTCCATGTGCAGCAGGCCGCCCAGATCCGGGCCTATCGCGCCGCCTGGAAGGAGGCAGGCCATGCTCGCGAGCCGCGGGTCTCAGTCAGTCGCAGCATCTTTGCATTGATGGACGATC
The DNA here is from genome assembly GCA_041490045.1 of Bradyrhizobium sp. GTDB lineage: Bacteria > Pseudomonadota > Alphaproteobacteria > Rhizobiales > Xanthobacteraceae > Bradyrhizobium. The sequence goes on from JBGPSI010000033.1 coordinate 30,316, forward strand.
GTGATCGCAACTATTTCGGGCGCGGGAGCGAAGATGATGACCAGATCGGATTCATCGACGAGAGGACCCGGGCGATCTTCGGCCGCAGCTATGCCGCCGAGCCGCATGTTCTCATCGAACAGCTCAGGCAGGACGAGGCGATCAACGAGGCCGACACGCTGCTGCTGACCGTCCCCAATCAATTGGGCGTTGCCTACAACGCGCATGTGATCGAAGCGATTCTGACCCACGTCGCCCCCGCCCTCGGGTGGCGCTAACGAGGCGGCTTAACATATCTCGCTTGAAAGGAGTGCGACCGTCACGGTGTCTCACTCAGGCAGCACGGTCGAGACGGTGCTCGCGACCCGATTGGCGCGGGAAGCCGGCGCCCGCACAATCGGCATCACGCGGCTCGGCAAGTCTCCTCTCGCGGCCCATTGCGACGTTCTGCTCTATACTGTCGCAAATGAAACCCGATATCGGCCCGAGGCCATGAGCAGCCGCGTAGCTCAGCTCGCCATTATCGACACCTTGGTCAGCTGTTGCGCTCTGACCGACACCGAGCGTTCTGTTGACAGACTTCAACACGCCGCACGTATTCTCTCCGAAAAGCGCTTCTGATCATGTCGTCGCTGATCAGGAAGTGTCGGGGCACTTTTTTGAGTTGACGTATTTCCGAATAGCCGTGTTGGAGGCAGTTCCCATCGGGCCGAACAGCAGCTTGCGGGTCTGTTCAATCGCCTTCGGCGGATTGTAGGCGTCATCGTAGCTGATGAAGTTGAGCTTGCGGCCGTTAGGCAGGCGTCCCCCTTGGACGGTGGCGGGAATGTCGGCGGCTATCTTCGAGGGTCTGGC
>JBGPSI010000034.1:0-30686 GCA_041490045.1 Bradyrhizobium sp.
CACAAGGCCGGGCATGACGGCGTTGGAAAGACGGCTACTCCGCCGCCCGCTTCGCGGCCTTGGCGAATTTCTTCAGCACGCGGTCGCGCTTCAGCTTCGACAGATAATCCACGAACAGCACGCCGTTGAGATGGTCGATCTCGTGCTGGATGCAGGTGGCGAACAGGCCTTCGGCGTCCTCCTCATGCACCTTGCCGTCGAGATCGGTGAAACGCACCCGCACCTTGGCCGGGCGCTCGACTTCCTCGTAATATTCGGGGATCGACAGGCAGCCTTCCTCGTAGACCGACATCTCCACCGACGACGACATTATCTCCGGATTGATGAAGACCCGCGGCTGCGGCGTGGTCTCGCCTTCCTCGTTCTTCTTGGCGAGATCCATCGTGATCAGCCGCAACGGCTGGGCGACCTGGATCGCGGCGAGCCCGATCCCGGGCGCGTCGTACATGGTCTCGAACATGTCGTCGGCGAGCTTGCGGATCTCCGAGGTGACCTTTTCGATCGGTTTGGAGACCAGCCGCAACTGCTTGTCCGGCAGGATGATGATTTCTCGGAGTGCCATGATTTCTCTGGATAGCTTGGCGGGCGATTTAAGCTGCTGACCTGCCGGGGTCAATGCGAAGCGCGGGCCTGTTTACCTTCGCTTAACCATGTTTTTTAGCGAAGGGTTAACCATAAAAATTTACCGGCAATTCACCATAAATGTTCCCTCTTCGTTCGCGTTCAAGGCCGAATCGGCTACAAGGGCTCCATGAACGAGATTCTTTTCATGATCGGCGACCTGCCGGTGCGCACCGGCGCAGCGCTGATCGCCTTTGGCGCGCTGGCGCTGCTTCTGCTCCTGATCATTGCCGTCGTGATCGCCCGCTCCGGCCGGCGCGGCGCGGAGATGGCGATGGCGCAGGCGATCCGCGCCGACGAGCTCGAAGAACGCCTGAGCGAAATGATGCGGGCGCAGAGCGAGGCCACCGGCCGCGTCGATGCGATGGGCCAGGCGCTGGCCGGCCGCCAGGCCGAGATGGCGCGCACCGTCAGCGAGCGGCTGGATTCGGTGACCCACCGGGTCGGCCAGTCGATGGAGCAGACCACGCGCAATACCATGGACAGTTTGCGCGTGCTGCACGAGCGGCTCGGCATCATCGACAATGCGCATAAAAACCTCACCGACCTGACGTCCCAGGTCACCACGCTGCGCGACGTGCTCGCCAACAAGCAGTCGCGCGGCGCGTTCGGCCAGGCGCGGATGGAGGCGATCGTCCAGGACGGCATGCCGAAGGGGGCTTACGAATTCCAGTTCACGCTGTCGACGGGAAAAAGGCCGGACTGCGTGGTGTTCCTGCCCGACGCACGGCCGCTCTGCATCGACGCGAAATTCCCGCTGGAGGCGATGACCGCGCTGCACGACGCGCGCAGCGACGAGGAAAAGAAGATCGCCACGCAGCGGCTGCGCAATGACGTGATGAAGCATGTCAGCGACATCGCGGAAAAATACCTGATTGCGGGCGAGACCCAGGACACCGCGCTGATGTTCGTGCCGTCGGAATCGGTCTATGCCGAAATCCACGACGGTTTTGACGACGTGATCCAGAAGGCCTACCGCGCCCGCGTGGTACTGGTGTCGCCATCGCTCCTGATGCTGGCGATCCAGGTGATGCAGCAGATCCTGAAGGACGCGCGGATGCGGGATGCCGCCGACCAGATCCGCACCGAAGTCCTCAACCTTGGCGACGACCTCGGACGCCTGCGCGATCGGGTGCTGAAGCTGCAGAAGCACTTTGGCGACGTCAACGAGGACGTCCGCCAGATCCTGATCTCCGCCGACAAGATCGAAAAGCGCGCGGGCCGGATCGAGGAACTGGATTTCAGCAAGGAACCGCCGGCCTCCACAGAGGTGCCGCGCCTCGTCAAGCCGGATACGACGGAGCTGTTCCCGCTGCCCCGCAAGCTGCAGGCGGGGGAGTAACGAGGGTTACCGGATCACCGACGGCCGAACTAATCGAGCCCCGCGCGGCGAAAACCCTCCAGATAGTGCTCGCGACCGGCCTCATGCATGATGGGCATCTGGTTCGCGATCCAGGCGAGCGAAATATTGGGTTGCGCGCGACGAAGCTCCTGCAAGGCAGCCGCGGCGACATCGTCCTTTCCAGCCATGCCGGCGGCCGCCGTGAGCACCCGATGGGCACCGACGAAGTCGCCGCGTTGCCGGATGCCTTCGCGCGCCAGTCGAATGGCCTCCTCGTAATTGCGCCCGACGAATTCCGCGTAGGCGGCGATGCCGCAAAAAACCGCCGAAAACGGATCGCGCGGGCTGAGCCGCAGCGCGCGCCGCGCGGCCACGCTGCCTTCTTCCCAGCGCCCGGCGTAGGACAGCACCAGGCCGTAATAGCCCTGCGCCAGCGAGAAGTTCGGATTGAGCCGAAGCGCGACCTCCAGCTCCGCCAGCGAATCCTCGAAACGTCGCCTGAACAAATGGACGGACCCCAGTGCGTTATGCGCCCAGGGGTCTTCGCTGTCGGCCAGGATCGCGGCCAGCGCCGCACGCTCGGCCAGCGGCACCACCGCCGCCATATCCGTCCAGCCCATATGGGCGCTGAACGTCTGGCTGGCGGCAAGCACCCCGAGCGCCTGGCCGTAATTGGGATCGATGGCGGTCGCTTTCTCGAGCAGGGCCTGCGCCACCAGATAGTCCTGACGCGTCACGCGCCAGAAATGCGAGAGCGCACGCATCACCAGATCCCATGCGTCCATGCTGTTCGGCGGCTTGCGCCGCGAACGAAACGTTTCGGCGGCGTAGAGCTGCGGCTCGATCGCGGCGACGATGGCCTCGGTGATCTCGTCCTGCACCGCGAATACGTCGGCAAGGGCGCGATCGTAGCGTTCCGCTCAGATGCTGTTTCCGGTGGCGGCGTCACTGAGCTGAACGGTGATGCGCACGCGGTCACCTACCTTGCGTACGCTGCCTTCGACGACATAACCGACGCCGAGCTCGTCGGCGACCCGCTTCATGTGGACCGGCTTGCCCTTGTAGGTGAATGACGAGTTGCGCGCGATCACGAAGAACCAGCGCAGCTTGGAAAGCGCGGTGATGATGTCTTCGCTGATGCCGTCGGAAAAATACTCCTGCTCCGGATCGCCGCTCAGATTGGCGAACGGAAGCACGGCGATGGCGGGCCGGTCGGGCAACGGCAGCGCCGGGCGCGACGGATCGTGGATTTCACGCGGCGGCTCGACAGCCTGTTCGTTAGCCCCTGGTTGCGTTCGCACCGTGCCGACAAAGCGGAGGCCCTTGCGCGGGATGGTGCGGATCAGCTTCTGGTCTTCGCCACTGTCGCCCACCGCCCGGCGCGCGGCGTTGATGCGGCTGGTCAGGGTCGATTCCGACACGATCCGGCCGCCCCAGACAGCCTCGATGAGGTCGTCCTTGCTGACGACATGATCGCGATTCTGCACCAGGAATACCAGAAGATCGAACACCTGGGGCTCGACGGCAATCGTTTCGGGACCGCGGTGGAGCTCGCGGCGGTCGGTATCGAGCGCTTGGTCGCCAAAGAAAAATTGCACGGCACCCTCAAATCCGGACCACGCCGTCGCTCTCAAGGAATAATCAAGGTCGTCTCAAGGACAAATCAAGCGCCACGCAAAGTCTTTCGGTCACGCTCCCCACATCCTCTAACCTCAAGGGCGGTCGTCAGGATCGTCCGATCGGAGGATATTATGACCCAATCGCAAATATTCAGCCCGGATTCCCGGAGCAATCCAATAAGTAGAATAATCGCATTTTTATACGGAATCGTCGCCTATTTTTTGTTTTTCGTCACGTTCCTCTACGCCATCGGCTTCGTATCCCGCATCGGGGTTCCGAAGACCATCGACGACGGTGCCGTCCGGCCGGCGATGGACGCGGCCGTCGTCAACCTCATTCTGCTGTCGATATTTGCCGTGCAACACAGCGTCATGGCACGCCGGCAATTCAAGGAATGGTGGACGCAGTTCGTGCCAAAATCGGTGGAGCGAAGCACCTATGTGCTGCTCTCGAGCTTGGCGCTCGCTCTGGTGCTCTGGCAGTGGCGCCCGATCCCGACCGTGCTGTGGCAAATCGACGATCCGCAGATCGCCATGGCGGTAACCGGCATTTCGCTGCTGGGCTTCCTGATCGCCCTCACCAGCACCTTCCTGATCAACCATTTCGAGCTGTTCGGCCTGCACCAGGTCGCCAACAATCTCACGGGCCGCTCGATGCCCGCGCCGCGCTTCCGCACGCCGCTTTATTACCAATTCGTGCGACACCCGCTCTACCTCGGCTTCATCATCGCGTTCTGGGTGGCGCCGACGATGACGATCGGGCACCTGTTGTTCGCCGGGGTCACGACGGCTTACATCCTTGTCGGCATCCTGCTCGAAGAGCGCGATCTGGTCGATCTCTTCGGCGACGACTATCGACGCTATCGCGAACGCGTGTCGATGCTGGTGCCCTGGCGCAAATCCAATTGATCAATCGAGTTGACTGCAATTTCACGGCGGCACCGGATTCGGCCGGTGCCGCGCCCCGCGGCGCCCGCCGCAGTAAAAGGAACCATGCCATGATCGAAGATATCAGCGGCAACATCGACTACGAGGAATCGGGCGCCGGACCGACGATGGTGCTGGTGCCGGGATCGTGCAGCACCGGAGCGGCGTGGCGGCCCGTTATCGCCGCCTGGGGTAACCGGTTTCGCTGTGTCACCACCAGCCTGCCCGGCTACGGTGGAACCGCGGAGCGGCGGACACCGGGCGATGCATCGGTATCGCATGAGGCCGAGCCGCTTGAATCGGTCATTCGAAAAGCGGGGGGCCGCGTCCATCTGGTCGGCCACTCCTTCGGCGGCCTGGTGGCGCTGGCCGTGGCGCTGCGCGGCCGGGCAAAGCTCGCAAGCCTTACCATCGTCGAGGCGCCGGCCGTGATGATGCTGGACGGAAGCGGGGAAACCCAGCACATCCGCGCATTCGGTGAGATGACCGCGCGCTATTTTGCCGCGTTCAGGGATGGCAAGGCCGACGCGATCGAGGCGCTGATCGACTTTTTCGCCGGCGCCGGCACCTTTGCCTCATGGCCGCCGCGGGTTCGCGCCTATGCCGTGGCGACAACACCGGTAAACATCCTCGATTGGGAAACCGCGTTCGATTATCCGCTGACGGCGGAGGTGCTTGCGCAAGTTCAGGTCCCGACGCTGGTCATCCGGGGCGGAGAAAGTCACCCCGCCATGCAACGCGTCAACGAGATTCTCAGCGAGCGCATGATCCAGTCGACGCTCACAACCATCGAAGGCGCGGCGCATTTCATGATCGCAACCCACGCGGACGAAGTGGCACGGTTGGTCGCGCAGCACGCCCACCGCGCCGAGGCGGCGCTGGCGGCCGACGTCGGCGGCAGATTATTCGATCGGCAGGCAACCGGGGTCATGGGCGGGTAAGCTATTGAAGGAACCTCGGTCGGGATATCGCCGGTGTCGAGGTTTCAGCGCGGCTAGCGGCGAGGAGGGAGGCACCGCCGCCCGAATCCTGCTAGCACTGCGGCATGACCAGCACCCCTGACAGCCTGTCCAAGCCACCGATTGCAGCGACACAAGAGGCCGCCCCCCGTGCCTCCTGGCGCGACAGCCTTGCGGTTTATCTGCAGCGGCGGGTGCTGATCGTGCTGCTGCTCGGATTTTCCTCCGGGCTGCCGCTGGCGTTGTCGGGATCAACGCTTCTGGTATGGATGCGCGAATCCGGCGTCGATCTCGGCACCATCGGGCTGTTCGCGCTGGTCGGCACGCCCTACACGCTGAAATTTTTGTGGGCGCCGCTGACGGACGCGCTGCACGTGCCGTGGTTCACGCGAGCCTTCGGCCGCCGCCGCGGCTGGCTGGTGTGCTCGCAACTGCTGCTGATCATATCGATCGTGCTGCTGGCGCTTACCGACCCGGCGCGCTCGCCGCTGTTCGTGGCGCTCGGCGCGCTTTTGGTGGCCGCGATGTCGTCGACCCAGGACATCGTGGTCGATGCGTTCCGGGTCGAAAGCCTGCCCGAGAGCGAACAGGCGGCCGGCATGGCGTCCTATGTCGCGGCCTATCGTATCGGCATGCTGGTTTCGACCGCGGGCGCGCTGTTCCTGGTCAGCGCCTTCGAAGGCACCGGTCTTCCGCGCTCCTCCGCCTGGATGTGGGGCTATGTGACGATGGCCGCCCTGGTGCTGATCGGCACCGTCACGGCGCTCGCCGCCACCGAGCCGGAACAATCGGCGCGCACGGAGGCCGCGACCAGCACCGAAACGGCGTTTACGCGCGTGCTCAACGCCGCGGTCGGCGCATTCTCCGAATTCCTGGTGCGCAAGGATGCGCTCACCGCGCTTGCCTTCGTGGTGCTGTTCAAATTCACCGACGCGTTTTCCGGCACCATGACCGCGCCGTTCGTGATCGACCTCGGCTTTTCCCGTAACGACTATGCCGCCATCGTCAAGGGCGTAGGGCTCGCCGCGACCCTGATCGGCGGTTTTGCCGGCGGGTTCGTCGCGCGGCGCTATTCGCTGGCGGCGAGCCTGTGGATCGGCGGCGTGCTGCAGGCGATCGCCAACCTGTCATTCTCATGGCTGGCGCTGGTCGGCATCAATCAATGGGCGCTGGCGTTTGCGATCACGGCGGAAAATTTCACCAGCGCCATCGGCACCGTGATCTTCGTCGCCTATCTGTCGGCGCTGTGCCAGAACCCGCTGCACACCGCGACCCAATACGCCCTGCTCACCGCGCTCGCCGCCGTCGGGCGCACCTATTTGTCGTCGGGCGCGGGCTTCGTCGCCAAGGCGACCGGGTGGCCGCTGTTCTTTATGATTTGCGTCGTGGTCGCCGTGCCGAGCCTGATCCTGCTGGCGTGGCTGCAGCGGCGCGGGCATTTCGCTGCGCTGGAGGCAGCGAAGGAGTAGCGGCCGCCGGCACGAACGCCGCGCGGTCTAGCTCGCCAGCTTCTCGATGGCCGCGTTGTCCAGGCCCACCTTGGCGCCGGCCGCGACGATCTCCTGCCAGGTAGCGGGGTCGACCGGGATGCCCTCGGCCAGGCGCTGCTTCTTCCATTCGCGCTCCGGCTCGCCGGCGATTTTCACATGGTCGACGCCTTCGGCCGGCGGCGAGGCGATGTGCCAGGCGACGAAGCTTTCCATCTCGCGCGCCAGGTTCTCGCCGGTGCCCATTTTGGCGGGATCGATCAGAATGGAGAACATGCTGTTGATCACCTTGCGGGTGCCGTCCAGCCTGCCGCTCAAGGTCTTGCCGCCCGAGAGCGCGCCGCCGAGCAGTTCGCAGATCAGAGCCAGGCCCGAGCCCTTGTGCTCGCCGAAGGGCAGGATCGCTCCCGAGGGCTCGATGACTGTAAAGCGCGGGTCGGTAGAGGGGTTGCCGTGGTTGTCGATGATGGTGTCGGGGGCCAGTTGCTCACCCTTGTTGTAGGCCACGCGGGTCTTGCCTTGGGCGATCTTGCTGGTGGCGAAATCCAGCACGATGGGGTCTTTTCCCGGGCGCGGGATGCCGACGCAAAACGGGTTGGTGCCGTGACGGGCGTCGCGGCCGCCGAAGGGGGCGACGATCGGCCGGGCCAGCACGTTGACGAAGTGGATCGACACCAGGCCATGAGCGATGCACTGCTCGGCCCAGTGGCCGATGCGGCCGATGTGATGCGAGTTGGACAGGCCCACCACGCACACGCCGTTGCGTTTGGCGCGCTCGGCACCCAGTTGCATCGCCTCAAAACCCATCACCTGGCCGTAGCCGACATTGCCGTCGAGGGTGAGCATGACGCCGCCGTCCATCACCACGCTGACATGCTGGTTGATCTTGAGGCCGCCCTCCTTCATCGCGTCGATGTAGCGCGGCACCATGCCTACGCCGTGCGAATCATGGCCCTTCAGGTTGGCTTCGACCAGGTTGGTCGCCACCAGATCGGCTTCGCGGTCGGACGAGCCGCCCGCCTTGACGATGCTGCGGACTACGCCGGTCAGGGAATCGGCTCGGACGGTGCGATATTCAGCCATGATGTCTGGTCTCGTGATGAACTGGGCGGGACAGTATTATTGGTGACGGGGATGACGGCAAGTCAGTGCCTGGTCACCACGCTCCATTTGGTGACGATGGCTTCGCTCATCTCGCCGGCATCCTGCGCACAGGCGACCTCGTCGACTTTCAGCGAGACTGCCTTGCCGAGAAAAGCTTTCAGCTGCGCCGCCTGGGCGTCGCTGTTGGCGACGATCTGGAACGTCTCCGGGCCGGTTTCCAGGCCGCACAGCCCGTTCGGCGGGGGAAGGCGGCGCGGCTCGCTGGTGAGCTGATAGGTGGCGACGCGCTTGCCCTTCTTGCCGCCGCGAACGCGCAGCGCATTGAGTTCGCCGGACAGCACTTCGCCGGCACGGATGGGCTTGCCCGCCTTCGCCGCGGGCTCGGCCTGCTGCGCCCTAACCGCGGGCGCGGCCGCCGTCACCGCAAGGACCACGCCCAAGGCCAACCGTATGCCGAATCGTCGTTTCGTCATGTCGATCATTTCCGTATCTGGTTGCTAGAACAGGGTTCGCTGACGCATCGCAGCCGACAGCGTGCCTTCATCGAGATAGTCGAGTTCGCCGCCGACCGGCACGCCATGGGCGAGCCGCGTCACCTTGACGTTCGCCTCCTGCAGGAGGTCGGTGATGTAGTGCGCGGTGGTCTGCCCGTCGACGGTGGCATTCAAGGCGAGGATGATTTCGCTCACCTGCGGATCGTGTGCGCGCTGAACCAGCGCGTCGATGGTCAGATCCTGCGGGCCGACGCCGTCGAGCGGCGACAAGGTCGCGCCCAGCACGTGATAGCGCCCGCTGGTCGCATGCGCGCGCTCCAGCGCCCAGAGGTCGGCGACGTCGGCGACCACGACGATGATCGAGGGGTCGCGCCGCGGATCGGTGCACACCGTGCAGGGATTCTGGGTGTCGATATTGCCGCAGGTCTTGCAGACCTGGATCTTGTCGATCGCGACCTGCAGCGCGGCCGAAAGCGGCGTCATCAGCGCCTCGCGCTTCTTGATCAGATGCAGCGCCGCGCGCCGCGCCGAGCGCGGGCCAAGCCCCGGCAGCCGCGCCAGGAGCTGGATCAGGCGTTCGATCTCGGGGCCGGCGACCGCAGTGGCCATGTCAGGTGAGGCCCAGTCCCGGCGGCAGGCCGAGGCCGCCGGTCAGCGCCTGCATCTTTTCGGCCATCGCGGCTTCCGCCTTGCGCCGGGCATCGTTGTGCGCGGTCACCAGCAGGTCTTCGAGGATTTCGCGCTCGTCCGCCTTCATCAGGCTGGGGTCGATCTTGACGCCCTTCACTTCCATCTTCGCGGTCATGCGCACGCTGACCAGGCCGCCGCCGGAAATGCCCTCGACCTCGACATGGCCGAGCTCTTCCTGCATCGCCTGCATCTTCGATTGCAGCTGTGCCGCCTGTTTCATCATGCCGAGAAAATCAGCCATGAATGCTTCCTTGTCTGTCGCTATCAATCGTCGCTGTCGGGGCTTTCGGCGGGATCTTCACCGCTAGCATCGGATTCCGGCGGCTCCGGGGCAAGCCTGCGCACCTCGACCACCTTGGTGCCGGGAAAGCGCGCCAGCACCTCCTGCACCCGCGGGTCGGCCTCGGCGGCGCGCTCGCGCTGGTTCTTGGCGACTTCGTTTTGCGAACGCAGCGTCGGCTGCCCGGCTTCGTTGGACACGATCACCGTCCAGCGCCGTCCGGTCCATTGCTCGAGCTTGCGGGAGAGGTCGTTGATCATCGTCCGCGACGCGCTGCGCTCCATCGCCACTTCGAGCCGGCCGTCCTCGATGCGAACCATCCGGACATCGGCTTCCAGCGCGGCCTTTGTCAGCAGGTCGCGTTTCTCGGCGGCGAGCGCCACCAGTTCCGGAAAGCTGGCAATCCGACGCGCCGCCGGCGCTGCATCCGGCGACGGCGCGACCATTTGCGGACGTGCCGACGGCTCGGCATTGGTCCGGGGCGCAGACGCGGCACGCGCCGGGGATGACTGCATCGAGGAAACCGACGCCGCCGGCGCGCTGCGCGGGGCGGCGTTTCCGCTAGCGACCGGGGACGCGCCGCCATTCTGCTCGAGCATCCGGATCGCCTCGTCGGGCGTCGGCATATCAGCGACATAGGCGATGCGCACCAGCACCATTTCCGCCGCCGCCGCCGGCCGGGTTGCGGCCTGCACCTCGGCGATACCCTTCAGCAGCATCTGCCACATCCGCGATAGCACCCGCATCGAAAGCTTCGATGCGAAATCGCGCGCGCGCAACCGCTCGGTCTCGCTGTAGGCGACGTTATCGGCCGTCGCGGGCACGATTTTCACGCGGGTGACGAAATTGACGAATTCGGCCAGATCCGACAGCACCACGATCGGATCGGCGCCGACGTCATACTGTTCGCGGAATTCCCTGAAGGCGCTGGCGATATCGCCGCGCGCCAGCGAATCGAAGAGATCGATCACCCGGGTGCGGTCGGCGAGCCCAAGCATCTGGCGCACCGCATCGGCGCGCACCGGACCTGCCGCATGCGCAATCGCCTGATCGAACAGCGACAGCGAATCGCGCACCGAGCCTTCGGCGGCACGGGCAATGATGCCCAGCGCTTCCGGCTCGACTTCGACGGCTTCTTTTGTGGCGATATTGCCGAGATGTTTCATCAGCACGTCGGCCTCGACGCGGCGAAGATCAAACCGCTGGCAGCGCGACAGCACCGTCACCGGTACTTTTCGGATTTCGGTGGTGGCGAATACGAATTTGGCGTGCTCCGGCGGCTCTTCCAGCGTCTTCAGGAAGGCGTTGAACGCCGCCGTGGAGAGCATGTGGACTTCGTCGATGATGTAGACCTTGTAGCGGGCGCTGGCCGGCGCGTAGCGCACGCTGTCGTTGATCTGGCGCACGTCATCGACGCCGGTATGGGACGCGGCGTCCATTTCCAGGACGTCCATATGGCGGCTTTCCATGATCGCCTGGCAATGCACGCCCAACGCCGGCATGTGGATGGTCGGGCCCTTTATAGAGCCGTCCGGCAGTTCGTAATTCAGCGCGCGGGCGAGAATCCGCGCCGTGGTCGTCTTGCCGACCCCGCGCACGCCGGTCAGGATCCAGGCCTGCGGAATCCGCCCCGTCTCGAACGCGTTCGACACGGTACGGACCACGGCGTCCTGGCCGATCAAATCCTCGAAACTGGAGGGCCGGTATTTACGCGCCAGCACGCGATAGGGCTTGCCGGCTTCCGCCGGGGGGGCGCTTTGAGGATCGTTCGGGGGCATCAACGGAGCGCCAGCGTCGGTCATCGATCGATCCGCAACCCTGATTGTTTCTCGAAGCCGGCTTGCGGAACGGGAACAAATCGAGCGCAGGACGGGAGTATCCCACTTGCGCGATTCGCTCGAAAAAACAGGTAGGAGACTGACGAGCGACCCGATCCGGACCTCGTTAGGGCTGCTTCCTTCCGGACCTGACCCGGTTGGCGAGTGGCTCGTCCACCGCCAATCTCCCGGTCCCTATTTGGGGCCAAAAGGCCCGGAAAGCAAGCGGCACGGACGGGGTCCAGCGGGACTTGTGCAGAAACGCGGAAAGGCATTAGTTGCCGTCATGCCCGGCCATGACAAGGGAAAATGCATGCCTTCCGACGCCCCCGCCTGGTCGCTGCACACACAGCTCACGAAGGACACGATCGACATCGGCGATCTGCCCTTGTGCCGCGTGCTTGTCATCAAGGATGCGCATTACCCTTGGCTGCTGCTGGTGCCGCGCCGCCCCGAGGCGGTGGAGATCATCGACCTCGACGAGGTCGAGCAGGCGCAATTGATGACCGAGATCAGCCGCGCCGCGCGCGCGCTCAAGGACGTCACCAAATGCGACAAGCTGAACATCGCGGCGCTCGGCAACGCGGTGCCGCAACTGCACGTGCACGTGATCGCGCGCCGTACCAGCGACGTCGCCTGGCCGCGCCCGGTCTGGGGGGTGGCGCCGCCACTGGCGCATGACGCCGAGGAGGTGCAGAATTTCATCAGCGCGCTTCGCCGCAAGATCTGGCTTGGTTAGGACATGACAGCATTCGATTCGTTTCCCCTGGGAAAGCCCGCCTTCGTCACCGATATCCTCGATCGCGCCGCACATCTGCGCAGCGACGATTCGAAACTGATGGCGCTGGAAGGCCGCCGCGACGCGCGCGCCTACGTGGTCCATCGCGACTCGCTGGTGGTGAAGCAGGACGCCGACGCCCCGCGCGCGCTTCTGACCATCGACGAAGCGCTGAAATTCGGCGCCAATCCCGGCACCATCTTTTTGGGATTGCGCGACGGCGCGCCGGTGTTCGGCATGGGCATCTCGGCCGCGGCGGTGGAAAGCCTGCTGCCGCGCGAGGACGTCAAGGTCAGCGAACTGCGCGGCATGGCGATGCAGGGCGTGGTGCCGCCCGGCCAGCTCTCGGCGATCGCGGTGGCGAAATCGATGGTGAACTGGCATCAGCGCCACGGCTATTGCGCCAACTGCGGAACCCGCACCGCGATGCGGGAAGGCGGCTGGAAGCGCGAATGCCCGAACTGCAAGGCCGAGCATTTTCCGCGTACCGACCCCGTCGTCATCATGCTGGTGGCGCTCGACGACAGGGTGCTTTTGGGGCGCCAGAAGCAATTCCCGCCGGGCATGTATTCGTGCCTCGCCGGCTTCGTCGAGGCCGCCGAGACCATCGAGGACGCGGTCCGCCGCGAAATCTTCGAGGAATCCGGAATCCGCTGCACCGACGTCAATTACTACATGACGCAGCCGTGGCCCTATCCGTCTTCCCTGATGATCGGATGCACCGCGCGCGCCACCAGCGAGAATATCGTGGTGGACCGCGCGGAACTGGAGGATGCCCGCTGGTTCGACCGCACGGAAGCCACCCTGATGATCAAGCGGCAGCATCCCGACGGCCTGGCGGGACCGCATCCCTTTGCCATCGCCCATCACCTGCTTGGGCGCTGGGTGCATGGGGGAGACAACGTGCGCGCATAGCGGGGAACCGGCCCATGGCTCAGTCGATTAGTCCCGGACCTTGGTTCCGGCGGTAGGCGGAACCGGCATGACGGATCCCGTGATGAATTTCCACACCCCCGCGCCGAAGATTGCGCCGCGCATCCTCTGCGTCGGCATACCCGTGCGCGACCTGACGTTTCGCGTCGGCGGCGTTCCCGCGCGCGGCTCCAAGGAGAACGCCACCCATTTCGACGAGATCTGCGGCGGCAACGCGCTCAACGCGGCGATCGGCATTGTCCGCCTCGGCGGCCGCGCCTCGATCTGCGGCCCGATGGGCGACACCCGCGAGACATCGAGCCGCTTCATCTTCGAAAAACTTAGCCACGAAGGCATCGACACCAAACCCCTCGTGCATATGCCGGGCCTGGTGACGCCGCTCTCGGCCGTCATGGTCGACCCCAGCGGCGAGCGAACCATCGTGACCTTCCGCGATCCGGAACTGTGGAAGGTGCAGCTGCCCAGCACCGAGATGCTGCTGGAGGACTGCGCCGCCATTCTCACCGAAAGCCGCTGCGCGGGTTTCTGCACCGATTTGTGCTCCGAGGCGCGCCGGCGCGGCATTCCCGTGGTCGTGGACGTCGACCGCGCGATGTCGCTGCGGGAAGGGCTGCTCAACGCATCGTCCCATCTGGTGTTCTCGAGCGAGCCGCTGCAGGAGACCGCCGATGTCACCGATGACGGCCAGGCGCTCAAGAAGATCGCGAAGCTGACGCACTCGTTCCTGGCGGGTACGCGCGGGCCGAAAGGCACGATCTGGCTCGACGAGCACGGCCATCTGCGGGAGACACCGGCCTTCCCGGTGCACACCGTGGATACCCTGGGCGCCGGCGACGTGTTCCACGGCGCCTTCGCCCTCGCCATTACCGAAGGGCAGGACATTCCCAGCGCGCTGCGGTTTGCCTCCGCCGCCGCAGCCCTGAAATGCACCCGCTTCGGTGGCGCCTTCGCTGCCCCGCAACGTGCTGAAGTTGAAGCGCTTTTGCGCCAGGGCCAGCCGTCTGACCCCGCCCGGACCGACCAATAGGGGCTTGCCCTAGAAGAATTTTCTATATATGAGGGTATTCAACCCCATAAATGGAACAAAGTTCTTCTCATGACCGATCTCGCCGTTCAGCTCCATGAGCCCAATCGCCGCCTCGACGCCATCGACCGCAAGATCCTGACGGTCCTGCAGGAGGATGCCTCGCTCTCCGTCGCCGAGATCGGCGACCGGGTCGGGCTGTCCTCGACGCCGTGCTGGAAGCGGATCCAGCGGCTGGAAGCCGATGGCGTCATCCTGCGCCGGGTCGCGCTGGTCGACCAGAACAAGATCGGGCTCGGGATTACCGTGTTCGTTTCGGTCGAGAGCTCCGACCATTCGGAGGCCTGGCTGCGGAAATTCGCCGACGCCGTCAGCGCGATGCCGGAGGTGATGGAATTCTACCGGATGGCGGGCGACGTCGACTACATGCTGCGCGTCGTGGTCGCGGACATGCAGAGCTACGACGTTTTCTACAAGAAGCTGATCAGCGCGGTACCGCTGAAGAACGTGACCTCGCGCTTCGCAATGGAGAAGATCAAGTCGGTCACGTCCCTGCCGATCCCGGCGGCGGCTTAGGCGGCGGCGAGACCGCGAAACAATCTCCGTTGTCGTCATCCGCGAAAGCGGATGATCCGGTATTCCAGAGACGTTCGAGGTATGCGGCGGAGCATCGGCGTACTGGATCGCCCGGTCAAGCCGGGCGATGACGACTGTGTGTGTTGCGGCCGCAGCGGCCGGGAAGCACCGGCAATGACGAGATCACTTTCAAATCTTCTGATTATATTCGCCGACCTCGGGATGGGTGCGCAGCACCACATTCATCGCCTCGAACATGTCGTGCATCCGCTGCTCGGCAACCGGGCTTTCGACCACCACCACCAGTTCCGGCTTGTTGGAGGACGCTCGCACCAGGCCCCAGCTGCCGTCCTCGACGGTGACGCGGACGCCGTTGACGGTGACGAGATCGCGGATCTTTTGTCCTGCGACCTTCTCGCCCTTGCTCTGCAGCGCCTCGAAATGCTTCACCACGGCGTCGACGACGCCGTATTTGGTCTCGTCCGCGCAATGCGGCGACATGGTCGGCGACGACCAGGTCTTGGGCAATGCGTCCTTCAGATCCGCCATCGACTTGCCGGGCGCGCGATCCAGCATGTCGCAGACCGCGATCGCCGAGATCAGGCCGTCGTCATAGCCGCGGCCGTACGGCTTGTTGAAGAAGAAGTGGCCGGATTTCTCGAAGCCCGCCAGCGCGCCCAGCTCAAAGGTGCGGCGCTTCATGTAGGAATGGCCGGTCTTCCAATAGGTGGTTTTGGCGCCCTGCTTCTGCAGCACCGGGTCAGTCACAAAGAGCCCGGTCGACTTCACGTCGACCACGAATTGCGCGTTGTTGAAGATAGCCGACATGTCCCGCGCCAGCATCACCCCGACCTTGTCGGCAAAGATCTCCTCGCCGGTGTTATCGACCACGCCGCAGCGGTCGCCGTCGCCGTCAAAACCCAGGCCGACATCGGCCTTGTGCTCGAGCACAGCGTCACGGATGGCGTGCAGCATCTCCATGTCTTCGGGATTGGGATTGTATTTCGGAAAGGTGTGATCGAGTTCGGTGTCGAGCGGGATCACCTCGCAGCCGATCGCTTCCATCACCTGCGGCGCGAACGCGCCCGCGGTGCCGTTGCCGCAGGCGACCACCACCTTCAGCTTGCGCTTCAGCTTCGGGCGCTTCGTCAGGTCGGCGATGTAGCGCGCCGGAAAATTCTCGTGAAACTGATAGGAGCCGCCGGCCTTGTTCCTGAACTCGGCGTTGAGCACGATCTCCTTCAGCCGGCTCATTTCGTCGGGACCGAAAGTCAGCGGCCGGTTGGCGCCCATCTTGACCCCGGTCCAGCCATTGTCGTTATGCGAGGCCGTCACCATCGCGACGCAGGGCACGTCGAGCTCGAACTGCGCGAAATAGGCCATCGGCGTCATGCACAGGCCGATATCGTGCACCTTGCAGCCGGCGGCCTGCAGCCCCGAGATCAGCGCGTATTTGATCGAAGCCGAATAGCCGCGGAAATCATGCCCGGTCACGACTTCCTGCCTGACGCCGAGTTCCGAGATCAGCGCGCCGAGCCCCATGCCCAGCGCCTGCACTCCCATCAGGTTGATTTCCTTGCCGAACAGCCAGCGCGCGTCGTATTCGCGAAAACCCGTCGCCTTCACCATCGGCTCGGATTCATAGGCATAGGTATTGGGAACCAGCACCGCTTTCGGCTTCGGAAACATTCAAATGGCCTTGTCGTGAAATGGACGGGAATGCACCGCAGCAATAGCGAATGCGCGGGCGTTACGGAAGTCGAAACGGCCCGTTTTTGCCGATTAGCTTAACATCGCTCACGCGATGCTCCTCAGGATGAGGTTCGGGGCGACGCCGCATGATTCGAACTTCAAAATCGTTGATCTGGAGACGGCGCTGAACCATGGATGGGCCTCTCAACGAAAATATCGAAAACGACCCCATGCAAAGTAGCATGGTCCGGACTTTTGAGCGATCCCGCAAAAACATTTTGACTCGTCGGGCAAATCACCTGCATATCTTCATCGTCGCATGAATTAAGCCCGCGCCGGAAAATCCGCCGCGGGCTTTTTGAATCAGACAATACGCTGTCAGGCAATACGCTGCCGAGCGCGCCGAACCTGGCCGCCTGGCTGACAGCCAAGGCCGACCCCGCCGACAGACGGGCGCCCGGCGAAGACGGTGGGCGAGCCGAACCGGAATCGACGCTTCCGCGCCATCACGCAAGCCCTCCTTCAAGCACTTGCCTTCAAACCCTTAAAGCCAACTAAGTCCTCTCCGCGAGGACGCGATCACATCACGGGCGCCTTCGAAGGTGTCCGCAAATACCTGTAGGTGATTCATCATGCCCGATTACTCTCTGGTGCCGGTAGACCATCAGCCGGATTTCGATGACTACTCGCTCGTTCCCGTTGACCACGATCCGTTTGCCGAGGATGACGTAACTCAACCGTCGCAGATTCAACAGGCTCAGGCCCGGGCCGAGCCGCAAGGCCCGCCGCAGCAACAGCCCGCACCGGGAGTCGGTCAGCCTGATGCCGGTGCGCCGGCTGCGGGCGGTGTTCTAACTCCCTTGACTGAAAACGGTAGGGTTGACAGCTATGTTTATGCAAAAAACTCGACTGGCGCCCCACCAGCAGGCCCTCAGGTTGGTACTGCCGAGGGTAATCTCAAGATCACTGCCACTGATAACGCCAAACCCACGAACTTCGGTGGGGTTTATGGACATACGCTAACGTTCTCAGCACCCGGCAGCGACAAGTTGGCAACATTCACCGCCGCCGATCCAACTGGTTTGTTGGTAGCGACCCCGGATGAAAGCGATCCAAGCGGCCTACGCGTCAGAGAGTACAAGGGCTACTAGGCCGTGTACTCATAAGCCCAGCGGTTCAACTCTAGGAAGGCCACGTCCGCCTGCTCTATTACCGACCGAGGCTATGCGGCAGCGGGTTATGTCGCGAAGGGACACGGAATTCGCCTACATTTAGTCTTACTGCAATGGTCTATCGGCGCGTACTTTGTAATTTAAGGCTGCACGGACTGGCTCCGCCTGGGAGATGATCTTCATGGCTAACCGTCTCTCTGGGGTTGTGGGTCTGGCTGCACTGGTTGTCTTTCCTGCACATAGCCAGAATCTTTCTGTACCGGACCACGTAGTGGCCATCACAACCTACCTCCAGTTCGTCACCGAGGATGATGTTGACCAGCGCACCAAGCTCGATTTGCTGCTTGCGCAAAAACAGGTCAGCAGGGAAGAAGTGATCCGTGAGTTGGCTATAGACGTGGACAGGATTGTAAAGGCCGAGAGAGCGGGTTTGCTATCGGATGCTCTGGTCGACAAAGCCTTCGCGGACACGTGCTCGCGACTAAGTCTCGCGCCGGCAGATCTGATGAAAACCCTGGAGGAGAAGGGCATCCGGCTCGACACTCTGAGAACACGCCTTAGGTCTGATGTTGCTCGGGAACGTCTGGCGCGAATGCCAAGCCATGGTTACGAAGATCGACTCGATCATCCTCTCATTCCCAAGATGTAAACTAGCAGCGTCCTAAATTCCCTCGATGCTTTTTGCATGTCCGCCGGGCCGGCGACTGGCAACAGCTCCAGCGGATCGGGTGGTGGCGCTGGTGTCGGTAATGCAGCAATTGATCCAAGCAACCCGACTTGGACTCAAAGCTGGTTACGCGAGGCTGCTCCCTTTGTCGCCAACGCCAATCCGACGCCAACGCAGCTCAGGGTTGAGAAGCCCGAGCGCGAATTTTCCACGAAAAAAGTTCAAGGCCGTCAGAGCATGTAGGTGGATCGGCAACCAAGGGGCCCTACTGCTCCAGCACCATCTGGCCGTTGGCATATTCGAAGCGCTTCAGCTTCGACAGAAACGACAGGCCGAGCAGGTTTTCCGACAGCGCCTCGTCCGGCAGCACCATGGCATCGACATCGCGCACCACGAGCCCGCCGACATCGACCATGGCGATGCGCATGCGTGCCGCCTTGATGGTGCCGTTGGCGGTGGTGACGGTGGCGTTGTATTCGGCGCGCGAGGGGCGCAGCCCGAACCGCGCCGCGGAGGTCTCGTTCAGGGCCACGACGGAAGCGCCGGTATCGACCATGAAGCCGATGCGCTGGCCCTCGATCCGCCCCTCCGTGAGGAAATGACCTCTGGCGTCGCGGGGAACGACGAAGCTGCGGGATCCGGACTGGCCGACGGTCTCGGTGGAGGCGGTTCGCACGCCGGCATTGGCGAGCGCGGGGGTCGCCGGCGTCATCTTGTCCGCCATCTGTCCCATGGCGGTGCCGAGGACGACCATCAAGGCGGCAAAGATCATCAGGTTACGCATCACGCCACATCCGATCAGACCCACGATATCAACACGCCGGCCGCCAAACCGCGACGGCTCGCGGACCGCGAAGGGTGCCATTTTGACGAAAAGGATGAGCGAAACGTTAACGGGGATGCCTACCTCACGTCCCCCGCGGCTTCACGCGGCGGGTCGGCATCGCGCTCGCGGGATCCTCCGGCCAGGGATGCCGGGGATAGCGTCCGCGCAGGTCGGAACGCACGGCGGCATAGCTGCCGCGCCAAAAACCCGGCAGGTCGCGGGTGACCTGCACCGGCCGATGCGCCGGCGACAACAGTTCCAGCACCAGCGGGATCTTGCCACTCGCGATCGAGGGATGGGTGTTGAGCCCGAACAATTCCTGTAACCTCACCGCGATGGTCGGGCCCTGCTCGGCTTCGTAATCGATCGCAAGCTGGGTGCCGGTGGGCGCCTCGAAATGCGTCGGCGCCTCCCGCTCGAGCCGCGCGCGCAAGTCCCAGGGCAACAGCGTCATCAGCGCTTCCGACAGATCGCCGGCCGAAAATTCCTTCAGCGAGGTCTTGTCGTACAGCGCCCGCGCCAGCCAGGTCTCGCGTTGTGCCGCCAGCGCATCGTCGGAGAGATCGGGCCAGGAATGTTCTGAAGTGTCTCCCTCCGCCCTGCGCAGGAACATCACGCGGTCGCGCCATTGTTTTGCGGGTTTCGACCATGGCAATTTGTCGAGGCCGACCGAAATCAGCCCGTCGGCCAGCACCCGCGCGGTCTCGACCGAAGACTGCAGCGCCAGCGGTGCTTCCGACAGTGTGATCGCGTGCAGCGTCTTCTTGCGCCGCGCCCGCAATGCGAGCGCGTTGCGATCGAAAGAAATCTCGTCGGCGGTCTCGATATGATCGGCGAAGCGTATCTCGATTTCGGCCTGGGTGATCGGCGCCGCCAGCAGGATACGCCCATTGGCCGCGGTGCCGGTCAATTCGGCCACCGCGATATAAGGCGTGCGCGCCAGCGCCGAAGCCCGATCCACCGCGGCGCCGCGCCCATTGGCGAGCACAAAACTGCCATTGCCCCGGTTGCGCGCAACGCGATCGGGAAAGGCGAAGGCGAGCATCACGCCGGCGGACGGCGAACTGTCCTCGCTTGGTTTGCCCGCGGTAGCCGCCACCTGCGAGGCCCAGCGTTGCGCCAGGCTGCGCGCGCTACCGGCGCGTTGCGAGCGGTCGCGGCGGAACTGGTCGAGCCTAAAATCGAGATCGACGCTGTCGCCGCCGAGCCCGCGCTCGGTGAGCACGGCGGCGATTTCAGCGGCCGCCTCGCCCGCGCCCAGCGCCTGTGAATCCACGATCATCCGCGCCAGCCGCGGCGGCAGCGCCAGCGCGCGCAGGCTCTTGCCTTCCGCCGTGATGCGGCCATCGGCATCGAGCGCGCCAAGTTCAAGCAACAGGCTCTTCGCTTCCTTCCATGCAGGCACCGGCGGAGGATCGAGAAACGCCAGCGTGGCGGGATCGCTGACGCCCCATTGCGCCAAGTCCAGCACCAGCGACGACAGATCGGCGCTCAGGATTTCCGGCTGGGTATAGGCGGCGAGCGAGGCGGTCTGCGGCTCGTCCCACAGCCGGTAGCACACGCCTGGCTCGGTGCGTCCGGCGCGGCCGCGGCGCTGATCGACCGCCGCGCGCGAGGCGCGCACGGTCTCCAGCCGCGTCAATCCGATGTCGGGTTCGTAGCGAGGCACCCGCGCCATGCCGGAATCCACGACGATGCGCACGCCCTCGATGGTCAGCGAGGTCTCCGCGATCGAGGTCGCCAGCACCACCTTGCGATGGCCCTTCGGCGCCGGCTGGATGGCGCGGTCCTGCACCGATGCTTCGAGCGCGCCGAACAGCGGCACGATTTCGATCGAGGCGTCGTGGATGCGTTCGGCCAGGAAAATCTGAGTCCGGCGGATTTCCGCGGCCCCCGGCAGGAATGCCAGCACCGAACCGGGATCGGCGCGCAACGCGAGCGCGATCGCCTCCGCCATCTGCCGCTCCAGCGGCGCATCGGGTTTGCGGCCGAGATAGCGCGTCTCGACCGGAAACGCGCGGCCCTCGCTCGCGATCACCGGCGCCTCGCCGAGCAGCCTTGCCACCCGGGCACCGTCGAGCGTCGCCGACATCACGAGGATGCGCAGCTCCTCGCGCAGTCCCGTTTGCGCGTCGCGCGCCAGCGCAAGGCCGAGATCGGCGTCGAGCGAGCGTTCGTGGAATTCGTCGAACAGCACCGCGGCGACGCCGTTCAGTTCGGGATCGTCGAGGATCTGCCGGGAGAAGATGCCCTCGGTGACGACCTCGATTCGCGTGGTGCGCGATACTTTCGAGCCGAAGCGGACCCGGTAGCCGACGGTCTCGCCGACGCGCTCCCCGATCGTCTTCGCCATGCGCTCGGCGCTGGCGCGCGCGGCGATCCGGCGCGGCTCCAGCACGATGATCTTCTTGGTTCCAGTCCAGGGCTCGTCGAGCAGCGCCAGCGGCACCCGCGTGGTCTTGCCGGCGCCGGGCGGCGCCACCAGCACCGCGGCGTTGCGCCCTGCGAGCGTGCGCGCAAGCTCGTCGAGGACGACGTCGATGGGTAAGGGCGTGTCGAAGGAGCGGGGCAAGAGCGGCTCAGGTTCGGTTCTTCCCTCCCCCTTGTGGGAGAGGCGAAGGCACCTTCTCCCACAAGGGGAGAAGGGAAGAAAGCGACTTACATCCGCGGCTCGCCCGCGCGTCCCACGCTTTCATAGACAAATCCGTGCGCCGCCATGTCCTCGGGGCGATAGATGTTGCGCAAATCGACGACCACGGGATGGGCCATTTCGCTCTTCAGGCGCTCCAGGTCGAGGGTGCGGTACTGCACCCATTCGGTCACCACCACCATCGCGTCGGCGCCGCGCGCGCAGGCGTAGGCGTCATCGCAATATTCGATGTCGGGCAGTTCGCGGCGCGCCTGCTCGATGCCGACCGGATCGTGCGCGCGGACCCTGGCGCCCAGATCGAGCAGGCCGGTCACCAGCGGGATCGACGGCGCCTCACGCATGTCGTCGGTGTCGGGCTTGAAGGTGAGTCCGAGCACGGCCACGGTCTTGCCGCGCAGGCTGCCGCCGGACGCGCTTGCTACCTTGCGCGCCATCGCGCGCTTGCGGTTGTCGTTGACCGTCAGCACCGCCTCGACGATCCGCAGATCCACATCGTGATCCTGCGCGATCTTCACCAGCGCGCGGGTGTCCTTCGGGAAACAGGAGCCGCCGAAGCCGGGACCGGCATGCAGGAATTTCGAGCCGATGCGGTTGTCGAGCCCGATGCCACGCGCGACTTCCTGGACGTCGGCGCCGACCTTTTCGGAGAGATCGGCGATCTCGTTGATGAAGGTGATTTTTGTCGCGAGGAAAGCGTTGGCGGCGTATTTTATCAGCTCTGCGGTACGCCGCGCCGTGAACATCACCGGCGCCTGGTTGAGCGACAGCGGCCGATAGATATCGCCGAGCACCTTGCGCCCGCGCTCGTCCGAAGTGCCGACCACGATACGATCGGGGAATTTGAAGTCGCGGATCGCCGCCCCCTCGCGCAGGAATTCCGGATTGGACGCGATCACCACGTCGGCCGACGGATTGGCTTCGCGGATCAGGCGTTCGACCTCGATACGCATCTTGGACAACCCGTCGGTAATGGTTAATTTTCAGCCGATTTTGGCGCGGTCTTAGAGCATTTTGCCGCCGGGGGGAAAGGGGAGGGTTCCGCAAACCGGCATGACATTTGGATGAATAAAGGAGAATGAAACCTAAGGGCTCGATGATGCGGCCACGCCGCGCCGAAAAGAGACACCGATGACAGGAAAAGGCACATCCGCCGCCACGATGCGTTCCGCGCTGGGAGCGCCGGCTGGCCGCGTCGACTGGGTCGATTACGCCAAGGGCATCTGCATCGTCATGGTGGTCATGATGCATTCGGTGCTGGGGGTTGAGCTGGCCGCCGGCCAGACCGGTTTCATGCATGTCCTGGTCGCGTTCGCAAAACCGTTCCGGATGCCGGATTTCTTCCTGATCTCGGGCCTGTTCCTGTCGGTGGTGATCGACCGCGACTGGCGCACCTATCTCGACCGCAAAGTGGTGCACTTCGCTTATTTCTACGTGCTGTGGGTGACGATCCAGTTCGGCTTCAAGGCCCCGGGCTTCGCCGCCGAATCGAGCTGGGCCCGTGTCGGCTTCCTGTATCTGGAATCCTTCATCGAGCCGTTCGGCACGCTGTGGTTCATCTATCTGCTGCCGATCTTCTTCGTGGTCACCAAGGCGACGCGCAAATGGCCGCCGCTCTTGATCTGGACCGTGCTGGCGTTGCTGGAGACCGCGCATATCGAAACCGGTTGGACCGCGATCGACGAGTTCTGCGCGCGCTTCGTCTATTTCCATTCCGGCTATATCTGCGCCGATTATGTGTTCGCGTTGTCGGATCGCGCGCGGGCGCGGCCGTCACTGGCGGTTATCGGATTGGCGCTGTGGGCGCTCGTCAACGGCGGCCTGGTCTGGTTCGGCCTCAGCGAGTGGCCGCTGGTGTCGCTACTGCTCGGCTTGGCCGGCGCCTGTGCCATCGTCGTCATGGGCACGCTCTTGGCACGCGCCCACTGGCTCGACTTCCTGCGCTTCTGCGGCGAGCATTCCATCGTCATCTATCTGGCGTTCTTCCTGCCGATGGCCGCGACGCGCACGCTGCTGCTGCGGGCAGGACCGATCCACGACATCGGCACGATTTCGCTCTTGGTCACCATCGTCGGCGTGTTCGGCGCGCTGGCGATCTGGCGCGGCGCGCTGGCGGTCGGCGCCAATTTCCTGTTCGAGCGCCCGGCCTCGTTCTGGATCGCGCCGAAGAAAGCGCGGCCAGCGTTGCAGGCGGCGGAGTAGCTGTTCTCGTACAAACCGAGCTGTCATCGCCCGGCTTGACCGGGCGACCCAGTATTCCAGAGACCGGCGATTGAATGGCAGGCGCCGCGGCGTACTGGGTCACCCGCCTTCGCGGGTGAAGACGATCAGAGGATGCGGCTCCCCACCGCGCTCACCCCGCCTCCTCGATCTTCACGCCATCCTTCATCTGCTTGATCTTCTCGCGGAACCCCTCCGCATCGCCGAAATCCGCAAAACCCTGGTAATGCGGGTGCGGGCCGAGGATGCGGCGGGCATGCTTGATCGGGCACCAATAGACCTCGGTGCGCGACGCCACCTCGCGCACGAACGCGACCACGCCATTGGCGTAGGAGCAATAGGCGCAATTGAACTTCTCGATGACGTTGAGATAGGCGAGATGGTGGCGGTCGAACACCAGATAATCGCGGCGGCGCACCATCGGAATCTTGTAGATCGGAAAGCAGATCGCCTGATAGGCCATGACCCAGATGTCGACGAGCGCGATCGGGATCACAAGCGAATAGATCACAGGCGCACTCAGGATCATCAGCGGATTGGCATCGATCAGATAGCGCGTCGCCCGGGTCTTGAGCTCGCGGTGGATCCGCTGCACCTCCTTTTCGAACACGATCCGGCGGTTCTCCAGGTGGAAGCGCAACTCTTCCCGCCGCTTTGCCAGTTCGGCCTCGATTTCGGCCTCGACCGATCGCAGCTTCGCCGTCAGCTCATCGAGTTGCGCGGTCATGTTTTTTCCTTTTGGGTCCGCCCCATACCCGCAGGGGTTCATGGAACAGCCGCCGATGCAACCCATTCCGGAAAGGGCTCGCGGCAGGCAAAATTCCCGGCACAACCGGTCCCGAAGGCTGTCAATCCCAAGCAAAAATCCCTAAATTTCGGCCATGCCGAAAACAGCCCCAAAAGCCTCTCCAAAACCCGTCGCCGCCAAGGCGCCCGCCAAGGGCGACCATGTCTTTCTGGTCGACGGTTCCTCCTACATTTTTCGCGCCTACCACGCGCTGCCGCCGCTGAACCGCAAGTCCGACGGGTTGCAGGTCAATGCCGTGCTCGGCTTTTGCAACATGCTGTGGAAGCTGTTGCGCGACATGCCGCCGGACAACCGCCCCACCCATCTGGCGATCGTGTTCGACAAGTCGGAAGTCACCTTCCGCAACAAACTCTATCCCGACTACAAGGCGCACCGGCCGCCGGCGCCGGACGACCTGATCCCGCAATTCGCGCTGATCCGCGAGGCCGTGCGCGCCTTCGACCTGCCCTGCCTCGAGCAGGGCGGCTTCGAGGCCGACGATTTGATCGCGACCTATGCCCGCGAGGCCGGCGAGCGTGGCGCGACCACCACCATCGTCTCCTCCGACAAGGACCTGATGCAGCTCGTCACCGACAAGGTGACCATGTACGACACCATGAAGGACCGCCGCATCGGCATTCCCGAGGTGATCGAGAAATTCGGCGTGCCGCCGGAGAAGGTGGTCGAGGTGCAGGCGCTGGCCGGCGATTCCACCGACAACGTGCCCGGCGTGCCCGGCATCGGCGTCAAGACCGCAGCGCAACTGATCGTCGAATACGGCGACCTGGAAACGCTGCTGCTGCGCGCCGGCGAGATCAAGCAGCCGAAGCGGCGCGAGGCGCTGATCGAGAATGCCGAGAAAGCGCGAATTTCGCGAAAACTGGTGCTGCTCGACGACAAGGTCAAGCTCGACGTGCCGCTTGCTGATCTGGCGGTGCACGAGCCCGACGCGCGCAAACTGATCGCGTTTTTGAAGGCGATGGAATTTTCCACCCTGACCCGCCGCGTCAGCGAATATTCGCAGATTGATCCGGCGGACGTGGAAGCGGACGCGGCCAACAAGAGCGGCGCCAGCGGCAAGTCGGCCGGCTCGCCTCCGCCGCCGCGCGTGGCGGGAGGCGACCTTTTCGGGAATATGGACTCCCCGGCCTCGCCCGGCGCCGCCAGCGGCAAAGCGAGCCCGCCTGCCGCCGCGAGAGGCCAGAGCAGGCCGGAAAAATCCAATGTCGTGCTCACCCCGCACGCGCTTGCCGCCGCGCGCGTGGAAGAAGCGCGCCAGACTCGGATCGATCGCAGCAAATACCGGACGATCCGCGCGCTCTCCGAGCTGAAAGCCTGGATCGCGCGTGTACACGATGTCGGCTATTTTGCGCTGGAGGCCAAGGCGAACTCGATCGATCCGATGCAGGCCGAGATGTCGGGCATCGCGCTGGCGCTCGCGCCCAACGACGCCTGCTACGTCCCGCTCGCCCACAAGCAATCCGGCGATGGCGTCGGGCTGTTCGACGCCGGACTGGCGCCTGACCAGATCAGCACCGGTGACGTGCTGGAAGCGCTGCGGCCGCTGCTGGAATCGGCTGGGATTTTGAAGATCGGCTTCAACATCAAATTCAACGCCGTGATGCTCGCCCAGCACGGCATCACCTTGCGCAACCACGACGACGCGCAGCTGATGAGTTACGCACTCGACGCCGGCCGCAACGCCCATGGGCTCGATGCGCTGGCCGAGCGCTGGCTCGGCCATGCCACGATCAGCCATGGCGAGCTGACCGGCAGCGGCAAGGGCAAGCTTGCTTTCGATCAGGTCGAGATCGACAAGGCGACCGCCTATTCGGCCGAGGATGCCGACGTGATCCTGCGGCTATGGCGCGTCTTGAAACCGCGGCTGGTCGCCGAGCGCATGACATCGGTCTACGAGACGCTGGAGCGCCCACTGATATCGGTGCTGGCGCGGATGGAGCGGCGCGGCATCTCGATCGACCGCCAGGTGCTGTCGCGGCTGTCGGGCGAATTCGCCCAGACTGCGGCCAGGGTCGAGGCCGAGCTTCAGGAAATCGCGGGCGAGCCGATCAACGTCGGCAGCCCCAAGCAGATCGGCGACATCCTGTTCGGCAAGATGGGGATAACCGGCGGCACCAAGACCAAGACCGGCGCATGGTCGACATCGGCGCAGATCCTCGATGAACTCGCCGAGCAGGGTCATGAATTTCCGAAGAAGATCATGGAGTGGCGGCAGGTCTCGAAACTGAAATCGACCTATACCGACGCATTGCCGACTTACGTGAATCCGCAGACCCATCGTGTCCACACCACCTACGCGCTGGCGGCGACCACGACCGGACGGCTGTCGTCCAACGAACCGAACCTGCAGAATATTCCTGTGCGCACCGAGGACGGCCGCAAGATCCGCCGCGCCTTTATCGCCTCGCCCGGCCACAAGCTGGTGTCCGCGGATTATTCGCAGATCGAGTTGCGGCTGTTGGCTGAAATCGCCGACATCCCCGTGCTGAAGCAGGCGTTCCGCGACGGGCTCGACATCCACGCCATGACGGCGTCGGAAATGTTCGGCGTGCCGATCAAGGATATGCCGGGCGAGGTGCGCCGCCGGGCGAAGGCGATCAATTTCGGCATCATCTACGGCATCTCGGCGTTTGGGCTTGCCAACCAGCTCGGCATCGCCCGCGAGGAAGCCTCCGCCTACATCAAGAAATATTTCGAGCGATTCCCGGGCATCCGCGCCTACATGGATTCGACCCGGGATTTCTGCCGCACCCATGGCTATGTCGAGACGCTGTTTGGCCGCAAGTGTCACTACCCGGATATCAAGGCCAGCAACGCCTCGGTCCGCTCCTTCAACGAGCGCGCCGCGATCAACGCACGACTTCAAGGCACTGCGGCCGACATCATTCGCCGCGCCATGACGCGGATGGAAGACGCGCTCGCCGAGAAGAAACTCTCGGCGCAGATGCTGTTGCAGGTGCACGACGAACTGATCTTCGAGGTGCCCGACAAAGAGGTCGCCGCCACCTTGCCGGTCGTGCAGCACGTCATGCAGGACGCACCGTTCCCGGCCGTGCTGCTGTCGGTGCCGCTGCATGTCGATGCCCGCGCCGCGGACAACTGGGACGAGGCGCACTAGGTTCCCTAACCTCGACCTGCGAAGAGCGGGGCGAGGGAGCTGAAGACGCTCGCCCGCGAGCGGAGAGGGAGATGGTGAGAACCCTCAATCCAGCTTCGCTTCCATGCCGCGCTTGACGGCGGGGCGCGCCATCAGCGTCTCGTACCAGCGTTTGACATGGGGGAAATCCGACAGTTCCACCTTGTGGCGCGGGTGCCGCCAGGCCCAGCCGAGGATGGCGAAGTCCGCGACCGACAGCGGACCGGCGACGAATTCATGATCCGCCAGGCGGCGGTCCAGCACGCCGTAGAGCCGGCGCGTCTCGGCCATGAAGCGCTTCAGGCCATAGGCGCGGTCCTGCTCGTTCTCCAGCGCGATGAAGTGATGCACCTGCCCCGGCATCGGCCCGAAACCGCCCATCTGCCACATCAGCCATTCATAGACCGGGATGCGGTCGGCCAGGGGCTTCGGCAGGAACTGGCCGGTCTTCTCGCCGAGATAGAGCAGGATGGCGCCACTTTCGAACACGCTGACGCGCTTGCCGTCGGGGCCGTCCGGATCGACGATGGCGGGAATCTTGTTGTTCGGGCTGATCGCGAGGAAGGCGGGCGCCATCTGCTCGCCCTTGCTGATGTTGACCGGGAACACCTTGTACGGCAGCCCCATTTCTTCCAGCGCGACCGAGATCTTGCGGCCGTTGGGCGTGTTCCAGGTGTGGAGTTCGATGGTCATTTTTTGGTCATCCCCCGCAAAAGGCTTTTTCAATCAGTAGCCCGGAACTGCGGAGGCTTACAACCATCCCCTCCCCCGTCGTCCGGGTGAACGCCGGGACGATTGGGATGAGGTTCCACGCTGTTGACGGCAGGGCATCGGCTCTGGAATGTGCGCCCGTCCGTGGATAGATTGCGCCCGTCCTTGAAAAGAGAACACCGCCTTGTCCAAATCAGCCTCCCGCGCCCGCCTCGCCGAGATCATCCGCAAGCGCTCGTTCGGTCGCGGCGAAATCACGCTGGCCTCGGGCCGCAAGAGCGATTTCTATTTCAACCTCAAGCCGACCATGCTCGATCCCGAAGGCGCCTCGTTGCTTGCGGAACTGACGTTCGAGGCGCTGAAGGACGATCGCCTCGATTATATCGGCGGCCTGGAAATGGGCGCGGTGCCGCTTGCGGGCGCGATCGCGCAGCTGTCCTGGATCAAGGGTCACCCGATCGCGGCGTTCTTCGTGCGCAAGAAGCCGAAGGAGCACGGCGCAAAGCTCGCGGTCGAGGGTCTTGCGAAGGGCGAGAGCCTGCAAGGCAAGCGCATCGTGATCGTCGAGGACGTCACCACGACCGGCGGCTCGGCGCTGAAGGCGGTGGAAGCGGTGCGCGATGCCGGCGGCGAGATCGCGCTGGTGTTTACCATGGTCGACCGCGATGAAGGCGCGACCGAGGCTTTCGTCGAAGCCGGCATTCCCTTCCGTTCGCTCTACAAGGCCGGCGAGTTCTTGAAGGATTGAGCGCGCGGGACGCCTGCGAGCAGCCTCATTTCTTTTCCGACGCCCAGCCTCGCGGTCACCACCCGTTTACCATCGCGCATTAAGGTTACCCGCGCAGGGGGACTGCTTCGCCCCGGCAGATTTTCGGGCCTGCGTGGAGTAAGCGTTGCGTACAGAGTTATCCCATCAGCGCATGCGGCGCCGCATGGTGCTTGTTGGCGCGGCCGTGCTTGCGGGCTTCGTTGCGGCGATCCCGCGCCCGGCGTCTGCCGAAGGCCTGTTCGACCTGTTTTTCGGCGGCTTCCAGAAACAGCTGCAGCGCGCCGTGCCGCAGGCGAGTTTCTTCGCCGATCCGTTCGGCCAGAACCAGCAGCCCGCGCCACCGCGGCCCGTGGCCACCGGCTCCGGCCCCGCTTTTTGCGTGCGTAGCTGCGACGGCCGCTATTTCCCGCTGACCGCGCGCAACGCCTCGCCGGCCCAGCTGTGCCAGGCGTTCTGTCCAGCGAGCCCCACAAAAGTGTTTTTCGGCAGCAATATCGACGGCGCCTCGTCGGCGACCGGCGAGCGCTATGCGGACAGCGAGAACGCCTATGCCTATCGCAAGGCGATGCGCGCCGACTGCACCTGCAACGGCCGCGATCCCGCAGGCCTCGCGCCGGTCGATCTCACGCTCGACCCTTCCTTGCGACCCGGCGACGTGATCGCTACCACCGACGGGCTCGTCGCGTATTCCGGCGTCAAGGCCGGCGACGGCCAGACCGCCGAATTCACGCCGGTCGCCTCCTATCCAGGCCTGACCCCGGACGTGCGCGCGCGGCTCGGCGGGATGAAGGTCGCGCCGGTGCGCGCCGAGATGATCGCCAATGACGCCGTGTCACCGGAGGCGAGCGGCGATATCGTGCTGCCCGTGACGACGCTGCCGAAGAGCGCCACGCTCGGCGCGAAGCGGGCGGAAGCGGATTGATCCGGGTGAAGCCCCAAAGCTGAAACCGTCATTGCGAGCGAAGCGAAGCAATCCAGAAACTGGCGAGGGCTGGATTGCTTCGTCGCTTTGCTCCTCGCAATGACGAAGAAAAATCACCGCGCGACGATGACGCCGATCACGTTCGGCGCCGACCGGTATTTTTCCTCGATTTGCGCGCGAGCCGCGGCGCGGTTTTCCGGCGTCAGCAGCCCGCGCTTTTCGGCGAGGATCATCCAGCAATAGCCCCACCAGTCCGTCAGCATACCCTCGTCGTCGACGAGGTCGTAGCCCTGTTCGGCGGCGAAAATGCGCGCATGCGCTTCATCGAGCGAATCGAGAAAGGCGTGGTCGGCGTCGGAGAACAGATCGTCGCTGAAATCGTCGGTGGTGTAGCCCCACACCGACATACAGACCGCGTTGAACTCGCGGTCGATCTGGTCGTCGTCGACGGCTTGCCGGCGCGAG
>JBGPSI010000035.1:0-30581 GCA_041490045.1 Bradyrhizobium sp.
GGTGACGTGACCGGCATAGATCAGTCGCGACATCGCGATCAGCGTATCGGTGATGCGCCCGACCGCGTTCGCCATGCCGTAATCATGCACGCGGTCGTCGCCGCTTTCGAACACCGGATGGATGAATACCACCGAGCCGAGTTGGTTGGCGGTCTCCCAGAACGGTTTTAACGTGGGATCGTCGAGCACGCCGCCCTTGCCCTTCGGCTGGGTGCCGATCATCGCGCCCTTGAAACCGGCCGAATGCGCCTCGCGCAGCACTTCCGCGGCGCGCGTGCCGTCCTGCAGCGGCACGGTGGCGAGCGGCACGAAGCGCGGCTCGCGCATCGCGGTCTGCGCCAGATGGGTGTTGATCAGGCGCGACCAGGCCGCGCCCTCCTCCGCCGGCACTTCATAGGCGAACATGTCGAGCCAGCCGCCGACCACCTGCTTCTCGATCTTCTGCTCGTCCATCCATTTCAGGCGGCCGGGCAAATCGCTCAGCGCCTTTGACACCTGCCGCGTCGGCTTGCCGCCGGCAAAGGAGAAGCCGAGGCTGCCGCCGTCCTCGATCAGGCGGATCGACGGAAAGCTCGAAGCCTGCGTGCGGATCGCGTCCAGCAGGTTCGGCGGCACCAGATGGGCATGGCAGTCGATGATCATTTTGTCACTCTTTGGATTTTGGCTGGTTGCGCGGCGGCGATGGCATCGCCGATGGCGGAAATGCGGATCGGAAGCTTGTTGAAGGAGATGCCGAGCGAGGCGACGCTGTCGTTGATGGCGCCGGAGATCGCGGCGGGCGCCCCGAGGTAGCCGCTTTCGCCGGAACCCTTCTGCCCGAACACGGTGAAAGGCGACGGCGTGCAGTGATGCACGATCTCGACTTCCGGCACCTCGTGGGCGGAGGGTAGCAGGTAATCCATGAACCCCTGGGTGATCAGCTGGCCCTCGTCATTATAGACGAACTCTTCCAATAGCGCTGCACCAAGACCGTGCGCGATGCCGCCCAGCGTCATGCCCCTGACGATATGCGGGTTGATGACCGTGCCGCAATCGTGGCCGATGACGTAGCGCCGGATTTCGGGCTTTCCGAGCGCCGGATCAATCGCAATCAGCACCACGTGAAACTCGAAGGAATGACAGGGGTACATCTGGACCCGGCCGTCCTTCGGCAGTTGGGTGCCGGTCGGCACCTGCATCACATGCGTGGTCTCGAGGCCGGGCTCCATGCCCTCCGGCAACAGATGATAGTTGCGATGGGCGATGTTGACGAGTTCGCCCCAGCCGAGCTGCTTGCCGCCACCGGGCACGGAGACGCCGCCGCCGGCATAGACCACCTTGTCCTCGCCAAGGCCGAATTGATGCGCGCCGATCCGCGTGATCTTGGCCCTCAATCTCTGCGCGGCATGGAACGCCGCGCCGCCGAGCATGATCGCCATCCGGCTGCCGACCGGCGAGTTCGAAGGCAGGCATGCCAGCGAATCCGGCCGCACCACGCGGATCAGATCGGGATCGATCTGCAGCACTTCACCCACGACCGTCGAAACCAGGGTTTCGTGGCCCTGCCCCGACGAGGTGTTATGGATCATGATCGTCACAAAGCCGAGCCCGTCGACGTTGATACGGCAGGAATCCATCCAGGTGGTGGTGGTGTTCTTTTCGTTGAGCAGCGGTTCGAACGAGGAGTTGCCGCCGCTCGGCTCCAGGCACGCCGCGATGCCGATGCCGGCCAATAGCCCGGAAGCGCGCAACCGGTCGCGCTCCTTTTCCATCGCGGCAAAATCGATATGGGCGAGCACCTTGTTGACCACGGTGTGATAATCGCCGCTGTCATAGGTGCTGCCGCTCGGGATCAGATAGGGGAACTGCTCCTTGCGGATGAAGTTGCGGCGCCGGACTTCGATGCGATCGAGTCCAACAGCCGCGGCGACCTTGTCGATTGCCGTCTCGATTGCGTAATTGGTCGGCGACTGGCCGAAGCCGCGCACGGCCTCCTGCACCGCCTTGTTCGATGTCACCGACTGCGCGCGGTACTGCACGCTCTCGATCTGGTAGGGACCGACGATGGCGCCGATCGGCTTGCCTAACTGGAACGGCGCGCGGCCGGCATAGGCGCCGGCATTGTCCAGCGCGCGGATCTTCATCGACTTGACGAGGCCGTCATCGCTGAAGGCGACATCGACATCGAAGATGCGGTCGGGACCGTGGGCGTCGCCGCCGCCCATGTTGTCCAGCCGGTCCTCGATCAGCCGCACCGGCCGGCCGAGCCGCCGTGCCAGATGCGCCACCAGCACGGTCTGCTTGATGCCGCGCTTGACGCCGTAGCTGCCGCCGACGTCGACGTCCTGATGCACCCGCACGCCATTGGCCGGAATCCGCAACGCGCGCGCGATCTGATCGGGATATTTCGGCATCTGGATCGAGGCCCAGACGTCGAGCATGTCGCGCCAGGGATCCCAGGACGCCACGACGCCGAAGGTCTCGATCGGAACCGTTGAGCTGCGGCCCCAGGTGACGCGGAAGGAAAGATGCCGTGGGCTCTCGGCGAAATGCTTTTCGACCTCGCCCCAGACAAAGGTGCGGTCGAGCAGCACGTTGGAGCCGTGCGCGGCATGCACCGGCGGGCTGTCCGGCTTCAGCGCCTCTTCCGCGTTGATCACGAAAGGCAGCGGCTCATAGTCGACGACGACCTTTTCCGCAGCATCCTCCGCCAGTGCGCGGCTGTCGGCGGCCACCGCCACGACCCATTCGCCGGCGTAGCGGGTTTGCCCTACCGCAAGCGGATGGCGCTTTACGTTTGGCGTGTCGAGGCCGTTCATCAGCGGATCGGTCGCGGCCGCGAGCTCTTCGCCGGTCAGCACATAGTGCACGCCCGGCATCGCCAGCGCTTCGGACGCATCGATCGAGACGATGCGCGCGGAGGGATGCTGCGACGGCAGCACCGCCACATGCAGCATGCCTTCCAGCGCGACGTCGGCGACGTAATGGCCGTGGCCTGCGACGAAGCGGCGGTCCTCGCGCACCCGGCGGTTGGTCGAGACGAAACGGAAGGCGGCGGGATCGGCGCTCATTTCGCCTCCGCGACGGATTTGGCGGCCGGCGCGGCCGGGCGCGGCGTATTGGCGAGACGCAGGCGCTCGGCAGCGAACTGCACCGCCTCGACGATCTGCCCGTAGCCGGTGCAGCGGCAGATGTTGCCTGATATCGCTTCCACGATATCCTCGCGCGTCGGCGTCACGTTACGCTGCAACAGCGCGTGCGCCGACAGGATCATGCCCGGCGTGCAATATCCGCATTGCAGGCCGTGGGTTTCGCAGAACGCATCCTGGATCACGCTGAGTTCGCCCGGCGCCGGCGCAAGCCCCTCGATGGTCGTGATCTCGGAGCCGTCCGCCTGCACCGCGAACATCAGGCAAGAACGCACCGGCTCGCCATCGACCAGCACCGTGCAGGCGCCGCAGACGCCGTGCTCGCAGCCGGCATGGGCGCCGTTGAGCAGGAAATTCTCGCGCAGCACGTCGAGCAGCGTCTTGCGCGGCTCGATATCGGCGGAGCGGCTGGCGCCGTTGATACGCAGTTCGACCTTCATCGCGCGCCTTTCGCTGGTTTGGCGGCCGCATTGTCCTGCGCCTGCTGCAGCGCGCGACGGCAAAGCACGCCGGCGACCCGGCGGCGATAGGCTGCGCTGGCGTGCAGGTCGTTCATTGCCTCGAGATCGGCGCAGGCGGCATCGATCGCATCCGCCGCCGATGCGGCGTCGAACACTGTGCCTGCGAGCGCGGACATCTCGAGCCGCAGCGGCCGGTCGGCGACGCCGCCAAGGCCGAGCGCAATGTCGAGGCAACGCCCGTCCTCGTCGAGCGCTATTTGCGCCGCAGCGGCGACAAACGCAAAATCCGATCGCCGCGAGCTGACCTCGAAGAAACCTACCCCGATGCGCCGGTGCGGCCAGACGGGAAAGCGGATCGCGCGAACGCACTGGCCCTGCTCGATCGACGTCACCATCGGTCCGATGAAGAAATCCTCGGCCGACACCGAGGTCTCGCCATCCCTGGACGCGAGCATGATTTCGGCACCCAATGTCATTGCCACCAGCGGGATTTCGGCCGACGGATCGCCGTTGGCGATCGAGCCGCCGACTGTGCCGCGGTTGCGGGTCGGCGGATGACCGACCCATGGCAGCACGCGCGCCAGCATCGGCACCGAGGCGCGGACCACGGGATCGCGCTCGGCCTGCGCCTGGCGCGTGGTGGCGCCGACGACCACCGCACCCTCCGCTTCGCGAATTCCACCGAGTTCCGGCAAGCGCAGGATGTCGATTAGTCTTGCCGGACGCACCAGCCGCATCGCCAGCATCGGCACCAGCGTTTGCCCACCCGCGATCACCCGCGCATCGTCGTCATTGGCCAAGAGATCGCAGGCCTCCGCGAGTGAAGTTGGCCTGACATACTCGAAGGGCGCGGGTTTCATCTGACGCCGCTAGCCGAGCGACAGGCCGGCGATCGCCGGCGACAGCACCGAGACGGTCTGGTTCTTCAACAGCGGCCCATCGGTTTCGGTCGCGGCCTTCAGCGCCGCCCACTCCGGATCCGCGGCGAACGACGCCCAGGCCTTCTTGCGCGAATCTTCATCCACAAAGCGCGTCATATAAGTGAGGCGGCCGTCTTCGGCCGGCGCGGTGAACGCGCCGACAAGCTCGATGCCGTGACGCGGGAAAAACTTGGTCGCGACGTTGTCGCGAAAGCGGCGGCGCATCGCATCCGCGCGGCCTTCGGCGGCTTCGTAGATCCGGATTTCGTAGATCAAAACGCGCTCCCAATTCCAATAGACAGCTTGTCGAACGCCCGCTGCCTTGGGAAGAACGATAGAAGCCGGCGGCGGAAATTGTCAAACACAAACTGAGGCAATTCGGTAATTTATGCAGGATTGAGTTGGTTCAATCGATGGAATGATTGATCAGGCCCTTCATAGAAAACCCCTTGAAACTGGCACTTGTGACGATCCTCACTTTATAATAAACGAAATCGAGCGATCTGGGGACCATAGCCCTGTGTCAAATATTGCAACAATTCTGAAATTGTACTACTTAGCGAAATCGCCGATATCAGGCCTGCGAAGGCATCTCGCGGATAGCAGGAAATGACCGACTGGGTACCCGCTCTCGCCAAGTTTCCCGGGCCGCGCTATCTCGCCTTTGTTTCCGCATTGGAAGCCGACATCGCCTCCGGCCGCGTCAAGCCCGGCATGCGATTATTGCCTCAGCGCGACATGGCGCAACGCCTCGATCTCAGCGTCGGCACCATCTCGAAAGCCTATGCGGAAGCCGAGCAGCGCGGCTTGATCTCGGGCGAAGTCGGGCGCGGCACGTTTGTGCAAAGGCGGCGGGGCGAGGCGCGCGGTCTCGGCCCCTCCGAGGCAACGATCAACCTGGCGCTGAACGTGCCGCCCTACACCGGCGAAGACGAGGTTATTGCATCCGCGCTGGGGGAGATCGTCGCCGATGGCGAAATGTCGAACCTGCTCGGCTATCTGCCGCACCAGGGCTTGCGCCGGCATCGCGAGGCAATGGTCACCTGGCTCACCTCGCTCGGCGTGACCGCCGAGCCCGATCATCTCTTC
Organism: Bradyrhizobium sp.; assembly: GCA_041490045.1. Classification (GTDB taxonomy): domain Bacteria; phylum Pseudomonadota; class Alphaproteobacteria; order Rhizobiales; family Xanthobacteraceae; genus Bradyrhizobium. Next base: position 5,599 of record JBGPSI010000035.1, read on the forward strand.
ATCACCCATGGCGGACAGCACGCGCTGTCGATCGCGCTTCCCATGGTCGCTTCACCCTCGGATACCGTGCTGACGGAGAGCTACACCTATTCGGGCATGCTCGCGCTCTCGGCGCTGTCGGGTTATCGGCTGCACGGCGTCACCACCGATGCGCAGGGCATCGTTCCCGAACATCTCGATCGCGCCTTCACTGAAACCAAAGCGCGTGTGCTCTATTGCATGCCGACGCTGCAAACGCCGATGGGATCGGTGATGCCGGCCAGGCGCCGGCAAGCCATCGCCGAGATCGTTCGCAAGCACGACGCCTATCTGCTAGAAGACGACGCCTACGGTTATCTGCTGTCGCCGCCGCTCGCGCCCATCTCCAAGCTCATTCCCGAACGCAGCTTCTATATCGTCAGTTTCGCAAAATGCCTGGCACCGGGGCTGCGCATCGCCGCCATGATCGCGCCGGAGGCGTTTCGCGATCGATCGATCAACGCGCTGCGGGCGACGGGATGGATGGCGGTCCCGGTGATGGCCGAAGTGGTGGCGCGGTTGATCCAGAACGGCGGGCTCGCCCGCCAGGCCAAGCTCAAACGCGACAAGGCCGCCATTCGCGACGCCATCGCGCGCCGGATCCTGAAGGAATGGCTGCCGCCTCCGACCGGGGTGCCCGGCTTTCATCTCTGGCTGCCACTGCCCGCGGGCCGCACGCTGGCGGCGCTGATCGCGCAGGCCGCGCAAGCGGGCATCACGCTTGCCCCTCCCGGCGCCTTGCGGCGAATGGAGAATGAAAGCCTCGGCGTCCGGCTGTGCCTCGGCGCGCCCGCGACTGAAGCGGACCTCGAACGGGCGCTGACCGAAATCCGGCGCATCCTCGAGATGGCCGAAGCGATCTCGTTCGTCTGAAGACCAGAACAAAAAACAGGGGAGGAAAACCATGAGGAAAGTCGTCAGCGCGCTCGTTGCCGTTGCCGCATTGGCCTTGACCAGCGCGGCAAAAGCGGAGGATTGGCCGACGCGAACGATCACCATGGTCAATCCGTTCGCCGCCGGCGGGCCAAACGACGTGCTGGCGCGGCTGTTCGCGCAGCGTATGGGCGAAATCCTCGGGCAGCAGATCATCGTCGAGAATGTCGGCGGCGCCGGCGGCATGAACGGCGCCGACCGCGTCGCGAAGGCCGCGCCCGACGGCTACACTTTCCTGCTGGGCACCGTCGGCACCCAGGCGCAGAACCAGTCGCTGTACAAGAAGCCGGCCTACAATTCCGTGACTGATTTCGCGTCCGTCGCGCTGATGGTGGAAGCGCCGCTGGTGCTGATCGCGCGCAAGGACCTGCCGGTCAAGGACATGAAGGAATTTGTCGCCTATGGCAAAGCCAACAAGGACAAGATGCAATACGCGTCCGCCGGCACGGGATCCGCGATCCATCTCGGTTGCGCGCTGGTGAACATGGTCACCGGGCTCGACATCGTCCACGTGCCCTATCGTGGCGCCAACCCCGCGATGCAGGATCTGATGGGCGGCCGGGTCGATTACCTCTGCGACATCATCACGACCGCAAAGCCGCAGGTCGACGTCGGCACCGTCAAGCCGATCGCCATCCTGACCAAGGAGCGCTCGAAGGTGCTGCCGAACGTGCCCACCGCCATCGAGCAGGGTTTTGGGGTCGAGGCCTATACCTGGAACGCGTTCTTCCTGCCGAAGGGAACGCCGGAGGCGATCGTGCAAAAGCTCAACCATGCCACCGTCGAAGCCATGAAGACGCCGGCGGTGCGGGAGAAGCTCGAAAGCGCCGGACTGGTCTTCGTCTCCGACGACCGCACCACGCCGGAGTATCTCGCGAAATTCGTGCAGAGCGAGATCGTCAAATGGGCGGCGCCGATCAAGGCAGGCCACATCAGCGTCGACTAAGGCCGGTCCGCGCGATCGAACCCTGGGCATCTGTTCGGTGGCTTCATCCTTCGAGACGCGCGCATATGCGCGCTCCTCAGGATGAGGTCAACCAGTCCAGCACGCGATCTTAAACCCTCATGGTGGGAGCGCGGAAACACCGCGCGTCTCGAACCATGAGGCCGCACGGCGCGACCATGAATGGGCTGCGCGATCGAACCTAATTCATCCCCAGCAGACCCGGAAGCCACAGCGACAGGCCGGGCCAGTAGGTCACGATCACCAGGAACACCAGCATCGTGAGGAGCCACGGCCACACCGCGATCGTGAGCTCGGTGATGCCCATTTTGGCGATGCCCGAGGCGACGTAGAGGTTCAATCCGACCGGCGGGTGACACAGCCCGACCTCCATGTTCACCGTCATCAGGATGCCGAAGTGAATGGGATCGATGCCGAGTTTCACCGCGACCGGAAACAGGATCGGCGCCATGATCAGAATGATGGACGACGGCTCCATCACATTGCCCGCCATCAGCAGCAGCACGTTAACGACCAGCAGGAAGCCGATCCAGCCAAAGCCCTGATCGATCATCCACTGCGCCAGCGCGTGCGGAATATTCTCATAGGTCATCAGGAACGAGAACAGCACCGCGTTGGTGATGATGTAGAGCAGCATCGCACTGAGGTTCGCCGACGACAGCAGCACCTTCGGCACGTCGCGAAGCCTGAGATCCTTGTAGATGAACACTGCGACGACGAAGGCATAGACCGCGCTGACGGCCGCGGCCTCGGTTGGCGTGAACAGCCCGCTATAGATGCCGCCGATCACGATCACGATCAGCAACAGGCCCCAGACCGATTTTCGGAAGGCATCGAGGCGTTCGGCGAAACTTGCCTTCGGCATGCGCGGATAGTCGTTGCGCCAGGCGCGGTACCATGTGGTCGCACCCAGCATGGTCGCCAGCGCAATGCCCGGCACAATGCCGGCGATGAATAGCTTGCCGACGGAGGTATTGGTCGAGACCGCGAACAGCACCATCGGGATCGACGGCGGAATGAGGATGCCGAGCGATCCCGAGGTGGTGATGACGCCGGCGCCGAAGCGTTTCGGGAATCCCTGCGCCACCATCGCCGGCAGGATCACCGAGCCGATCGCGACCACGGTGGCCGGCGATGAGCCGGAGATCGCGGCGAACAGGGCGCACGCCAGCACGGCGGAGAGCGCGAGGCCGCCATACCAGTGACCGACCATCGCCGTCGCGAACGCGATCATGCGGCGGGCGACGCCGCCATGGGTGAGGAAATTGCCCGCGAGAATGAAAAACGGGATCGCCATGATCTCGAAGCTTTCGATGCCCGTGAACAGCTTCAGCGCCACCGATTCGGTCCGCACGTCGGTCAGCGTGAACATGAAGCTCAGCACCGTCAGGCCGAGCGCGATCGAGATCGGCATGCCCGTCAGCATCAGCGAAAGCAGCAGCGCGAACACGATGGCGACCCGCATGCCTTGCGGCAACACGATCAGTCCGCCGGAATGGGCAAAGCAGATCGCCACGATCAGGATCGGCAGCAGGATCAGGATCCAGCCCAGCGGGCTGGATCCTTCCTTTTGCACCGCGCGCGGGGCGGCTTCGGCGGGGTGCAGCGCGTCGACTTCGACGCCGTCGATCTGGGCGGCATCGTGGTGTGGAAGCTCGCCGGTGCGGTAGAACGACCAGGCGACCTGCAGGAAGCGGAAGCACATCAGCCCCGAGCCAAGCGGAATCGCCAGATAGACGATCCACATCGGCGCTTCCAGGTCGTTGGATTGCTGGCCGGTGTGCCACATCTGGCTGACAAAGGACGCCCCGAAGCCGGCGACGATGCTGGTGAACAGCGCACCGCACAACAGGCTGAACGTGATCACGCGGCGGCGGGAGCCGGCGGGCAGGATATTGACCAGCACATCGACGCCGACATGGATACCGGTGCGCACGCCGTAGGCCGCGCCGAACTTCGCCATCCAGATGAACATGTAGATGCAAAGCTCTTGCGCCCACGACAGATCGAGCGCGGCGAGCCACAGGAATATGCTCTTCAGAAAGGCCGCGAGCAACGTAAAGCCGTGCGCGGTGGCCCATTTTGAGAAATCGATCGAAAGCCCGGTGCCATAGCGATGCAGGACCGCGACAAAAATCAGCGCGGTGGCAGCCGTGATCAGCCCGGCGATGAGCCATTCTTCAAGATGGTCGAGCGCACGCGAAAGCACGTTTCCCCCCGGAATCAGTTTTGGCCGGGAACGCGTGCGTTCCCGGCCGCCCATTTCAGCCTGGTTCGAGCTGAGTTCGGTCAATTCATTTCAATGTTGAGTTCTTTGGCCACGAGATCGAGTACTTCCTGCCCGACGCGGCCCTTGGCCCAGGCATAGGTCGGCCGCATCGCCTTCTGCCAGGCCTTCTTCTGATCGTCGGTCAGATAGTGCAGCGTGGCTTTGCCCGACTTCTTGATGTCGGCCAGCGCGTCCTCGTTTTCCTTGACCGCGATCGAGTTGGTGTATTCGGTCGCCTCGTCCATCGCCTTTTCGAGTTCCTTGCGGATATCCGGCGGCAATCCGTTCCAGAACTTCGTGTTGACGATGACGGCGTATTGCAGATGGGCATGGTAGGAAACCGTGATGTCCTTCTGCACTTCATAGAACTTCTGGGTCAGATAATTCGAGGGCGTATTCTCGCAGGAATCGACCACGCCGGTCTGCAAGGCCTGATAGACTTCCGAGAACGCCATGATCTGTGGAATCGCACCCAAATCGCGGAAATAGCGGTCGGCGATCTTGGACCCGGAGATCCGGACCTTTAGCCCCTGGAAATCGGCGGGCTCCAGCAGCGGACGGTTGGCCGATGTCATGTGGAAGCCGTTATCCCAGTAGGCGAGACCGGTGATGCCCTTGGCTTCCAGTTTCTGGAACAGCCACTTGCCGACCGGGCCCTTCATCGCCTTGCTGTAGGTGTCTTCGTCCTTGAACAGCCAAGGCAGGTCGAGCGCCTCGAATTCCTTGATGCCGAGCGGGGCGAACTTCGCGGTCGAGGGCGCCAGCATCTGCACCGAGCCAAGCTGCAGCGCCTCGATCTCCTCCTTGTCCTTGTAAAGCTGCGAGTTCGGGTACACCTCGACCTTGACCTTGCCGTTGGTGTATTTTTCCGCGAGCTCCTTGAATTTCAGCGCGCCCTTGCCCTTCGGCGTGTCGTTGGCGACGACGTGGCTGAACTTGATGATGATGGGCTCATCGGCCAGAGCGGCGGCTGGAGCCATGAAAATGGCAGCTGCAGCCGCTGCCAGAATGAACTTGCGCATAGACTTTCCTCCCAATTGGCGCCGGAACCGGTTGTTTTTGGTTTTCCGGTTTCAGTAGTGGCAGTAAACAATAGCTCGAACAACTAGACCTAAGCCGAATTGGCGAGACCGAAAATCCGGCCAAGTGATGATTGTATAGGCAGATTTCCGGTCCGGCTCCAGCCCGCCGGCCCGGCACAGATGTCGCACCCGTTGTGCGGCGCGGCGGGATCAGGCTTTGCGCTGCGCCACCATGAAGAGGCGCCGGAACGGGAAGAGCGTCTGGCCCTGGGCATTGCGCGGATAGGCTTTCGCCACCCGCTCGCCATAGGCGGCCTCAAAGGCAGCCTTGTCCGGCCCTTCGAGGACGTCCAGATACCGCGTCAGCCAGGTACCCTTGGTCCATTCCTTGACCGGATTCTCGCCTTCCAGAACCTGCAGGTACTCGGTCTCCCAGATGTCGATGTTGGCCGACTGCGGCGCCAGGAGGCCGTGGTAGAATCCGGGTCCCTTGACCGGCGGCGGCGTCACGAGGTGCTCGACCCGGCTGCGCCACGGACCGTTCAGCGCGGTTTCGGCGATCAGCAAATGCGAAGGCGCCTCGAAATTGCGCGGCATCTGGACCGCGAGGATGCCGCCGGGCTCCACTTTTTCCATCAGCGATGGAAACAGTTTTTCATGATCCGGCAGCCAGTGCAGCGCCGCATTAGAGTAAATCACATTATATCTGTTCGCAGGCTGCCATGCGCCCAAATCCTGCTGCAGCCATTCCACCTCGGGCGCGGCCTTCCTGCCGGCGGCGACCATTTCGGCGGAGCCTTCGACGCCGACGACGGCGGCATCAGGCCATCGCTCCTTGATCAGCTTGGTGACGTTGCCGGCGCCGGCGCCGAGGTCGGCGACGGTCCTGACCTCGAAATCCGGGACCCGCATCAGGAGGTCGACCGCGGGCCGCAATCTGTGGCCGGAGAATTTCAGATATTGCTGCGGATTCCAAACCATCGTTTTTTCTTCTTCCTTTGAACGGCCGGAGCGGTATTACACTTGCGGCGCTTTCCGGCCAAATCCATCCTAACATGCGTGCATGTTGTGAACAGAAAGAAAGAGCAGACATGGACCTCGATCTCAAGTCCAAGACCGCCGTCGTGAGCGGCGCCAGCATCGGGATTGGCCGCGCGATCGCGAGGATGCTGGCGCTGGAGGGGGTCCGCGTCGTCGGCGTCGCCAGGCGCAGGGAGTTGCTCGATACACTTGCCGACGAAGTCAAGGCGGCGGGCGGCGTGATGATTCCGGTGACGCAGGACATCATGCAGGAAGATGCCGCGAGCAAGCTCGCAGCAGCTGCGATCGCCGAACTCGGTCACGTCGACATTCTGGTGAACAACGCCGGCGGCAGCCGGCCGCTGCCGATCGACGCGCCGGACAGCACCTGGGACGAAGCCATGTCGCTGAATTTCACCCGCTACCGGCAGGTCACCCATGCGCTATTGCCGCAAATGATCGCGCGCAAATGGGGACGCATCATCAACATCACCGGCAAGTCCGAGCCGGAGGGACTGAATGCGGCGTTCGCCGCGAAGGCCGCGGTGCATGCCTGGGCGAAGGGATTGTCGCGCGAGATCGGACAGCACGGCATCACGGTCAACAGCATCCCGCCCGGCCGCATCATGAGCGAGCAAATCCGGCGCAACTATCCGGAAGACTATCGCAAGCACTTTGCCGAAGAGGAGATTCCGGTGCGCTATTGGGGCGAACCCGAGGACCTCGCAGCGCTGGTGGTGTTTCTCGCCTCGCCCGTAGCGCGCTACATCACGGGTACCGTCATTCCCGTCGATGGAGGCCTACGGCGGTATCAGTTCTAGTCCGGTTCGCAGGTTGGTACGACGGGTTGAGCGCAGCGATACCCATCCTAAAGAGCCGCGGCGGCCGCCCTCTCCGACTTTAGGATCTCTGCGATCGCCTGCCCGGTCGCCGCGGTGCCGAGACCGCCGCCGACGTCGCGGGTGGCGCGGCCGCTCCGCATGGCGGCGGCAACCGCATCTTCGATCGCGCGGGCCGCTGTGGCGTATCGGGCATCGCCTGAACGTTCGCCATGCCAGGCCAGCAGCAACGCCGCCGACAGAACGAGCGAGGTCGGATTGGCGACGTCATGCCCGGCAATATCGGGCGCCGATCCGTGCGCGGCCTGCGCCATCGCATGTTCGGAGCCGACATTGAGCGAGCCGCCGAGGCCTAGGCTGCCCGAAAGCTCCGCCGTCAGGTCGGAGAGGATATCGCCGAACATATTGGTGGTGACGACGACGTCGAACCGGTCCGGCTGGCGCACGACATGCGCCATCATGGAGTCGACCAGGATGTCGTCGACGGCGAGGCCCGGATAGTTGCTCGCGACCTGCCGGCAGGTATCGAGGAACATGCCGTCGCCGATCTTCAAGATACTTGCCTTGTGAACGATGGTGAGGTGCTTGCGCCGGTTCATCGCAAGCCTGCAGGCGGCATGCGCGATCCGCTCGCAGCAGTGCCGCGTGATGCGGCGGAGCGAGATCGCGACATCCGGCGTGACCAGGAGTTCGCTGTTGCCCTGCTCCATGTTGCGGTCGGCATAAAAGCCCTCGGTATTTTCGCGCACCACGACGAGGTCGAACGCGCCGAAGGCGTTGCGCAAGCCCGGATAGGTCCGCGCCGGCCGCATGTTTGCAAACAGATCCAGATTCTTCCGGAAATATTTTGACGCGTTGATCTCGCCGCTTTGCTCGTCCTTGAAGTCGAGCGCGGACACCGGCCCGAGAATGAGGCCGTCAGCGGATCGTACGATGTCCAGCAGTCCCGGCCGCACCGTCGCGCCGAACTGCTCCAGGCTGGCGTGACCGACGGCATGTTCTTCCAATTGGACATTCAATTCATATCGCGTCGAGGCGGCGCGCAGCACATCGGAGGTCGCAGCGGCAATCTCCGGCCCGATGCCGTCACCCGGCAGAACGACAATACGCATGATGATCCTGTGGCTAGCTCTTGCTGGCTGCTATTCGTAACTTGATGGTCCCGTATCACGATACGCCCACAAGCCTTCCCGCGGAAGGGCGACCGAGGTTTCGACCCCGATCTGGTGGCGGGCCGCGGTGCCGAGTTCCAGGACCTCGAGCCGAGCGCCGAACAGATCGATGTCGTAGACGGTCTGCGTGCCCTGGTAGCGGCGATCGATCACGCGGCCCGGAAACACATTCCCGCCGTCTGACCTGCCGATCCCGATATTTTCCGGCCGCAGCGCGATCCGGACCTTGTCGCCGGGATCGAGCGCGTGCAGCAGCGCCGCCTCGCCGCACCGCCCCTCGCCGAAATCGACCACGCCGAACTCGCCGTTGCGCTCGACCAGCGTCCCCGTGAGCTCGTTGGTGGCGCCGGTGAAATTGGCGACGAACAGATCGGCTGGCCGGTTATAGATCTGGTCGGGCGTGCCGATCTGCAGCAGCCTGCCGTCGCGCATCACGCCGATCCGGTCGCCGAGCACGACCGCCTCGGCCTGGTCGTGGGTGACGTAAAGCGCGGTCATGCCGGTCTGCTTGAGGATGACGCGGAGGTCATCGCGCAGCCGCAGGCGCAGTTTGGCATCGAGGTTGGACAGGGGTTCGTCGAGCAGCAATAGCTGCGGCCGGTAGACGATGCTGCGCGCTAACGCCACCCGCTGCATCTGCCCGCCGGAGAGCGCCACCACCGGCCGGTCGGCATATTCGGACAGTCCGACCAGTTCCAGCACCTCGTCCACTTTGCGGTTGGCCTCGCTACGCGCGATCCTGCGGTGTTTCAGCGGATAGACCACGTTCTGCCGCACCGTCATATGCGGCCACACCGCGTAGGACTGAAACACCATGCCGAGATCGCGCGAACGCGGCGGCACCAGAATGCCGCGTTCCGGTGACGACACCATCCGCCCGCCGATGCTGATCTCGCCCGATGTCGGATGCTCGAGGCCGGCGACGCAGCGCAAGGTCGTGGTCTTGCCGCAGCCGGAGGGACCGAGCAGCACCACGATCTCGCCGGCCGGCACGGCAAAGCTGACGCCGTCGATCGCCGGCCGGCCGATCGCGAACTGCTTGCGCAGGTCCTTGACCTCGAGCGTCGCCGTCATGATTTCAATCGCTTCACGGGTGCAGCGATCACTGCCGGTACCCGAACGTCTTGTCCCATTCGGCAACCCACGGCCCGTGCAGCTTGACGTATTCGTCGAAATTCGGGAACCAGACTTTTACGATCTTGGGATCGAAACCCTCGGGATAGACCGGCGCCACTTTCAATGACGTGAGGTTGCCAAGTTCCTTGATCATGAAGGTCTGGCCCTCTTTCGACAGGCACCAGTTGAGGAACAGTTTTGCGGCGTTGGGGTGCGCCGCGGTCTTCGGAATCCCCGTGGCGTAGGGATTGACCGGCGCGCCCTCGGGCGGGAAGAAGATCTTGATCGGCGCGCCGTCCTTCTGCTTCGGATAGATCGCATTGTAGAGCAAGGGGCCCATCGCGATTTCGCCGCGCACCAATGAGTCCGCCATCGGCGCGCCCGAGGGATAGAGGATCGGATGGGTCGCGGCCTGCTTGGCCCAGTAATCCTCGCCCAGCACCTGGCGCTCGAACATGATGCGGGTCCAGGTGGTGCCGCCGGATTGCGCGAATACCTGCCCCGTCAGCTTGTCGTATTCGGGCTTGGTCAGGTCCATCCAGCTCTTCGGCGGATTTTTCACGAGTTCGGTGTTGTAGGCGATCGACCACACCAGGGTGGCGCGCGGCCACAGCTTTGGGGAAATCTGCGCATCGGGATTGTAGTCGGCGGCGTTCGGCGGCGCGTAGTCCTGGAACAAATCGACCAGCGGCAGCATCAAGGCGCGGTCGGAATGATCGACCACATCGGCGATCAGCTTGCCGGCGGCGGCCTCGGTCTTGACGCGGGTGATGAGCTGGCCGCCCGGCGCGCGCACCATCTCGATCTTGATCTCCGGAAAGCGCTTGTTGAATTCCTTGATGACCTGCTGCTCGACCTCGGCGAAATTCGCGGTGTAGTAAACGAGCTTGCCTTCGGCTTTCGCCGCCGCGATCAATTCGGGCGAGCCGAATTCCGCCTGCGCCCTGGCTGGCGGCGCGCTCAGCGCGAGGCCGAGGCCGGCGATGCCGGCGAGCGTGACGATCCTGGCAACGAGTTTTCGCTTCATGGCCGATCCTCCCTTGGTGTTTATCTGAGCCTTTGCGCCACGCTGCCCTGCGCCGCCCCTCGCGACAGCCAGTTGGCGCCGCCGATGAGCACGCCGAGCAGCACCGTCTGCACCAAGCTGAATGCAGCGGTCTTTCCGAGATTTCCGCCTTCGTAATAGTCGAGCAGCAGCACCGACATCACCATGGTGTTGCTGGTGTAGAGAAACAGCGATGAGCCGAGTTCACGGATCGCCAGCACGAACAACAGCGTCATCGATGCGATCACGCCCGGCCGCGCCAAAGGCAGCACGATCGTGGTGATGGTGCCGAGCATGCCCTTGCCGCAGACCCAGGCCGCCTCCTCGAGCTCCCGGTGGATTTGCAGGAAAGAGGTCGAGAGCGCCTTGACCGTATCCGGCATGAAGCGCGCGATGAACGCCAGCGCCAGGATCCAGATGGTGCCGTAAAGCCCGCCTGGAATGCCGATCCAGGCCCACAGATAGGCGACGCCGATCACGAGACCCGGGATCGCCACCGGCACGGTCGATATCAGGTCGATGCTGCGACGGCCCGGCACACGGGTGCGATGAATGGTGTAGCCGATCGCAAAGGCGAGCATGCCGCCGACCGCGGCGGTGATGATGCCGACCTCGACCGTATTGTAGATCGAATTCATGGTCAGGGGATTGTCGAAGATGCTGTAGAAATGCATCAGCGAATATTGCCGCATGTCGAACAGGCTGGCGGCGTCGCGGATGAACATGAACCGGCGAAACGCTGCGACGACCAGCGCCAGCGTCGGCAGGATCACCACCACCAGCAGATAGACCAGGCCGAGCGCGAAGGTGAGCCAGCGCCAGGGCCCGAGATCGAGATTGCGCGGCCGGAACGCCTTGCCGGCGACGGTGGTGTAGCTGCGCCCGCTCAGCACCTTCTGCTGCAGGAACACCAGCGCGCCGGTGACGACCATCAGGATGATCGCAACCGCGGCCGCGGTGTTGTAGAGCGGCGGCGACCAGTTGGTGAGCTTGAAAATATAGGTGGTGAGCACGGCGAGATTGGTCGGGGCGCCCAGCACGGCCGGAACGCCGTAGATGCCGAGCATCACGATGAACGATAGCAGCATGCCCGAGACGATCGCCGGCATGATCAGCGGAAACGTCACCGAGAACAGCGTCGCGAACGCGCTGGCGCCGGAGATCTCGGCGGCCTCTTCCAGGCTCGGATCCATGTTGCGCAGCGCCGAGGAGGTGAACATGTAGACATAGGGCGCGTAATAGATGCCGAACACGAACACCAGGCCCCACAGCGAATAGAAATCGACGTGCCAGTCGAGGCCTGCCCATTTGAATAGCGTGTTGATGAGGCCCGTTTTGGGCGAGCCGAGGATGCTCCACGCCACGCCAGCGACCAGCGGCGGCGCGAACAACGGCAAGATGCTGGCGGCGGCGATGAACCCCTTGAACGGCGTGTTGGTGCGCACGACGATCCAGGAAAACATCAGCCCGATCGCCACCGCGATCAGGGTGCCGCCGCCGCAGGCGATCAGCGTGTTGGCAAGCGCCTCCGCCACGTTCGGATTCGCCAGCACCGTGAGGAAGTTTGCGATCGAAAGGTGACGGAGACTAAAACCCTCGACCACCGGATTGGTGTCGGTCAGCGCGCCCAAGAGCAGCGTGAGCACGGGATAGACCACCAGAAAGGTCAGGATCGCCAGCAGCAGCGCCACCCAAAGGCGGGCCGAGAGGCGGCGGCGAAAGTCTTCACCGCCGCTGCGCGCGACCTCGATGCGCCGGCCCGCCTGTCCGTTCAAAGTGTTTCCCCTCAAAGGCCGCCATTCTTTATTTATTGTTGCGGCAGCCTTGTATACCAAGCCTAGGTGATCACGTCGCGGCCGAAAAGGTAGCAGAAAGTCGCGCGTCGCCGCGTGCGCCGGAACGCTGTCTTGCCGTTTCGCAATCGCATTTGCGGCGTTGCACAATCCGGCGACCCACGATCAAGCGAGCCCGCCGCTATCGCGGCACGGCCAGCGATGCCAGGCCGGAAACATCCGCGCTCCGATGCAGGTGGTGTTCGCCGATCCGATCTCGGCGCTGCAATATGTCAGCGGCGGCACGCTGGTGGCGCTGGCGGTGACCAGCAAGGAACGCTCGCCGGTCGCACCCTCCGTGCCGACGATTTCCGAGAGCGGCTATCCCGGCTTCGACGCCATCGCCTGGCACGGCATCCTGGCGCCCGCCAACACGCCGCCCGCCATCATTAGGAAGCTCAACGCGGAAATCGTGGGGGCGCTGCAGGACCTGGAGACCAAGGCGTTGCTTCGAGAAACTTGCAGACCGTCGGCAATTCGCCGGAGGCGTTTGCGAGTTTCATCACGCAGGATATCGCGGTCTGGAAGGAAGTGGCGGATCAGGCCCAGATCGAGGTGAAGTAGCGCCTCCCGACGGCTCCGGCCGGCCTTGACGGGACGATCCTGTACTGCGCGACGCTGAATTCGATCAGCGCCTGACGTAGCAGTGGAAGCCGCCGTAAATTCCCGAGCGGTCCTCCGCGAAGCCGATGGCGCTTCGCTCGTCGTCGCGGCGCCAGATTTGACGCAAGTCGGCAAGCTCCGCGCTCTCCAGGGGAGAGTCGGTGCCGGCGGTGCGGAAGATCACCCGAACCTCGTCGCCGCCGGTGCGATCGATGGCGTTCCAGAGGGCTGCGATCTCGTCGGTCGCCATCCAGTCCTGCGAGTCCAAAAGAATAACGGCATCGACCTCGCGCGCCGGAAGGTTTTCCAGGAACTGCCGGAGATTGGCGTGCACCGGAATGATCAGGCCGGCGCCGTCGCGCATGCGGTCGAACTGGCGGCGTTGCAGATAGGGCGGCAGGCAGCGGTCGCCGGGACCGGGATAGCTGCGATGCAGCGCCTGCCAAGCGAAATAATTGGTTTCGTTGGGGTGGCCGTTGATCAGGCGCAGCAGCCGCTGATGCAGCACCTCGTTGAGCGGGGCGTCGGCGCCGGGCAGCGCCCGCTGCTGCGGCGGAATGCCGAGACTGAACAGCAGCGCCGGGGTGCCCGTGAGCAGACGCGCCAGCGGCGAATGAAATAGCCGGTCCAGCCGATCGAGCGCCAGCAGGCGCTCGGGGTCATTTGCCTTGCCGACCAGCAGCGCCGTGAGATCGATCCGGGCGAATTTCGCGAGCAGGTGCGCCAAGCCAATGAAACGGCCGAGCACGCCGTGGCGATAAAACCCGTCGGTGAAATAGGCATGCCGCGGACGGCCGATGACATTGCGCTTGTCCCAGTAGGCGCGCGCGTCAGCGTCCAGCATCAGCCACAGCCGCTCGCGATAGAGCTGCGAATTGGCGGCAGAGGCGGCTTCGCCGAAGAACTGCCAGAACTCGGAATAACCGGAGAATGCCCGAAGCCCGGCAAGCTTGAGCTTGAGCAGCGCGAGATGCGCCTCGTTGAGATCGACGGCGTAGACCTGGGCCGGTTGCGCGGTGAGATAGGACAGCGCGTTGCATCCGCCGGAGGAGATGGTGACGATGGTCGAGCCGAGCGGCAATTGCAGCGCGGCGAGATCGGCTTCGGGGTCCTCCCAGATCTGGGTGTAGACCAGGCGGCGGAACCAGAACGCGAACAGCCGGTCCCAAAGCGTCGCTTCGGTCTCGTCCCTGGAGTTGCGAACCGCGTCCGCGATCAATTGCGTGTTCATCCATCCCTCGAATCAACAATTCGATCAGGGTATCGCTGGCTCACTGCAGTTTTGCGACAGCCGCACGCCTCATGACCGCACAAACTGTCAGTAGAATTACGGGATCATTCGTGATGAGCGCGGCCGCCTGTCACACCGCTGTCGCGCGAACATCCGAAGGGAATATGCGACAGGCGAGCAGGAGGTGCAGCAATGTCTCTCTATTCCCCGGAACTCGACGCCGACGCGGCGTGGCCGAATGAGGCGACGAGCCGCATGAACCGGATGTATCGCCGGCAGCGCCACATCTACGACGGCACGCGGCGATATTACCTGCTCGGCAGAGACCGGTTGGTCGCTGGCCTGCAGCCCGCCCCCGGCTCGAACGTGCTGGAAATCGGTTGCGGCACCGGCCGGAACCTGGTTCTCGCGGCCGGCCTTTACCCAGACGCACGGTTTTTCGGCATCGACGTCTCGACGGAAATGCTGACGTCTGCGATCTCTTCGGTCTCGCGGCGCGGCGTGACGGGCCGCATTCGCCTCGCGCATGGCGATGGAACCGATTTCGATCCACAGCTTTTGTTCAACCTCCTCTCCTTCGATCACGTCATGATCTCCTACAGCCTCTCGATGATTCCGGACTGGCGGGCCGTGCTGCAGGCGGCAGCGAACCGTTTGACGCCCGGCGGCCGTCTGCACGTGGTCGATTTCGGCAATCAGGAACGGTTGCCCGGGATCGCCCGCGCGCTGCTGTTGCGGTGGCTTGCGATGTTCGACGTCACGCCGCGCGACGATCTTAAGGCCGTGCTGACGGCGATGGCCGAAAGCAACGGCGCCGAACTGAAGTTCGAGCGCCCGTTCCGCGGCTATGCGCAATACGCGGTAATGACCTCGCCGGCGGAGCGTTCGAGGCCGTGAGCGGGTGGCTGGCACTCGTCGGGGCGGGATTGTTCGAGATCGCCTGGGCCTTCGGCCTGAAATATTCCGATGGCCTCACCCGGTTCTGGCCGACCGCGGCGACCGCCATCGCGATTGCGCTGAGCTTCGGATTGATGGCGGTGGCGCTGAAATCGCTGCCGTTCGGCACCGCCTATGTGGTGTGGACCGGAATCGGCGCCGTCGGCAGCATCCTTGTCGGCATCCTGGTTTACAGCGAGCCGGCCGATCCGGTTCGGCTGCTTTGCCTGACGCTGATTGTCGCAGGCATGGTCGGACTCAAGCTCAACTCACCAGCGTGAGAGCGAAGTGCTCAGCGCTTCGCTCTCAAGCTCCGCCACGCTTCCGCGCCGCCGAACAGGCCGAGCGCCAGCACGAAGGGCAGGAAATGATACAGGAAGCGGAACATCAGAAGTGCCGCGATCAGCGGCTCCTGGTCGTCGCCGCCGAGCCCGAGCAATATTGCCGCATCGAACACGCCTAACCCAGCCGGCGTGTGGCTGGCGAAGCCGAGCAGGGTTGCGGCGATGAAGACGGCCGTGAGGCGGAAGAAGTCGATATTCATCACGGCCGGGATCAGCACATACATCGCGAGCGCCGCGGCGCCGAGATCGAGGATCCCGATGGCGATCTGCAGCAGCACCATCGGCCCCGACGGAAGCCTGACCGGCCACCTCTTTGTCCCGAGCCGCCTCGGCGCGCGCCAGCTCCAGACCAGAAAGCCGGCGACGCCACATAGCAGCGCCGCCGCCAGCACGCGATTGAGCTGCGGCGGCAGGTAATCCACCAGGCCGATGGCTCCGGGCTCGTAAAACAGGCTGAGCCCCAGCGCGGTCAAATTGCCGAGCCAGAAGGTCAGCCCGGTCAGGAAGCAGATATTCGCCACGTCGAGCGGGCCGAGACCGTTGCAGGCGTAGATCCGATAGCGGATCACCGGCGAGACCAGCGCGACCGCGCCGACGCCATGGGCAATCGGATAACTGGTGAAGCTTGCGAGCGCCGCGATGCGGTAGGGGACATCTGATCGACCGATGGTACGAAGCGCGAGCAGATCGTAGATGGTCAGGCTGCCGTAGGAAAACGCCACCAATGTCAGCGCCAGCGTCAGGAAACCGGTGTCGGTTCGCTGGATAATGGCGAAGACTTCGTCGTAGTTGACGTGCTTGAGCGCATGCGTCAGCGCGAATGTTGCAATTGCCGCAATGGCAATGCCGACGACGACTCCCATGCCTCTCAGCCGGGAGCCGCTGCCGGATTTTTTTTGCGGCACGATGGCTTCCAGTGTGTCTATCCAATCGGGAACGGCATCAATTTTCGTTGCCGCCTGATTCGGGACGGTCGATAACCTGCATTGACACGTTGTTGTGACAGCCGCGTTACCGGCGATTTCGAACGCCCCCGCAAATGCAAAAAACGGCAATTGGATCAATTCCAAACGCGGCAACTCTAGAATGTGTGTTAATCGAAATCCGGACTCATTATGGTCGCATGCCGTTCATGCTCGCTTTGTAAGACACGCGCGAAAGTCACCAGCGCATTCGAGGCAGCATGAACGCGGAATTCGATTACGATCTCACGCCGGATCAATGGGAGATGTTGAAGTCGCTGCGTACGCCCGCCCCGAAGGCTCGCGCGCTGAATCGATTTGTCGTCGAAAGCCTCGCCGCGCTCGGGCTTGCCGAGATGGGCGACGGCCGTCCCGTCCTGACGCCGAAAGGCCGCAGCGTGCTGCTGCGCGGCTCGCCGCGACTGCTGGATCTCGCGGCGTAACGTCTCAGGTTCTGGCGAGCCCGGCGTCGACCAGCCGCCGCCGGGCATTCCCGGGATTTCATTCCGCCGGCGCCGCCATCGGCATATCCGGATGCGAAACGTAGTGCGCGCTGGTCTCCACCTTGCTGAGCGCGAACAATCCGGCCGCCACGACCGCATAGGCCAGCGCGACCGCGGGCGTCACCCCGAATCCGCCGCCGATGCCGACGGCTTCGCCATGCATGAAGCCGAAATAGGTCAGCACGGCGCCGGCAAAGGCGAAGGCGGAAGCCTTGGCAAAATCGCGCTCAATCACGAATACACCGATCGCGCCAAGGATGAGGCCAGCAAGGATCGAGCCGCCGCCCATCACTTCGAGCCCGTGATAAATCACGCCTTGCTGCGGCAGCGAAGCAATCGCCGCGGTCTTGACCGCACCGACCTTGTCGGCCGCGAGGCCACCCACCGCTTGCGCCGCGGTCATGGTCGCTGCAAGCATGGTGTCGATCTGGAGCTTGGCCCAGGCGGCCAGATGCGGCGTCAGCGCCAGCACGATCGCCGGCGCGTGCTTGACCGGGGTGGTCTGGAACGCCTGCGCGCCGATCAGCATACCGATGTAAAGCAGGATCGGCGAGATCGCGACCACCGGTACCAGCGCCAGTAGCACCGAGATGATGCCGAACCATGACAGCACCACCACCATGATGCCGGTCGCGGCCGAATAGCCGATCCGCCCGCCCATCGCCTTCCATCCGGGATGGCCGATATAGACCGCGTTGATGAAGGGATTGCCCATCAGGCAGCCGATCAGGCTGACGACGCCATCGGCGGTCAGGACCCGCGTGGTTGGATATTCGTCACCGGCGGCTTCGGCGCTCTCGACATTGTCCATGGCCTCGACGAGATCGTAGATGCCGAAGGGAATCGCCGTCACCAGGATGACCCCGAGGAATTCGAAGCCCGAGAAGACCTGACCGACCGCGGGGATCGGCACCGAGAAGCCGAAACTCGCAAAGGCATCGCCAACGCCCTTGATGCTGAGGCCACCGAGCCCGAGACCGAACAGGTTCGATCCCCATGCGATGATCATGCCGGCCGCGATGGCGACGAGGCCCGCCGGTATTCCCTTGAAATATTTCACGCCGCCGAACCAGCTCACCAGGATAATGGCGAAGCAGACCAAACCGATCTGCGGCGTCATGAACATTTCCAGCGCCGGCCGCATCGATATGAACGTCACGGAGACGCCGGCGAGCGTGCCGAGCAAGGCCGCGCGCGGCGTGATCCTGCGAATCATAGGCGCGATAAAGCCGCCGATCATGAGAATAAAACTCTGGAAGAACACCCAGACCAGGCCCGCCGACCAGCCTTTCATGGGATCGCCGGTCTTGAGGGTGACCGGCAGCATGATCACGAAGGTGACGATGAACATGTGCGGCACGCTGACGCCGGACGGCAGCGCGCAGACATCGCTGCGGCCGGTCTTCTGCGCCAGCCGGTAGGCGAGCCACGCATAATAGAAGGTGGAGAGACACATCATCAGGCCGAGCGCCGGCAGGATGCGGCCGAATACCAGCGAGTCCGGCATCTTCAGCACGAAACGCAACAGGCCGGTGAGCACCAGCATGTTGACCAGAATATTGGTGCCGAATCCGAAGAAGGCGTTCCAGTCGCCTGGTGTCCACAATGCCGGCTTGAAGTCAGTCTTTCCGACAGTTCCAGTCATGCTCGTGCTCATCGCGATGCTCCCGCTGCCAAACTGTTTGTAGTCCCCACTGTCATTGCCTTGAGAATCGCGGCCGAGTCCGACACCCAGCCGAAGATGCCGCCCTGGGCCTTGATCATTTTCAGGCCCATCTCGTGGAATTCGGGAAAGTAGGAAGCGCAGCCGTCGGCCAGCACCACGCAGCGATAGCCGCGATCGTTGGCCTCGCGCACCGTGGTGTTGACGCAGACCTCGGTGGTCACGCCGCACACCAGGAGATTCTCGATACCGTATTTTTGCAAGGTATCGCCGAGCTCGGTGGCGTAGAACGCGCCCTTGCCGGGCTTGTCGATCACGATCTCGCTGTCGAGCGGATAGAGTTCGGGAATAATGTCGTGGCCGGCTTCGCCGCGGATCAGGATCCGTCCCATCGGGCCGGGATCGCCGATGCGCAAGGACGGCGCGCCGCGCTCGATCTTGGCGGGCGGCGCATCGGACAGATCGGGCAGATGGCCCTCGCGGGTATGCACGACCAGCATGCCGAGATCGCGCGCCGCATCCAGCACGGATGCGATCGGCTTCACCGCGCGCTTAAGCTGCGAGACGTCATTGCCAAGCGTTTCGCCGAAGCCTCCCGGCTCCATGAAATCGCGCTGCATGTCGATGATGAGAAGCGCCGTCGCCGACCAGTCGAGATCGATCGGTGCTGGCTCCGCGGCGACGGTACCGGTGGACGGTTGTCTTGGGATTTGACTTGGGATCGCCATGACGTTCGCACCCCGCGCGAGAGAACTCCCGGATGCGAACGAAGCAAAGCGCGTGCCATTGTGTACAATGGCTGCGGGCCATGGCACGATCAAAAATCATCTGTCTTTTCAGCGAGTTGGATTTTTGAGAGAGGCTTGCGCATTCGCTGGGCGCAGCTTTCACGACGTGCAATTGCTTATTAGCTAGGCGGCACTTTCGTCATGCATCGGGTTTACGCAGGGCTCACGAGATGGCGGCCGTCCCGAACTGTGCGAGGCGGAGGCCACCCAGCGAGCGCATCGCGGCTCAGACGGCCTCGAAGCGGACTTTTTGCGCGCCCTTCCACATCACGGTCTTGCCGAGTTCAGCCAGCCGCTCGAGATTGGAGGTCAGGGTGATAAAATGGTTGCCGGCGAGTTGTCCCACCTTGCTGGCAAAACGCACGCCGCCATAGGCCAGCAAGATTTCGGTTTCGCTGATGCCCCCGGGATAGAGGATGATCTGGCCGGGCGCGGGATAGCTGGTGGGGTTCTCGTAGGAGACGCCGAAATCGAGATCGCCGAGCGGCATCCAGACCGCCTCGCCGCTCCAGCGCACGTGGATAGCCTGGCTCTCGAACGGCATCGCCTTGCGAAAGGCCGCGCAGGTCCTGGGCGCAAGTTGCTCCTCGAAGCGGGCCTGGAACGTGAAATCGCCGGCGTGGACGATGAGTTGGCTCATTCAGGGATGCCCGCGATGGTGACGAAGGATAGCTTGACGGAATCAATTCGAAGCAAGGAACATTCCAGACCGGCAAAGTTCTAGAGCCTCTTGCAACCCCCGGCAAAGGCCGATCTTTGCGTTCTACCGGAAAACCCGCGCCGATGTCGGCGCCGCCGGACACCGACCGCAGCCACCGCGCCGACCCATCAGCGCATTTTCGACTTCAGCTTGATCACGGAGCCGTCCACGACGAATTTGCCATAGCCGCGGTGGTGGATGGTTTTCGGATTGGGTTGTTTCGGGTCGGTCCAGGCCTTCACCACCTCGAGGACGAACAGATTGTATTTGTTCACGAGGCGGCTATCGACCACCTTGCATTCGAGATTGGCAAAGCACTCCGCGACCAGCGGCGCGCCAACATACTTGGCCTTGCGCGGCGTCAGGCCGAACTTTTCGAATTTCGCAACATCGCGGCCGGAGCTGTTGCCGACGTCGACGACCTTCTGCGCCAGGTGCAGCGCCGGAATGGCGATGACGCACTCTTTGGTCGCCGTCAGCGCCGCAAAACTGTAATCGGCGCTGCTGACGACGCAGGCGATGAGCGGCGGCTCGAATTCGACCATCATATGCCAGGACATGGTCATGACGTCGGCGCGGCCTTTCTGCGCCGTCGTCAACAGCACCACCGGACCCGGCTCCAGCAACTGATAGACTTTTGCCAAAGGCAGATTCTTCATCATTTAGACCAGTCAGAAGATTTTGCCGGGATTGAGGATCCCGTCGGGATCGAGCGCCTTCTTGAGCACCCGCATCAGCGCGATCTCGGCCTCGCTCCGGCAAACCGAAAGATATGGCTTCTTCTCCAGCCCGATTCCATGCTCCGCCGAAATCGATCCGCCGAACTTTCCGAGCGGACCATAGACCAGCGCCTCGATCTTCGGCCGCAAGGTCATGTAGTCCTGCGGGGCAACCTGAACAATGACATGCAAATTGCCATCTCCCAGATGGCCGAAGATCCAGAGCCTGTGTTGGCCGATCCCGGCGTTGAGATCGCGGTTCAAACCCTCGACATATTGCTCCATCGCGGCCAAGGGCAGCGAAATGTCGAACACGACGGGCATGCCGCCGACAACCACCTGCATGACGTCGTCGCGAAGCGCCCAGAAGGCGCGGCGATCGCTGTCCGACTTCGCGACCGCCGCATCCGAAATCAATCTTGCCTCCAGCGCGGATTCCAGCGCAGCGACGAAGCGTTCGGAATCAAGTCTGGCATCGGCGCCGAGGCTCTCGATCAGGACGTAATACGGATAATCCTGACCGACCGGCGGCTTGCCCCGGTCCGGCGGCGACGTCACCAGGCGGTAAAATGACTGCCACATCACCTCGAAGGCCGAGAGCGATCCGCCGAGAGCGCCGTCGATGTGTTTGAGCAGTTTTGTCAGCGCCTCGAATGACGGCACCGCCACGATCGCGACGTCCTGCGAGCTCGGCTTCTCGCGCAGCCGCAGCACCAGCCGCGTGATGATCCCAAGCGTGCCTTCGGATCCGACAAAAAGCTGCTTGAGGTCATAGCCCGCGTTGTTCTTGATCAGGCGGTTCATCGAGGACAGGACGGTGCCGTCGGCCAACACGACCTCGAGGCCGAGGACCATGTCGCGCATCATGCCGTAGCGGATCACGCGATTGCCGCCGGCATTGGTGGCCGCGTTACCGCCAAGCGTCGCGCTGCCGCGCGCGCCGAGATCGAGCGGAAAGCTCAACCCGTGCTGTTCGACCGCTTCCTGCAGCGCCTGCAGCGTGACGCCGGCCTGCACCACGGCGATCCGCTGCACCGGGTCGATCGCCGCGATGGCGCGCATCCGCTCCAGTGAGACGATCACCTCTTCGGACGACGCATCGGCGCCGTGGACGAGGCCGGTGAGACCGCCATGGGTCACGACCGGCACGCCGTGGTCATGGCACCAGCGGACGGTGTTTGAAACCTCCCCGGTGTCTCTTGGGCGCACCAGCGCCCGCGCCTTGAGGGTATCGGGGCGCAAAATGCCGGCGGAACGCGTCGCGATTTCGGCGGCGCTCAATACACCGGTCTCGCCAACGATGGCCCGCAGCGCTTCGATGGTGTCCATGAAAAAACTCCTCAAATCATGGCTTCGATCAACCGCGGCCCCCTGTGCTTCATCGCCGATTCATATTGCGCGGCGAATTCTTCGGCCGTGGTGGCGCGGCTCGCTTCGACGCCTAAACCGCTTGCGATCTGCGTCCAGTTCATCTCCGGATTGTGCAGGTCGAGCGTCGAGCGCGCGTTGTCGCCGACCGTCGTCACGCCCACCCGGTACAGTTCGTAATTGAGGATCGCATAGGACCGGTTGGCGTAGATCACCGTGGTCACGTCAAGCTTTTCGCGCGCCATGGTCCACAGCGCCTGCATGGTATAGGCGGCGCCGCCGTCGCCATGCGGGCAGACCACCTTGCGATCGGGAGCGGCCAGCGCCGCGCCGACGGCAAGCGGCAACCCCTGCCCGATGGAGCCGCCGGCCAGCGGCAAATGCGTGTGCGGACGCGCGCGCGCCAGCGTCATCAAGAGCGGCAGGCTGGAGGTGTTGGATTCGTCGGCATAGATCGCGTGATCCGGCGTCAGCTGCGCAATGATCTGGGCGATGCTGAGCGAATTCAACAAGCCGGTCGGAAGGCCCGGCAGTTGCAGCGGCACCCGCGCCGGTATCTCCCGTGGCGCTCCCAGCGTGTCGGCCAGATTCTGCAAGGCGCGGACGCCATCCTCGTGCGGCTGCGCGAGGTAGATCAGCTCGCAAGCCTCGGGCACGCACCAACTCGGCTTGTTCGGATAGGCAAAGAATGACACGGGCGGGGTGCTGCCGACCATGATCAGCTGCTCTGTCCCGGCAAGAAACGCCGCGACCTGTTCGCCGAAATAGGGAATGCGCTCCACCGGCACGCGACCGGCACCCATCTCGGCATGCGGCGCAAAAGTGTCGCACAACAGCCGCGCGCCGGTCTTGGCGTGAATACGCCCGGCTGCCTCCAGCCCCTCGCCTGCAAGCGCGCGGCCGCGCAGCAACATCGCCGTCTTCTTTCCGTTGGACATCAGTCTAGCGATGTCTTCGATCGCATCCGCCGCCACGACCGCCGGCCCGATATCGGGCAGACGCTGCGCCGCGCGCTCGGCCGGATTCCAGGCGGCGTCGGCGGACAAGATCAGGGTGGCAATGCCGCCGGGCGCGGCACGCGCGGCCTGCACCGCCCTTGCGGAATCACCCGCGGCAAGCCTTGCGCTTTTGGCCTCGTGGATCCAGTTCGACACCGGGCGGGCGAAGCCGGCGATATCGGATGTCAGCAACGCGTCATATTGCAGGTGATAGGTGGCGTGATCGCCGACCACATTGACGATCGGCGTCGCCGCTCGGCGGGCGTTGTGCAGATTGGCCAAGCCGTTGGCAAGCCCAGGCCCGAGGTGGAGCAGCGTCGCGGCGGGCTTGCCGGCGATGCGGCCATAGCCGTCGGCGGCACCGGTCGCTACGCCCTCGAACAGGCACAGTACCGGTCGCAATCCCTTCACGGTGTCGAGCGCCGCAACCAGATGCATTTCGGACGTGCCGGGATTGGCGAAGCAGATATCGACGCCGCAATTGACCAGCGTCTGAACCAGGGATTGGGCGCCGTTCATTTGAACGCTCCTGTTCTGTCCGAGATCAGCAGGCCGCCCCAGCGCGGTGCGCATGATCCCGGTCGGCCAAAGACCGCCCGAAGGCGGTCTTGTATTGTCGGATCCGGCTTTGGGCGACGGCCGTCAATTGGTCGCGATGTCGCCGCTGATGATATCACCGAACAGCTCCCACTTCTCGCCCTTGAACCGCATCATCTGCAGCTGCGACAACGGCGCGAAGTCGGTCGCCGAAGTGTTGATCTTGACGCCGGGCAACAGCGTGTCGGGCACAAAATCCTTCAAGCTCGCCGCCTGCTTCATCACATTGGCGCGCGTCAGGTCGTCGCCGCATTGCCTGAGCGTCTCGACCAATGTCTGCGCGACGCCGTAACCATAGACCAGATTGCCGTCGGCACGATTGGCGCCCGGCATGTACTTGTCGATGAACGCGATCCATTTCTTCATGCCGGGATCGTCGTTCCATTGCGGATCGGCGCCGTCCTTGGCATAGGCAGCCGAAAGCAGGCCCTGTGCATTCTCGAAGCCGGCCGGCTGCAGCACGCTGCCGACCGAGGCCGAGACGTTGGCGACGATCTGCAGCGGCCTCCATTGCAGCTCGGCGAGCTTCTTGATCGCCTGCGCCGCGAATTTCGGCGTGGTAATACTGACGAACACGTCGGCACCGGTCGATTTCAGCTTGACGATATGGGAGTCGATCGACGGCTCGGTGGTCTCGTAGCTTTCCTCCGCAATGATCATCGACGCCCTGGCGCCGAGCCCGTCCTTCAGACCTTTGAGATAATCCTTGCCGAAATCGTCGTTCTGGTAGAGCACGGCGATCTTGCCGTCCGGCTTCTCCTTGAGAAGATATTTGGCATAGATCTGCGCCTCGCTCTGGTAGCTCGGCTGCCAACCCATGGTCCAGGGGAAGTTCTTCGAGTCGTTCCACTTGGTGGCGCCGGTGGCGACGAACAGTTGCGGCACCTTCTTGGAGTTGAGATATTTCTGGATCGCGGAGTTCGACGGCGTTCCCAGCGGATTGAACACGACGAGCACCTCGTCGCTCTCTACGAGCTTGCGCGCCTGCTCGACCGCCTTCGGCGGGCTATAGCCGTCATCGTAGGAGACAAAATTGATCTTGCGGCCGTTGATGCCGCCGGCATCGTTGATCATCCTGAAATAGGCCTCCTCGGTCTTGCCGATGAGCCCGTACGACGAGGCGGGACCGCTGTACGGCATGATGTTGCCGATCTTGATCTCGGTGTCGGTCGCGCCGGTGTCGTACTTCTTCTGGGCGACGGCACCATCGCAAATAGCGATGCTGAAGATGGCGGCAGCCGATAGAGCGGCGAGCCGCGGCCGGATCATGGGCATGTTGGTCTCCCTGTTGTTGTTATTTATCGCGACGCAATCCAAATGCTAACGTCGATACCAAGCCGA
>JBGPSI010000036.1:0-30271 GCA_041490045.1 Bradyrhizobium sp.
CGAAATCAGTCGTCATTCCGGGGCGCGCGTAGCGCGGGCCCGGAATCTCGAGATTCCCCGATGCGCAAGTGCGCATCTGAGGTTCGCGACTTCGTCGCGCGCCGGAATGTCAGGAAGAGATTACTCCGCCTCAACATCCCCCGTCTTCCCCGCCGCCAGCGGCGAGAACTCGCAACGGTCAGGCTTGATGTCCAAGAGCGGCGTCTCGTCGAGGCAATCCAGCCCGCGCACGAAAACAATGTTGCCCTCGACCTTGACCAGCTTGACGATCGAGGTGCCGATCGGGTTCGGCCGCACCGGGGAGCGCAGCGAGAACGTGCCGCGGGTCGACCGGTTGTCTTTCGGGCTTTGCAGCACGAGATCGCGGCGCGAGCGGTGCAGCCAATAGATCACTTCGAGATTAGTGTAGAAATCGACGCCCTTGAGCGCCGGCACCCAGGGCTCGAAAATCTCGAGCTGGCAGACCGGGCCGTCGTGTCGCCCCTGCCGCGGCGTGTCCTCGCGCGAGGTCCAGGGCGTGCGGATGCGACCGATGAAGACGAGCCCTGCGTCGCTCGCCTTCGGCGTATCGACGACGACTTCACCTTCGCGCAGTGCCTTGTCCTGAACCATCGTTGCCCCTCGTATGCTCCAGAACCTAATTACCCGATCCACCATTTGCCAGCCAGCATCAAGAGCTCGCCGCAGACCACGCCGGCCAGGGTCGAACGCCGGCTCACGAGAAAGGCCGCAAATCCGGCGGCCACCGCGGCATAGCGCAGCCAGCCGGGGACGCTCGCCAATGCGCCCGGCGGCTGCACCAGGATCTGCGCGATGACGCCGGCCAGGATCGCGGTCGCCACCGCCCTCACCCAGACCAGCACCTCGGAGCCCTCGTCGACGCCGCCACCGAGCCAAAGCCCGATCATGCGCCAGACCTCATTGGGCAGGAAGCCCGCCAGCAGGAGCACCAGCAGCGCATGCCAGTCGCCGAAAAACTCGCTCATGACTGTTCCCGCCACCAGTGAACAGCATAGGCGATGGTGCCGGCGGAAATACCGCTGATCAGGATATCGACGCCCGTGTGCAGCATCGACACCAGCGGGAACAGCACCAGCCCCAGCACCAGCGCCAGCACATCGGCGAGCTGGCGGCAGTTGCGCGCGGTGGAAAGCAGGAACGCCAGCGGCGTCAGCAACAGGATCGCGGCGCCGAACAGTTGCGGGAGGTTGGCGGCGAGCCCGTAACCAAGCGTAGTCGCGCCCAGGCAGACCGAAAGCAGGCCGCAGCCGAGTCCATGGGTGAAGGCGATGCGATGCTCGCGCGGCACCTGCGGCAGCAGACGAAAGCACTCGACCCACAAAGTGACGGCAATGAAATGAGTGGCCAGAATCAGCTGCCGCCGCTTGGTTCCGGGCGAGCGGATCATCGGCAGAACCGACACCACCATCGGAAACAGCCGGATCGCGCTGACCGTCACCGCGATCGCGGCCTGCACGGCGGTGGCCCCGGAGCCAAGCGTCGAGATCAGGATGATCTGCGCAGGGCCGGCCCAGACGAACAGCGTGCTCGCCAGCGCCCATCCGAGGCTGAAATGCGTGTCATGCGCGAGCGCGCCGATGCCAAGATAGGTCGCAAACAGCACCAAGGTGAGCACCGTCGAGGTGATCGACCACATGCCCCATGCGAAGGCGCGCACGGGATTTTGCCAGCTTGTCGAGGAGAGCGCAGGAAGGGGCAAGGGCGACCGGAACGTTGTGAGTGGTGTCGCGCATAACGCTGACCAAAACGAGCAACGTCAAGCGAACGCCGTCTCAAGGCAGTCATGCAGCCGCCCGCTCAGCCCCTGACGCCCATGTTCCGCAGCACGAAACAGGCCCCTCCGGCGCGTTGGATGCGGCGGCAGAGATCGTCCGCCGCGGGCCGCGTGTCGGCGCCGATCCGAACCTGGTAGAACAGACGGGTGCCCCTCGTGCGCATCAGCGTACTCAACAGGCTCGGGTCCTGATCGCCGATCACTGCGCTCAGCCGCTTCATGGCGCGGGCATACATGGCGAGCGCCTTGTTGCGGTCAAAGCCGGCGGCGAGCTGAACGCCCCACAATTTCGCCGCGGCAAGCTTGATGTGCTGTTCCAGCTCGGTGACGAAGGAATTGGGCGCGCGCCGGAGCAGCGCCATCAGCTCCCGGCAACTGGCGTTCGGCGCGCGATCGGCCATCTTTCCGTTCTTGCCGGCGGCGGCCCAGTCGTCGACGGAGGTGCCGGTGATGGCGGAAACGTAGTTGCGCGTCTCCTGCGGCATCGGACCCGTTCCGGCGAGCCATTCCTGCACCCGCCGCGGCCCGGCATTGTAGGCGGCGGCGGCCAGCCCGAGATTGCCGAACTGGTTGCGCAACTCGCTGAGGAATTCCGCGGATTTCGGCAGCGCCTGCACGGGATCGAAGGGATCGAGCAGCCGGCGCTCGCTGGCGGTTCCCGGCATGAATTGCGCGATGCCTTCCGCACGCTGGCCGTTACGGGTGACGGGGCCCACCGCATCGGCCTGAAAGCGGCTCTCCTGCCAGATCACGCGCGCGAAAAACTCCAGTGGCAGGTCGTTCGACCGCGCCGCGGATTCGATCATCAGGCACATCGCCTCGCGGGTATCGGATTCGCGCGCATTTGGCGCAGGACTCTGCGTCGCGAGTTCCTCGACGCTCGGTATCGCAACATCCGTCCTGGCCGGCACGGTATCCCCGGCGACGGCCCGTGCCGCCGACAGCAGCAGCATGCCCCCTACGCAAAGCGCAGCACGCCGACCAATATCCGCTTGCACCGCCATATCTGGGTTCCGGCAAGAGCGTGCCGACACACGGACCCGGCCCGTCCAGCTATCCAACAATGGTGGCCTGCCCGTGGGAGCGCAAGGCGGAGCGCGGACGCCCCCCCCCGGAAACGCGATGACGACAATAACGCCATGCCGAGCGCCGGAAGATTGCGTGAAAGCGCCGGCCCTGCAGCCGAAAACCATGCTTTTTCCGCCATTATCGATTTACGTTAACATCGCATTTTGTGCGTCGCTCCCTATCGCGCGCGGCGAAGCCGGGTAAGGTCGCCCCTCTTTGCCGGGGAGGAAATACCATGCTGGACCGACGCCAAAGCGCGCGCGACAAGGTGATCTATGGCGGCCTTGCCGAGGTCGACGAGAGCGGCGCAACGCGCGAATGCGTGGTGCGCAATATCTCCGAAACAGGCGCTCATCTCGAATTCAGCAAGCTCGTCAAGCTTCCGAAAGAGAAGATGTCGCTGACGATCGCGCGCAAGGGCCGTTCTTTCCTGGCCAGGGTCGTCTGGTGGCGCGACAATTTCGTCGGCATCGCCTTCAGCTCGGATCGCGCCTACGAACTGCCGGTCTCCGATATCGAGGAGCGCCTGCGCAAGAGCGAGAAGAAGAAGCGCCAGCTACAGCGCCGCATCAACGAGCTCCTGGGCGAAGGCTGAAGCCGGACGACTGGTACTCCGCCTTCGAGATCAAGGCGATATCGGCCGGAACGCCGATTGAGGTGCCTCAAGCCGCCCTTTGGGCATCATCCTAGTTTCCTGAATGATCGATTCAGGGAAATCCCGATGCGAAGGTTCGCATTCAAGGCTCTCTTCACGATGCTTTCCCTCAACCGGGCGGAGAGAAAACGGCCCGACTGGGATCGCGTGATCCTGATCTTCTCGACCTCCATCACGATCGGGCTTGTCGCGCTGTATGCCTACGAAAGGCCACCGCACGCTGGTAACGGACACGTAATGGACGCCCTGCCCCGGGGAGGCACGCTTCGCCAACTGGCCCGGTATCCGGCATGAACCTCTCCCCAAGCTCCGGCGACCCATTTCGCACAGCGGCGGCGAAACAAGTCCGGCGCATCCCGGTAACATCCGGGCAGGAAAGCCGAGGTCGCGAACCATGAAGCCCGCGCTCAAGCCTCTCTGCGCCGCGATCGTCTGGATGCTGAGCCTTGCCGCGCCGGTGGCCGCGGGTCCGCTGGAGGACGCAACGGCCGCGGATGACAAAGGCGATTACGCGACCGCCGTGCAGCTCCTGCGCCCGCTCGCCGACCAGGGCAACGCGCAGGCCCAATTCAGGCTCGGGAGCATGTACGATGACGGCCACGGCGTGGCGCAAAGCGACGCGGAGGCACTGAAATGGTACCGCCTGGCGGCCGACCAGGGTCTTGTCAGCGCGCAATACAGCCTCGCGGTCATGCACATTACGGGTCAGGGCGTCCCGCAGAATGCGGCCGAAGCCGCGAAGTGGTTTCGCAAGGCCGCCGAGCAAGGTTCGGCCAGGGCCCAATACAATCTCGCCGTCATGATCGACAACGGCCAGGGCGTCACGCAGAACGCGGTCGAGGCGCTTAATTGGTACCGCAAATCCGCCGAGCAGGATTTCCCACCGGCGCAGAACAATCTCGGTCTTGTGTACGACGACGGCAAGGCCGCGCCGCAGGATTTTGCCGAGGCGGTGAAGTGGTATCGCAAGGCAGCCGAGCGCGGCTTCGCGCCTGCGGAAGTCAATCTCGGGCGCATGTATGACAAGGGCCAGGGTGTGGCGCAGGACAAGGCCGAGGCGACGAATTGGATTCGCAAAGCGGCCGACCAGGGCTACGCCCTCGGCCAGAAGACGCTTGGGGACCGCTACTATAACGGCAACGGCGCAGCGCAGGATTTTGCCGAGGCGATGAAATGGTTTCGCAAGGCTGCCGAACAAGGCGATACCGAGTCCCAGAACAATCTCGGCGCCATGTACGCCCAGGGACAGGGCGTTCCGCGGGACGTCGTCCGCGCCTACGCCTGGTTCAATCTGGCCGCGGTGGCGGGCAATCAAAGGGCAGCCGGCAACCGCAGCATTGCCGCCCGGCAGATGACTACGGCCGAATTCGTCGAGGCGCAGAAGCTCGCGGCCACCAGCAAGCCACCGCCTCCCTAGCCGCGGTTTGTCCGCGCAAATAAAACGCCGGCCGTTTCATCCATCGCGCCTGATGCTCGCAGCCGCAGGCCGGTTTGACAGAGGTCAATACGGTCGGTGTCTTCCGTTCTACCACGGCAAACGCGGGGTATCGCAGGGAGCGACCATGAAGAAAATCTGCCTTACGGTTTTGATGATTTGCGTCTGGGGCAATGCCGGCCATGCCCTCGATTCCGAGCAGCGGCGGGGAAAGGCGATGCTCGGAACGCTATGCGGACGCTGTCACGCCGTCGGCCAGCGAGGCCAGAGCCCACACGCCGATGCCCCGCCCTTCCGCACGCTCGGGGACAGCAAGCTCTACGACACCGACTTTGCAGCACGGCTGCAGGACGGCTTGAGCACCATCCATCCGGACATGCCGACGTTTCGGTTCAGCCGCGAAGACGCCGAGGCCGCGGTCAACTATCTCAAATCCATTCAAGCGCACAAACCGTCAAAATAGCGATGGCCGCCGAGGTCTCGCGGTCCTTGCGGATTATCGACCCAGCAAAAAGCCGGCGGTCTCGCGACGCGCCGGCTTTTTCGATTGATAGTATCGATCGCTCAAACCTTGACCAGCGGACCTCGCGAGGCCGGGCCCTTCGAGCCGCCGCCTGGACCGCCGGACTTCGGCTTGCGCGGCGCGGTGCGCTTGCGCGTGCCGGGCAGTTTTTCCGGCTTCGGTGTCACCGGTCCTTCGACGAATTCGAAGCCGATCTTCTCGGCGCCTGCTTCCGCGCTCGCCTCGTCCTTGACCAGCACGACGCGGACGTGGCCGCCGCCCTTCAGCTTGCCGAACAGTACCTCGTCGGCCAGCGGCTTCTTGATGTGCTCCTGGATCACGCGCGCCATCGGCCGCGCACCCATCTGCTCGTCATAGCCGTGATGGATCAGCCAGGCCTTCGCCGGCTCCGACAATTCGATGGTGACGTCGCGGTCCGCAAGCTGGGCCTCGAGCTGCAGCACGAACTTCTCGACCACCATCCCGATCACGTCGGGATTGAGATGCGCGAACGAGACGATGGCATCAAGCCGGTTGCGGAATTCGGGCGCGAACTGCCTATTGATGGCTTCGTGGTCGTCGCCTTCCCGCCTGTTGCGCGTGAAGCCGAAGGCCTGCCGCGCCAGATCGGCGGCGCCCGCGTTGGTGGTCATGATCAGGATCACGTTGCGGAAATTGACCTGCTTGCCGTTATGGTCGGTCAGCCGGCCGTGATCCATGATCTGCAGCAGCACGTTGTAGAGATCCGGATGCGCCTTCTCGATTTCGTCGAGCAGCACCACGCAATGCGGATGCTGGTCGACGCCGTCGGTCAGGAGGCCGCCCTGGTCGAAGCCGACATAGCCCGGAGGCGCGCCGATCAGGCGCGACACCGTATGCCGCTCCATGTATTCGGACATGTCGAAGCGAATCAGCTCAACGCCCAGCGAGGCCGCGAGCTGCTTTGCCACTTCGGTCTTGCCGACGCCGGTGGGACCCGAGAACAGATAGCAGCCGATCGGCTTCTCCGGTTCGCGCAAGCCCGCCCGCGACAGCTTGATCGAGGCCGACAGCGCTTCGATCGCCTTGTCCTGGCCGAACACGACGCGCTTGAGCGTCGTTTCGAGATGCTTCAGCACCTCGGCATCGTCCTTCGACACGCTCTTGGGCGGAATCCGCGCCATGGTCGCGATCGTGGTCTCGATTTCCTTGATGCCGATGGTCTTCTTGCGCTTGTTCTCCGCGACCAGCATCTGCGCCGCGCCCGACTCGTCGATCACGTCGATCGCCTTGTCCGGCAGCTTGCGGTCGTGGATGTAGCGCGACGACAGCTGCACCGCGGCCTCGATCGCCTC
Organism: Bradyrhizobium sp.; assembly: GCA_041490045.1. Classification (GTDB taxonomy): domain Bacteria; phylum Pseudomonadota; class Alphaproteobacteria; order Rhizobiales; family Xanthobacteraceae; genus Bradyrhizobium. The sequence goes on from JBGPSI010000036.1 coordinate 6,790, forward strand.
GTTGGTGTATTTCAGCCGGTGATAGTCCTCGAAATAGGGCTTCAAGCCCTTGAGGATAGCAATCGCGTCTTCCACCGTCGGCTCGTTGATGTCGATCTTCTGGAACCGGCGCACCAGCGCGCGATCCTTCTCGAAGTGCTGGCGGTATTCCTTGTAGGTGGTCGAGCCCATGCAGCGGATGGTGCCCGATGCCAGCGCCGGCTTCAGCAGATTGGATGCATCCATGGCGCCGCCGGATGTGGCGCCGGCGCCGATCACGGTGTGAATTTCATCGATGAACAGGATGGCGTTCGGATGCGCCTCGAGTTCCTTCAGGACCTGCTTCAGCCGCTCCTCGAAATCGCCGCGGTAGCGGGTGCCCGCGAGCAAGGTGCCCATGTCGAGCGAGAACACGGTGGCCGCCGCCAGCACTTCCGGCACCTCGCTGTCGACGATGCGTTTGGCGAGGCCCTCGGCGATGGCGGTCTTGCCGACGCCGGCTTCGCCGACGAACAGCGGATTGTTCTTCTGCCGGCGGCACAGCACCTGGATCGCGCGGTTGATCTCGGAGTTGCGTCCGATCACCGGATCGATCTTGCCGTCGCGCGCCTTCTTGTTGAGGTTGACGCAGTAGGTCTCCAGCGCCTCGCCCTTCTTCTTGGAATCCTCATTGCCCTTGGTCTCGGTCTCCTCGTCGACCCCGCGGACGGGACGCGCCTCGGAAACCCCGGGCCGCTTGGCGATGCCGTGGCTGATATAGTTGACCGCGTCGTAGCGGGTCATGTCCTGCTCCTGCAGGAAATACGCAGCATGGCTCTCGCGCTCGGCGAAGATCGCGATCAGCACGTTGGCGCCGGTGACTTCCTCGCGGCCGGACGACTGCACGTGGATCACCGCGCGCTGGATCACGCGTTGAAAGCCCGCGGTCGGCTTGGCGTCGTCGGCCCCGTCGGTGACCAGGTTCTCGAACTCGGTCTCGAGATAGTTGACGAGACTGGTGCGCAGCTTGTCGAGATCGACGCTGCAGGCGCGCATGACGGCCGCCGCATCCGAGTCATCGATCAGCGACAGCAGAAGGTGTTCCAGCGTCGCATATTGGTGGTGACGCTCGTTTGCAATCGCCAGCGCACGATGCAGGGATTGTTCAAGGCTTTGGGAAAAAGTCGGCATCGCGTCCTCTGTGGCCCCCGCCATCATCATGATCGCCGTTGCCCTCTCAGGCAACAACAACCTTTGTCATATAGTCATCCAAGATCACGGCAAAAGAGCGGTTTCCGCGACTCGTTTACGCTGGGATGGCAAGCTTACATCCAAAACCCGGGCGAACACCCGGACAAAGGCGCAGGCCAGACTGATCCCTCGCCTTTTGATGCAAAACCCGTTCCCGTTTTCCGGTGGATTTCGCGCGGCGCTATTTTTTTTCCATCACGCATTGCAGGGGATGCTGGTGCTTGCGCGCAAAATCCATCACCTGCGTGACTTTGGTCTCGGCGATTTCGTAGGTAAACACCCCGCACTCCCCGATCCCATGATGATGGACGTGAAGCATGATCTTGGTTGCGGCCTCGACGTCCTTCTGGAAGAACTTCTCCAGCACGTGAACGACAAACTCCATCGGTGTGTAGTCGTCGTTCAGGATCAGGACGCGATAGAGATTGGGACGCTTGGTCTTCGGCTTGACCTTGGCGATCACCGACGTGGCCGGACCGCCGGGAGCGCCGCCGCGGCTCTCATCGTTGCTCATTCGGGGAGCAGATGCGGCGACGGCGGCTGGCGCGGACGGGTCATTTCTGGAAGCTGATTGCAACATGGCACAGGCGTTCGAAATCCCCATGGAAACCGGACAGCGACCGGGCCATACCTTCCTGCCGGACGGCATTTTGACGAGTTCCGGAGACGCTTTCCGGATCGCCGTTCCCGGCCGGCCGACCCATCCGCTGGATCGATAACAGCAATATGGGACTGCCTTCGGTTCGCCGCAAGCGCGCAAATTATGGGTCCGATGCGACCTGCGACGGGTCCGACTCCAAGCCCGGCGATCCCGGCAAGACTAATCAATCCTGTCCGATTTGACAAAAAAAGCCTGTCGGCGGTTTAGCGGGCCTTGACGATGGCAAGCCGCGTTTTGGCGGCCGATTCGGCCTTTGCCCGGCTTTCGCGACGCTCTTTCCGGGATCACGGCTTTCACCTCGATCGGAGCATCACGGCCGCGATTGCGGCCTGTCGCGAAATGATTCCAGCAAATCCGCAACAAGAAAAAAGCCCGGCCATACGGCCGGGCTTTTCGATCTTCGCAATGGCGCCGAACTTGTCAGGCGGCGGCCGGCGTGAATTTCGCGACCAGGCCTTCCATCGGCTTGTAGGTGGTCTTGGCGAGATCGGTATAGAGACCTGCGATCTTCTGCGACTCCGCAACGAACGTCTCATAGGCGGACTTCGCGAACTCGGTCTGCACTTCGAACGCCTTGTCCAGCGACTTCACGCCGGACAGCTTCTCGACGAACGACTTGGTGTCTTCAAACGACTTCTTGGTGTAGTCGCCATAAGCGCTGGCGATGGCCTGAAGGCCGTTCTGGACGCTGGCCGCCGAGGCCACAACCGTATCGAGGTGCTCTTTGCCGTACTGCTGAATGTCTTCAACTTTAATCATGATGGAGAGTCCTTCCCAGACTGATGTGCAACCTGCCGGGAGGTCCCGGCTCCCTTGACACCGCGTCAATATAGTGCAGCGCACAAAAAAGTCAAGAATCTTTGTGCGACGCACAAATGCAGGAATTAGCGGTGAATGCCAAGGGATTACGCAAGGGATAATTAATCTTTTGGAAACTCAGGCCCCCTAACCTGATTCCCAGACTTGTCCGGGTCGGGCAGGCAGCCGAAAGGCGTTTTCGCACAGTCTCTTAGCTCGAATGGTGGCTTCGACCGCGGTGCAGCGGGAAAAGCCTGCCGCGATCGGGCGGTTTGAGCAGGGAAACCTCGCCGGCGGTTGGGCATAATTTGGCCTCACGAACCGGTGATCAAGACAGAAATTGGGACGGGGAAGTTCATGTTTCGCACAACCTTGGGCTCCTCGCGTGTTTTGCGGGTTTGCATTTTCGGGCTGGTCACGGTCTCCACAGCGATCCTCTTCACAAGCGACAACGCCGAAGCGCGACGTTACCGGCACACCCGTCACCACGCCCATGCCCGCCACCACCAGGAAGCGAGCGAAAGCTATAGCCCGGCGTTCTCGTCCATCATCGTCGACGGCAATTCCGGCGCCACCCTCTCCGCCAGCAATCCCGACGCCAGCCGTCATCCGGCCTCGCTGACCAAGATCATGACGCTCTATCTGTTGTTCGAGCGCCTCGAGGCCGGCAAGATGAAGCTGGATACCGAAATGCAGGTTTCCGAACACGCCTCCGAGCAAGCTCCTACCAAGCTCGGGTTGCGCCCGGGTCAGACCATCCGCGTCGAGGACGCCATCAAGGGACTGGTGACGCGCTCAGCCAATGACGCCGCGGTCGTGATCGCGGAAGCCATCGGCGGCGATGAAGACGATTTCGCCAAGTTGATGACCCGCAAGGCGCGCGCGCTCGGCATGAGCCGGACGACCTATCGCAATGCCTCGGGCCTGCCGAACGACGAACAGGTCACGACGGCGCGCGATCAGTCGATGCTGGGCCGCGCCATCCAGGACCGCTTTCCGCGCTACTATCGCTACTTCTCCACGGCCGCGTTCAACTATCATGGCCAGACGATCCGCAATCACAATCACCTGATCGGCAGCGTCGAAGGCGTGGACGGCATCAAGACCGGTTATACGCGCGCCTCGGGATTCAATCTCGTGACGTCGATGCACCGCGGCAACCGCTTCCTGGTCGGCGTGGTGCTGGGAGGCCGCAGCGGCGGCTCGCGCGACGCCATCATGCGCAACCTGCTCGCCGAAAATCTCGAAAAGGCCGCCAGCAAGCGCACCGTCGCCGCGATCACCGAGCGCAACTCGTCCGAATCTGCCACCGATTTCGCGCAGGCCGAGACCGAGCAGCGATCGGAGCCCACGGCTCCAGCGCAGGATGCGGTTCAGGTCGCCTCCGCCGCGGCTGAGCCGGCCGCGGCCGCTGCGGTCCGCCCGACCGGATCGGTCGCCCGATCGATTTTCGCCGCCGCCGCCGCGGCCGTACCGCCGGCCAAGACCGAGCCCGCTCCGCTGACCAATGGGGTGATCCAGGCGCAGGCGCTTGCCATCATTCCCGGCTCGTCCGAACCGATGAAACCGGTCAAGGTCAAGACCGTTCAGATCAAGGCCGGAAATGTGAAGCTGGCCTCGGCCGCTCCATCCCAGCCGGCCCCGCCGGTCACCAGCGCGATCCCGGCGCCACGCCCGGAAGTGCCGGAGACATCGAGCGCGGTCATGGCCAGAGCCGAGGGCAACAAGGCCGAAACAAGCAGGTTCGAGGTCGCCAAGACCGAAGCTGCAAAACCCGAACTGCCGCCGCAGCCCGCCGGCCACGGCACCGGCAACGGTCTGCTCGGCGTGCTTCCCGCCTCCAGCCTCTCCGCCTCTTCCACGTCCTCCTCCCAGGCATTGGCCTATGCGGATCCGGCCGCCCGCTCCCGGCAGCAGGCCGTCCAGCAAAACAACGCCGACAAGCCGGCTGCGGTCCACACCGGCTGGATCGTCCAGGTCGGCGCGCTCGATAGCGAAAACGAAGCACAGCAGCGCCTGGACGCGGCCCGCAACCAGGCCCGCGGTCTGCTCGCGAAGGCCGATCCGTTCACCGAGCCGGTCGTCGCCAAGGGCGACAAGAAACTGTACCGGGCCCGCTTCGCCGGCCTCGACCGCGATCAGGCCGAGGCGGTATGCCGCACGCTGAAGCGCTCCGACATCTCCTGCATCACCGTCCGCAACTGATCGACATCGGTTAACAAATCAGGATGGCGGCAACGGCGCGTTTGCGCCTTGCTTACCCCGGTCATGATCTGGCGGTGTCACGGCTTCGCGGAATTTTGTGACCGGGCGCGCGCCCCCCGCCCGCGGTCCCGGGCTTTTCCCCTCCGATTTCCAAACGCATCTCGGGTGAACGGCGCAGATGCCGGCCTCGAAGCCGGTTTCGGGCAGGTCCTGCGTCAATTCGATCACGCAGCAACCTCACGGTTGCAAACTTCTCGTCAAGATTTAGCGGTTAATACTGCAGACACGAAAGATCGACCACGCCGGATAACGGCGGGCGGCAACGGGGCGTCAGCTGGAGCGAGGAACGGAAGTCATCGGTTTGTGGCGTCGGTAGTGTTGTCTGGAGTCAGCTGTGATGCGTTCGAAGCAAAGTATCCTTGGCCTCGTTTACACGGGCGGCGAGATACGTCGACCCCCCTTGGTCGGGATGCAGTTTCTTCATGAGCGCGCGGTGCGCCCGGCCGATCTCGTCACGCCCCGCCCCCGGCTGCAGGCCAAGGATCTGGTAGGCCTCCTCGTCCGTCATTTTGCCGCTCGACGCCGTGCGGCGCTGCCCTCCTGCCGCATTTCCCTGCGCGTTCTCACGCCAGGCGGGAAACCTGCGGTCCAGATAGCTTTCAAGTAACGCCACGCTCTCCGCGTCGAAGCCGGAGATCATCGCCGTCAGCTGCGGCAGGTCGAATTCGCCCAGGTTGCGGCCGGCATAGGGTCCGGCCACGATCTGGCCCGAGAGTTCGCCGCTATCGTGATCGAGCATCATATCGAGATATTGCGAACGGACCCGCGAGGCCTGTCCTGAGGAACGTTGCGAGCCAAGGCCTGCGAACATTCCGCCGATATTGGGGAAACCCGAAGTCCCGAACGGCGACCAGCCGAGCAGACCTGCGCCGAAAATGCCGATCGGGATGGCAACCGCGAGTTCGCCCCTGAGGCCGGTAAAGGCGGCGACCGCGAGCGCCACGATGCCGCCCCCGATCTTGATCGCGCGCGCAAGCACGACCGGATTGGCCGCACGAAACATCTGCAGCAGCGAATAAAGAAGAAGAACGGCGACGGCGCCGGCGATCAGGGTTGGCATCCGCCCAATATAGTGAGATCGGCGACAAAAAGCATGCCGGGCTTATCCGCTTCCAGGAAAGGGCGAACCGAAAAGCCCTCTGGTACCGACAGTGCTAGTTTCCCCGCGGGATGACCACGGCCGGAACTTAAGGGAGGGGCGCGATGGCGGCGGACGGATTGACAACGATACGGAGCAGTTTCGGGGCGCAAGACACGATGAACCGGCTCGAAACCGCGGTGAAGGCCAAGGGCATGACTGTGTTTGCCCGGATCGATCATGCCGCCGGCGCGACGGCGGTCGGGCTGCCGCTGCGGCCGACCGAGGTCCTGATTTTCGGCAATGCCAGGGGCGGCACGCCGCTGATGCAATCGGTTCAGACCATCGGCATCGACCTGCCGCTGAAGGTGCTGGTTTGGCAGGATGCGGCGGGCGACACCTGGCTTTCCTATAATGATCCCGACTGGCTTGGGAGGCGGCACGGACTGGGCGGCGAGACCGAGGCCGCGGTCGGTGTCCTGACCGGCGCGCTCGCCGCTCTGGCGAAAGCGGCAACGACGGGGTGATCCGGTGACGACGCGCTTCGAGCCGCCGATCGTTCCCGCCCCCGCAGGCGGCTCCGGCATGCCAGGACGCCGGCGACGAAACTACTTCATCTGGCCGAGCAGCTTGGCGGCCCCGCTCGCGGACTTCGACAGCCGCAGCAGCGCCTCGCGGCCGCCGGCGGCATAGGCGGCGGCGGCGCGCAACAGCTCGCGCAGCTGCGCCGCGGCACCGGGGTCGAACCTGCACCACGCCCCGCCGGTCAGGCGCGCGATCTCCTTGAACGCCTGCTCGGCGTCGGCGTCGTGCCCTTCCTGAAACATGAACACCGGCACCTTGAGCAGACCGAGCTCGCCGGCCTTGGCGCAGAGATCGTCGACATTCTCCTCCATGGCGTCGCCGACGAAGACCAATGCGCGCACGCCGGAAGCGACCGCCTCGCGTCGCGCTTCCGACAATACCTTGCCGATCTGGGTGTTGCCGCCGCGGCAATCGATCCTGGCCATCAGTTTCGCCAATTGCGCGCTGTCGGAAATCCAGCCCGTGGCGCGGCACTCACTGAGGCCGCGATAGTAGACGAGGCGGATATCGAGACTGCCGATGGCCGCGGCCTCGCGAAACATGTCGGCCTGCAGCGCGCACGCCATATCCCAGGTCGGCTGCCGGCTCATGGTGGCGTCGAGCGCGAATACCAGCCGGCCCCGCGCACCCGGCGCATGTGGCGACATCGCTTTGGCCTTGGCGACGAAGGCGGCAATCTCTTCGGAAGCGGACATCGCTTCAGGCAGCGAACCGCCCTTGCCTGACGTCTTGGCGGACGCGGCCTCTTGCGTCGAGGAAATCTCGGTTGGCGATTTCGGCCCGGTCGGTTCGCGTGACATCAGCGTTCGCAGATTTACAGCAATTTCTATGTGGACCGCGATCAACGAGGGGTCAATGCGTCAGTCGCCTCCGTCCAATCGCGACGGAAGCAATCCATAGGCCGAACGCCGGTACCGGCGTCAGTTCTGAAGCGGCGCGGCCGGAGTCTTCGGAGGATTGACCGGGACGAACGGCGCCACCGGGCCGGCATCGGTCATCAGCGGCGACGTCTTTGTCACGACCGGCTTGAGCGGGCTGTCGTCCTCGATGAATTTGTCGAGCATGCCCTGGATCGATTCCTTTGCGGTATCGGGGCCGGTATCGCGCATGTCGTTGTGCTGGAAGTCGGTGCGCACCACCGTAATCCCGGCCTTTTCACAAACCTCCTCAGACGGAATGACGCCGGGATCGGTCTTGAAGACGGGATCCTTGGAACGGAACGAAAGGATCTTGAACCGGCCGTCGGTGATGAACGGCACGCGCAGATTGTCGAGGGTCACGACCCTCTTGACCAGTTCGGGATGCAGCTTGGCGAAATACATCGAGATATCGGCGCCGGCGGAATGTCCCACGATGGTCAGATGTTCATAGTCCGCGTTCGGCTGCACCTTCTGCATTTCGGAGACGGCGAAGCGGATATTGGCAACGCCGCGCAGGTACTGCGGCTGCCGGCCGACATAGAGCTCGCCGACTTTCGTCACCATGGGTGGATCGGTCGGCAGATCGTGCTGGATGCTGATCGCGATATAACCGCGCGCAGCAAACGCGTTGGCCAGGAAAGAATACTCGGTGTATTTGACGGTGTTGCCGTGGTTGAGGATCGCCACCGGCAGCGTAATCATGCCGGCATTTGCCTGCATTTCCTTGTCGCGCCGTACGGCGACATCAACCGCAACCGGACGGTTGTTGCGGGATGCATCGTAGAACGTAATCGTCTGGTGGCTGATCGCCCACTTGCTGATGGTGAAATATCCAACCGCCAACAACACGGTCAACGAAACCAGAATGGCGATTCCACGTTTCATGTTTATCCCTGTCCACCGACGTCAGAGCCCAATTCCTGTGCCGAGACTCCGCAGCCCTTGGTGGCTAATATATGTCACGGCCGCGTGACAGGAAGGCTAAATGTTGTGAATTGACCGCCTGTTCATTGTGCGACGCATCTTTTTGTGCATCTGCACAAGCCGAGGCACGTTTCTCTTGTCGGACACGGCAAATGAAGGCCAAGTTCGAATTTTGAGTAAAGCGGCAGTAAAAAATCGTTGGTAAAAGCAGATCAGCCAAGGGTCAATTCCGGGCTTCTACGGAGGGCTCGGCTTGCTAGCAGTAACAGCTTACCACAACCTCTAGGCGCCGAGGATGTCATGGACCTCGAGCGGCTTGTCGATCTGGCTGAACCATTCGGCCCGGTTGGCGGCACGGCGGCGGCCGCGCTCGTCGAGCGGCAGTTTCAGCTGACGCAACAGGCTCGTGACCTCCTCGCGCGCCGTGACATGGCCGAGGCTCGGGCGGGTGCCGAGCGTTGCCTCGTCGAGGTCGTCGAGCGCGGTCAGGCCGCGCGGAAAGAACTCGCGATAGACCACGCGCTCGGCGAAACCGTCGATCGAGCGAAAACCGAGCCGGAACGCCAAATCGTTGAGGCTGTCAGCGACGAGCTGCTTGTTGCGGGATCCCAGCATCGAAAGCCGGTTGCGGACCACGATCCAGTCGGTCGAGGCACCGTCGAGCTGGCGGCGCTTGCGTCGCGTATCCCGCACCATCTCCGCGTAGTGGCTCTCGCCGGTCACCGAATAGGTCGCGGGATCGACGGTTCCCAGCACGTCGAAGTCGAGGAAGCTGTCGTTGATCGGCGTCACCAGGGTGTCGGCCATCGAGTGCGCCAGGCGCATCAGGTAGCTGTCCGATCCCGGGGTATCGATCACGATGAAGTCGAAGCTCCGCTCGACCGCGCTGACCGCATCCATGAACTGCTGGAACTCGGAGTTTTCATTGTCGGCGATCTGCATGGTCTCGCCGAGCTTGATGCAGCAATGCACGGGGATTTCGAGATCGAGGCCAGTCCGGCGCGCCCAGGCGCCGCGGTTGTTGATGTAACGGGTGAAACTTTGCTGGCGGCAATCGAGATCGATGGTGGCGACACGCTGGCCGGCCTTCATCAGCGCGACGGCGATGTGCAGGGCGGTGGTGGATTTGCCCGAGCCGCCCTTCTCATTGCCCAGCACAACGACGTGCGCCGAGCCCGATTGCCCCTGACTGGTCTGCACTAACATGTGTTTTGATCCCTAGGATATCTTCAAATTCCGCGCGTCCGCGGTCAAGCGAAATGCGCAACGACATCGATAAATCGTTCGCCGTCCGCCTTAATCATGAATCGGAATCGCGACATGGCAGAGCTGCCGATTTTTTTCGCGCTCGACATGACGTCCGCGCAATCGGCGAATGCCCGCTTGCGTGCTGTGCGCTTGGCGGGCAAGCCCTGAGCTTGGTATGGTCCGCTTCCCGCCACCGGTCAGGGCTCGCTGCCTCCCTGCCCTTCAGAGATCGAGCCCAGATGTCGCGAAGTCCCATGATCGTCCGCACGGTCCCTGCATTGCGCCGCGCCGTCGACGGCCTCCGCGCGAAAAAGGCCACGATCGCGCTGGTGCCAACCATGGGAGCGCTCCATGACGGCCATGTGTCGCTGGTCCGGCTTGCGAAACGCCGCGCCAAACGGGTAATCGTCTCGATCTTCGTCAACCCCACCCAGTTCGCGCCGACCGAGGATTTTGGTTCCTACCCGCGCACCTGGAAGGCCGACGTCGCAAGACTCGCCGCAGAGAACGTCGACGCGATCTGGAATCCGGACGTCAAGATCATGTACCCGGACGGCTTCGCCACCCGGATCGTGCCGGAAGGCCCGGCCACCGTGGGTCTGGAAGACCGGTTCCGACCGCATTTCTTCGGCGGGGTCGCAACCGTCGTCGGCAAGCTGTTTACGCAAGTCCGCCCCGATCTTGCGATCTTCGGCGAAAAAGATTTCCAGCAATTGCGGGTGGTGACGCGGATGGCCGGGGATCTCGACCTCGGCGTCAAGGTGATCGGCTCGCGCACGGTGCGCGAACGCGACGGCCTCGCGATGTCGTCACGCAACGTCTATCTGTCGCCGGAGGAACGCAGCACGGCGCCGGTGCTGTACCGTGCCATGAAGGAAAGTGCCAAGCGTCTTCGGGCCGGCGACGATTTCGAGGCCGCGATGGCCGGCGGCGCCGAGCTGATCACCAACGCCGGATTCGTGCTCGACTATTTCGAGGCGCGCCACGCCGAGACGCTGGCGCCGATATCGTCGGTGAAGGACGGCCCGGTGCGCATCCTGGTCGCGGCAAGGCTGGGAAAAACCCGGCTGATCGACAATGTCGGGGTTTAGAAAGCGCGCTAAAGCAGCCCGAGTTCGCGCAACTCGCGGCGCAACGGCTCGGGCATCGCGGCGACGCCGGCACCGGCGGATTTGAGATCCGGCGGCACGTCGCCGTCGGGAAAATAGCGCCAGCCCTGGAACGGGCGCATCGGCCGCGGCAGCACCGGGATCACCTTGGGCTGCATCACCAGCCGGCATCGTCCGATCCCGTCGCGGTCGCGGAACGGCTCGATGGCAATGATTTTTTCCCGCGCCGCGATTTCGCCGCGGATCACCCAGTACAGCGAGCCGCCGGCCAGCACCTCGTCGACCCGCTTCGGCGTCATCCGGGTGATATGGACGTGATGCAGCGGCAGGCCCTTCTTCTTCGCGGTCTGCATGCGCTCCGCGACCCAGCCCTTGAGTTCCTTGACCGACTCGCAGCCGACGGCAAGCTTGATGAGATGAAGTGGCATGGGGCGAGGTTTAGAGCATGGTCCGGAAAGTGGAAACCGGTTTTCCCCGGTTTCCCGACAGGTCAGGCTCGCGCAAAAAGATGTTGCGTCAATCGTTCGAGGCCGCCGGCACGGGCGCGCCCGGAGGTGGCACGAGCTGGACCGGCGCGGGAGTATGCTTGGGCGCGGCGGGCTTCTTGGCCGCCGCCAGCGCGTTGCTTGCCGCGGCGGGCGGACGCGGTGACGGCGCATTCGCAGCCGGCGGCGATGCCGGCGCGCGCGGCGCCGGCGACGCCGCTGGCTCCGGCGTCATGATGCTGACCGGCGGGGTCGATGCCGCCGAGGGAAAATCGGCATTGGTGGGTCTGCCCGTCGGCATCGTCGGCGCGAGGGCGGCAATCGGCCCCGGCACTGCCGGCGCGTTCCACAGCGGCGCATACCGCGCGATCAGGGCGTCATAGGGCCGCCCTTCCATGTTGGCGACGATCTGGCGGCTATCGGTCAGCGCGCGGAACGCCCTGCAGTTCGACGGCGTACAATGATCGCGCGCCAGCAGCACCTGCGCCATCAGGCCGTAGCGATCGCGCTCCACCGCAGCGCGCAGCATCTGCAGTTCCGGCGTCACGCTCCGGTTGGCCGAGGCGACGTCGCCGGAGGCGGTCAGCCGCGTGATCTGGGAAGCCGCATAGGAGACCGCCGCCGCCGCGCTTTCGGCTGAACCGAACAAGGCCTTTTCGCAGGCCGTCAGGACGATGTCGCCGGCGATATCGTCGATGCACGACAACGCCGGCAGCGCGGCATTCATGGGCTGCGGGAATCCGGCCGTCTCGGCGGACGCCGGCCCGCCGGCGGGACCGAAATCGCGAATCGTCGCGGCCACCGCGATGCCGACAGCCAGCAGCGTGATGACCGTCAGCGCTCCGTTGGCGACCGATTTCTCGGCGCGCAACAGCGTGATCAGCACGATGATCCCGAAGAATCCCGCTGCAGCCAAAGTCAGCCACATCGCGAATGACGGCGAACGCCAGATTTGATCGAGCGATGTGGCCCAAGCCCAGTTCATGCGCGATGTCCCTCAACGCAGCATAGAACGCATTCCACGAGTGTGAATGCCAATTCCTTCGCCTTCATAGGCACAGAATGTTTCTGAGGCCTTTTGACGGCGAGCGGCGAAATGGAACTCGCCTCATCCGTCCGCGCGCGCGGCCTCTCAGGAGACGTTGAGCTGGCTTTCCTTGGCCACCCGCTCGAACGCTTCGGTCGAGCTCTTGATCCGGTACTGGCAGTCGTCGCCGTCGGTCGGAAGCAGCCGGATCACCTCATAGGTACCGCTCGCGGCCGGACGCGCCACATTGCTCGCTGTGAAATAGACGGTCTCACCAACGTTGTATTTGTGCTTCAACGCCCTCTCCATACGCAAAAAACGTCGGCCGTGCCCACGGTCCCGCTTGCTTCGGCCGACTGAAGATCCCGCGGCTATATAGCACAGCGCCAATCCCGTTGGCCAGTTACATCCGGACATAGCAAATGCGCGGATTTTGCAGGTTTTTCAGTATGATAACACCAGTTCCGGGGGTGTAGGCAAATTGGGCCCGCCGCCACCGGGAGCCCGCCCTCGCGGCCTTCAGGCCTTATGCGGCAGCTCGCCGTCCGGGCTCGCATGATCCACCGCCGTGGGCAGTTGCTGCGCCAGAACCTTGGCGAGTTGATCGACCGGGATATTGAACCGCGCGGCCAGCTGCTTGACGGTGTCGCTGCCAAGCACCTGCTGCAACTGTTCCGCAGTGATTGGCAGGTTCTGACCATTTCCGATCCAGGATTTGACCTGGTCGCCGAACCCGGCCTGCTGCAATTTGGCGACGATCGCGTTCAGCCCGCCCTGACCGCCATTGCCAAGCACTTCGCTCAACACCACCGGGACCACAGCGGCCTCGAGCTGGCCGAGGGCGCCCTTGAACGCCGGTGAGTTTTCCAGTGAATCGAGAATTCCCATGGCCAAATCCTTTCGCTGAGCGCGCCGGCGGAGGTTCCCGATTCAGAACCTTTTGCGTGGTTCGGTCAAGCCGCTTCACGGCTACGGCTCCTGCCGGCCATCCGGGCGCGCCGTCTCAACGTCGGGAGGCCATGGACTTTGGTCCCGCGGCGGTTCCGTCTCATCGACTTGCGATTTGAGATTCGCCGCCTTTTCGATCAGGACCGCGGCGAGCTGCGGGTTCGTGGTTGAGTTGGCGAATTTGAGAAGCGTCTTCGCCTGGCGTGCGAAATATTGTCGACCGATCACGGACAAGACCCCCAATGACATCCAGCCAGGGACATCACGCATTGGAGGCGAATTCGTTCCGCAAAATGTACAAATGTGAACTTAAGTCGCCTCTGGAAGCCTGATAAAAGTTCCACGGGAACCCGCTTCGTGGATCCGCCAGTTCCATTTCACACGTTTTCGAACCTCTCGATGACATGGGTTTCGGCGAGGCCCGCGCGCGTCCATTCCTGGAAGGCCGGCAACGCCGTCATCGTTTCCATGTAGGCCTGTGCCGAGGGCTCAACCGCAATCGCATAGGTGCGCAAGCGGTGCACCACCGGCGCGAACATGGCGTCGGCGGCGCCAAACTTGCCGAACAGGAACGGCCCAAGTTTTCCGTAGCGCTCGCCGCACTCGGTCCAGATTTCCTGGATACGCGCGACGTTGGCGCGCGCATCCGCCGACAGCGCGACCGCGCGGATCGGCCGGTGCAGGTTCATGCCGCATTCGTTGCGGAGCGCCATGAATCCCGAATGCATTTCCGCCGAGATCGAACGCGCACGGGCGCGCGAGGCGCGGTCCTCCGGCCAAAGCCGGGCTTCCGGAAACCGCTCAGCGACATATTCGATGATGGAAAGCGAATCCCACACCGTGACGTCGCCATCGATCAGCGCGGGCACCTTGCCGGAATGGGTGAAATCCAGGATGCGCCGTTTATCGGCCTCACCGGTATAGAGCGGGATGAAGACTTCATCGAACGCGATATCGTTGGCGCGCAGCGCCAGCCACGGCCGCATCGACCATGACGAATAGTTCTTGTTACCGATCACGAGCTTCAAGGCCATGCGCAGGAATCCTCTGTTGCGCACCACCTTGCCATGGCGCGCGGCGGCCGTTCAACCCGCCCGGCCCGATGCCGGTTGCCGCTCGTCAACGCACATGGCAGCATTCGCCTTCACGGGGGATGCGGGATGAGCGGATATTGGGTCGATATTCTGGCGGTCGGCTTCTTCGTGCTGGAATGGACGGTGTACGCCGTCACGCTCGAACACAGCGCCTATGGACAGGACAGCCTGTCCTCCCGCATGCATGCCTACCGCGAGACCTGGATCCGGCGCCTGCTCGATCGCGACAGCCGCATGGTCGACATGCAGATCATGGGTTCGCTGCAGAACGGCACGGCGTTTTTCGCCTCCACCAGCCTGATCGCGGTCGGCGGCGCGCTGGCCTTGCTGCGATCGACCAACGAGGCGCTCGCCGTCTTTGCCGCCCTGCCGATCGATCTTTCCCCGTCGCCGGCGCTGTGGGAGATCAAGTGCGTCGGGCTAATCCTGATCTTCATCTACGCATTCTTCAAATTCGCCTGGTCGTACCGGCTGTTCAATTACGTCGCCATCCTGCTCGGGGCGATGCCGCCGGTGCAAGAACGCGACACGCCGGGCGCGGAAGCGCATGTCATCCGCACGACCAGGATGTTCGAGACCGCCGGAAGGCACTTCAATCGCGGCCAGCGCGCGTTCTTCTTCGCGCTCGGCTATCTCGGCTGGTTCGTCAGCCCCTGGGTCCTGTTCGTATCGACGGCCGCGGTCGTGATCGTCACCTGGCGCCGGCAGTTCGCCTCGAGCGCCTGGCGCGCGATGGGGAGCTAGAACCGGCCGCTCCAGGATCAGCCGGCAAAATCCTGCGGCGTGAAGGTCAGATCGAGCACGCTCCATTCGCCATACCGGTCCGCAGGCAGCATCGTGTAGGGCTGACAAGCCTGCAGCGCATCGACCGCGCTTTGCCTGAGATCGAGGCCCTTCAAATTGCCGCTGCCCTCCAGCACCACGGGCTCGGCGGAGAGCTTGCCATCGGGCGTCATGAACACCCGGAGCTTGATCATCACACTATCCGACGGCGCGATCGATGGCGGCAATTTCGAGCATGTTTTCAAGTGACGTCGAAATTCGGCGACGGGACCGGAGTCGATGTCGGCCTTCTTCGACGCCTGCGCGTCGTAGTCGTCCTTCCCGCCCTTGGCCGGCTCCACGGGAAGATCCGGCGGCAGGCCGAGCATCACGTGATACTTGATGGAAATATCGGGCTCCGGAGGCGTATAGGCTGGCGTTGGCGGCGCCGCCTGCGGTTGCGGCCGGGCGTTAGCGGGTTGCGGGGCGGGAGACGGAGACGGAGACGGAGACGGTGTGGTCAGCGCCGCCTGTTGTTGCTGTTGCGCGGCCGGCGGTTGCTGGGCTGCAGCTGCGGGCGGCGGTGAAGCCGCGGGCGCCTGCGCGGCTTCCGGTTTCGAGGAGAGATCGAAGGTGTCGGAAGGCTTCGCTTTCGGTTCCGGAAGCGGCTCTTCCTTCTTCGGGGCCGGCGGTGCCTCGGCTGACGTTACGATATCGACCGTAATCGGCTCAGCCGTGACCGAGCCGTACGGATGCACCTCGGTGAAGAACAGCACCAGCATCAGGACCGACAGGTGAGCGACCGCCGATCCCGTGATGCCCGCACGCAAAATCCGACCTGGGTTCATCGTAGCTGTTCAAAATCCGCCGCCGCCAACAGCATAGCGGCCCAAGCGAAGGCCTCAATCCCATTTCGGCGCGAAACCGAAATCGGTGAGCCGGCCCTTGGGGCTGCCCATCGCGAAGATCTGCTGCATCTCGTCGTCGGACAGCGCGAAATCGAAGATATCGATGTTTTCCGACAGCCGCTCGATCTTCGAGGTCCGCGGTATCGCCGCGGCATTCTGCTGCGCGAGCCAACGCAGGCAGACTTGGGCCGGAGTCTTGCCGTGAGCCTTTCCTATGCCCACCAGCGTCTCGTCGCCCTTGATCCGGCCCCTCGCCACCGGACTATAGGCGACCACGGCCATGCCGTGGCGCGAGCAGGCCTCCCTGACCCGGGTCTGGTCGAGATAGGGGTGGTATTCGACCTGATCGCACACCAGGGGCTCCGAACAGGTCGCCACCGCCTCGTCGAGCAACGCGACGGTGAAGTTGGAAACCCCGATATGCCTGGCCATGCCGAGTTTCTTGGCATGCGCCAACGCGCCCAGCGTCTCCGCCAGCGGCACGTGCGGATTCGGCCAGTGCAGCAGCAACAGGTCGACTTCGGACAGGCGCAGCTTTGTCAGGCTCTCTTTGGTGGATCGTTCCAGGTCGTTCGGCGCGAAATGCGTGGTCCAGACCTTGGTGGTCACGAATACGTCGTCGCGCCTGACGTGCGCGGCGCGCAGGCCCTCGCCGACCTCGCGTTCATTCTCGTAGACCTGCGCGGTGTCGATGTGACGATAGCCCAATCTGAGCGCCTGCTCGACCAGACGTGCACAGGTTCGTCCGCGCAACTCCCAGGTGCCGAGCCCGATTGCGGGGATTCTAGCGCCATTGGCTTCGACATACAGCATCGCGGGACTCGGACCGACCAAATTCTATTATGACCCTCCGGGGGCGCGCTGCAACAAGCGCGGCGACGGAACGAGTCGATCGGTAAATCAGGCCTCAATTTGCAATCAGGCCCGCGCCAGGGCCGCAAAGACCGTGTCCGGGGCGTGGGCGATCACGGCGAGAAGCGCCCTCGCCGGCCCGCGCGGCATGCGTTTGCCCTGTTCCCAGTTCCGGATGGTCTCAACCGGCACCCCTAACCGTGCGGCGAATTGCTGCTGGGTCAGGCGCGTACGGCGGCGCAGGTCGCGCACCGCCGGCAGCGCCGCCGTTTCCAGTGGCACGGCGCCAATCGTCGCCGGCGGGGCGAAAGGCGTCCCGGGGGCGAGCGGAAACTCCTGCCCGTCCCGCAATTCAACGATCCGTCCGTCCGCTTTCAGCCGCAAGCGCTGCATGGTCGACTCCGAGGAAAGACTCTCGGCGATGCGCGTTAAGGCTTGGTTACCCGTTTATTAAATTATCAAGAAGCGCTTGCCTGCGAGGTCCGGCGTTTTGCAACACGCCTCTCGCCCTTCGCGGCGATCATGTGGTTTATCCGCCCAACATCTGACAACGAAAACGGCCCGCGCTTGTGGCGCGGGCCGACTTCAAGATGGATCGGCATCGTGCGGGCTTGCGGCTTTCCAGCCTGTTGCCCGGGTCCAATCCACGTTTCAGGCTTGCCTGAGACGTCGGCGTTTCCCTCCGACCGTCAGCTCCACCGAAACGCGATTGCGCCAGCCATCGACCTCGGACGCGTCCGAACGGCGTGGCCGTCATTGCCGCTCTGCACGATCCACTGACCGTTCTCATGGCCGACGATTTTGCCGACGTGGTGACGCCAGACCACGATAGCCCCGACCGATGGGCCGCCGGCATTTGATCCATAGTGGGCCCAGGACCGGGCCAGATTGAACGAGGGGCCGGGATCGCTGCCGACTTGCGTCCGCATGTACCATCCGCACCATGCCGCGGGCCGACCCGCATAGTGATGACCACCACCCGAATGATGGTGCCGGTACGACCGAGCCTCTGCACCCGATCCGATCAAACAAAGCACTGCCGTTGCAGCCATGAGAATACGCTTCATGGATGTTCCTTACTGAGGGGAGATCGCGCTGCGCGATCAAGAAGCCGCAAATGGGAGGCACTGAAAAGCGCCAAGCGGCCGGTTAAATGAGCGGATTAAAATCCGCTTGTGGCGTTTAAGAAACCGGCTGTGGCCAAAATGGGGCACACGATGGGGTGGAACCCGCAGCAGGCGGGCAGCGGGGTACCCGCTTTTGCATGGCTCGCGGAGGTTATCGAAACGCGCTCTATTTCAGCCCGAACCAGAGCGTGGCGATGCCGAGAAACGAGAAGAAGCCGACCACGTCGGTGATGGTGGTGACGAAGGTGCCCGACGCCACCGCGGGATCGGCGCGCACGCGTTCCAGCACCATCGGAATCAGGATGCCGCCGAGCGCGCCGGCAACCAGATTGCAGACGATCGCAAGCCCGATCACCACCCCGAGCCCCGGGATCTTGAACCACAGCACCGCGGCGACGCCGGTGATGACAGCGAAGGCAAGCCCGTTGACCAGGCCGACCAGGCCCTCGCGGATGACGACGCGAAACGCGTTGTTGGAGCCGAGTTCGCGCGTCGCCAAAGCGCGCACCGCGACCGTCATGGTCTGGGTAGCGGCGTTGCCGCCCTGGCTCGCGACGATCGGGGCCAGCACCGCCAGCGCCACCATTTGCTCCAATTGCCCCTCGAACAGGCCGAGCACCGAGGACGCCAGAAAGGCGGTGGCGAGATTGACCAGCAGCCAGTTGAAGCGGGCCTTGGCGATGGTCCAGACATTGTCGGACAATTCTTCGTCGCTGGTGACGCCGCCCAGCGCTTTCAAATCCTCGTCGGCCTCCTCCTCGATCACGTCGACCACGTCGTCGACGGTGATGACGCCGACCAGCCGGTTCTCGGTATCGACCACGGGGGCTGCGACCAGGTTATACTTGCCGAACAGCCGCGCCACCTCTTCCTGATCGTCCATCACGGAAACGCGGCGGCGGTCTTCGTCGATCAGTTCGGCCAGCGGCACCATCCTGCGCGAACGCAAGAGCGCATCCAGCGCCACCGCGCCGTGCCAATGCTGCGCCTTGTCGACGGCGTAGATCTCGTAAAACCGGTCCGGCAGGTTCGCCGTGTCGCGCATGTAGTCGATCGCCTGCCCGACCGTCCATTCCGGCGGCACCGTGATGAACTCGGTCTGCATCCGCCGGCCGGCGGAATTTTCCGGATATTCGAGGCTGCGCTCCAGCGCATCGCGCTCCGATGGCGGCAGCTTTTCGAGGATTTCCTCCTTGTCCTCTTCGTCGAGGCCCTCGAGCAATTCGACGGCGTCGTCGGATTGCAGTTCGCGGACGCCCTCCGCAACCGTCTGGGGTTCGAGTTCCTCGAGGATTTCCTCGCGGACGGAATCATCGACTTCGTTCAGCGCCGAGAAGTCGAAATCGGCGCCGGTCAATTCAACCAGGCTGACGCGGTCGTCGGGTTCCAACGCCGCGATCAGATCGCCGAGGTCGGCCTCGTGGAGTTCCGCAACCACAGCACGCAGGAACGGCGTATCGGCAGCATGGATCGCGCGCGCGATCTCCTCGACGAATTGGCGACGAATTTCGCCATCTTCGGCGCGCATGGGAAGGTGGTCGAGCATGGGGACGGCGGTTTGGGCATCCAGATCTTCGGCCATGCCGCGCCTCGCCGTTTGACAGGATCGGTAAACTCGTCTGAGCTATCGCTTCACGCATTACCCAATGGGCAACACCAAGCGCAATGACAAATATGAAGGGCAGATGCGGGTCGGGAAATTGAAGACGTTGTTGGCCACGGCCCTTGTCGCCAGCCTGTCGTGTACCGCCGCCGCCCGGGCCGCGACGTGCCCGCGCGACGGGGCGCTCGGCACCTCCCGCATACTTTCCGTCGATGCCGCCAGCACGCCGCGGGTCGGGCTGAAACAGTACCCGCAGACCCTGCCGCTCGGCGATCACGAGGTGGTGCTGACATTCGATGATGGCCCATCGCCTGCATCGACGCAGAAAGTGCTGGCGGCGCTGGCCGCCCAATGCGTGCAGGCGACGTTCTTCCTGGTCGGCAAGCCGGCCCAGGAACATCCCACGCTGGTGCGCAGGATCGCGGCGGGGGGCCACACTATCGGGCACCACACCTGGAGCCACCGCAGCCTGAGCCAGATCCCGCCCGACCAGGCATTGCAGGGGATCGATCGCGGCATCGAGGCCGTCGAAATGGCGCTGCACGGCGCCGCGACCAACGTACCGAGCACGCCGTTCTTTCGCTTTCCCAACTTCGATTCGACGCCCGCGGCCGTCGCCCTGCTGCAATCGCGCGGCATCGTGGTGTTCGGCGCCGATCTTTGGGCCAGCGACTGGAGGCTGATGACCCCCCGTCAGGAGTTGAAGCTGGTCACCGATCGACTGAAGAAAGCCGGCCGGGGAATCATCCTGCTTCACGATCCCAGGGCGCAGACCGCGGCCATGCTGCCGGCCTTCTTGCGCTATCTGCGTGACAATCACTATCGCGTGGTTCATGTGGTGCCGGCGGAGCCTGCGGCACATGTTGGCGAGGCGACGGAAGTCTCAAAATCGTCTGCGGAACTGGAGCATTAAGCTGCCGTTCATGACAGGGCGCGAATGATCGGCCGCTTGAGGCGGAATGCAGACGGTGCGCTATGAAAGCTGATGCGTTGGGTTTGGTCGGCAGGCGGCTTTGGGCCGCTGCATGTCTGGGATTACTGACCTGCATCACCGCATATTCGGCCAAAGCGGCCGATTGTCCCGGCCATCCCGACGCGATCGGGACCTCGCGCACGCTGGTGGTGGATCCGCGCGAGCATCCGCGCATCGGCACCATGCAATATGCCGAGACGCTGCCGCTGCGGGATCACGAGGTGGTGCTGACCTTCGACGACGGCCCGCTGCCGCGCAACAGCAACCAGATTCTCGACATCCTCGCTTCGCAATGCGTGAAGGCGACCTTCTTCGAGATTGGCCGGATGGCGCAGGCCTATCCGGAAGGCGTCCGCAAGCTGATCGCGGCCGGCCACAGCGTCGGCACCCACAGCCAGACTCATCCGCTCACGATGAACCACATGCCCGTCGACCGCGCCAAGCAGGAGATCGACGACGGTATCGCATCGGTGAAATCGGCGCTTGGCGAGGACGCGGCCGCGCTTGCGCCGTTCTTCCGCATTCCGGGCCTACTGCGCGCCGAAGACGTCGAGGACTATCTGGCCTCGCAGGGCATCCAGGTCTGGAGCGCCGATTTTCCGGCCGACGACTGGCGGCATATTTCCTCCGCGCGGGTCTATGACCTCGCGATCAAGCGGCTCGAGGACAAGGGAAAGGGCATCCTGCTGCTGCACGATATCCAGGCGCGAACCGTCGCCGCGCTGCCGAGGATCCTGCATGAGCTGAAGGCGCGCGGCTTTCGCATCGTCCACGTCGTGCCGGCGACGCCGCAAAATCCGGCGACGCCGACCGAGCCGCAGGACTGGCAGCTGCATCCGCCATCGGAAAACGTGGCGACTTCGCACTGGCCCAAAATCCCCAATTTCGTGTTCGCCGACGCGGGCAAGCTTCCGGCTCCCGCGCTGTCGGACCTCGACTGGCGCGACGGACGAGCGATGACGCTGGCCGAGGACCGCGCCAAACGTGTCGGGCACGGCGTGCCTTTGCCTCGTCCGGCGCCCTGGCCGCGGCAATCGCCGCTGCCGCCGGAGTCCGCTGCCCAAGCCCTGCCGGTGCCGGCGCTCAGCGTTTTCGAGATAAAGGAGGGCTTGCGCGCCGCGACGCGGGGCCTGGCGCGCCGCGCGGAGCAAAGCAGCGACCCCGGCGATCATGACGCGATTTCGGCCGCTGCGGGCAGTTCAGCGCGGACGCTGCGCGGCAAACTGCATCCCGGAAGCGTCCGCCGGACGGCCGGCCGCGGCACCCGCAAGGCCGCGCATGGCCGCGGCGGCGCGCCGAAGCATCTGGTGCAGGTCAGGAAAAGAAGCGCGTGAGGTTCGGGTTCTCACTTTGACCCGTTTTCTTTGTGCACACCCACCCCGGATCCCATCCCCGGCTGGCTTCGCCCGAAACGCTACAAAGCTTCAGTTCGTCACGACCTTCGAGATGCACAGCAGTACGATCATCGCCAGAAACAACAGGTCGATATAGGAATTGATCTCGCCGACGCGACGCAAGCCGGTGACGTCGGTGACGATCTGCTTGCGCTGGGAAAGTGCGGCGGGTCCCTCCCCGGTCAAGCCCGCCAGACGCCGCGCCTCGAACTCAAGTCGCTCGATACGCTGGAAGAAATAGAACGAACGCAACACCGTTGCCGCACGCATCGCCGCATAGACCAGCACGAGGATCGCGAGGGTCGCACGCTGCGGATATTTCTCCATGAAATTCAGGCTGTAATAGACCAACGCCAGAAACAGGAAGTTGGAGATGAACCGGTAGGCGTGGTTAAGGATTCTCATGCGTAGGTTCCGTCCTTGATCGAGCGCAATCGCAAAAAACTGTCGGGTAGCAAGCCGGAACCGCCAGCCTGGGTACAAGCGCCAAACCTACCCCAATGGTGTTACGGTAAGGCTACCGTCCCGGCCTTCCCCACCATGCGTACAATTTTGGGTTAAGAATCGGTGCGGACGCGGATGGGTGCCGACCAAGTCCCGCTCCGGCAGCGTTCCGAAAGCTTCCGGCTTCGAATCACCAACACCCATCGTTGGGGATACGCTTTCGGAACGGGCACGGACTCACCGCCACATCACAGGATTCTCTGGTGCGCTCGGAGGGACTCGAACCCCCACGATTTTACTCACTGCCACCTCAAGGCAGCGCGTCTACCAATTCCGCCACGAGCGCTTGGGAAACCGGCACCGGAATGACGCCGGACCGGATCAACGGCGCGGGATGTAACAAATCGGGGATGGGGGGACAAGGCCTGCCAGCGCAGCCAATCCGGCGAAGTTGGGATCCGATTTCGGCTTACCGGCTGCCCGGCGATTTCGGCAGCATTTGCTTGACTTCGACGGCGATGCGGTTGCGATCGACCAGCACGACGCCGCTGGCAACCGGCAGGTTGTTGGCGAGGATCTTGACCTCGTCCGCCTCGGTGGCGTCCAGTTCGATGATGGCGCCGCGGCTGAGCCGCATTACCTGATGGATGGGCATCGTGGTGGTGCCGAGGACCACCATGAGATCGACGCTGACTTTATCGAGGGTTGGCACTGGGGCGAGTGACCTGAACTGACGAAACATGCAAAATTGCGTGCCCGGACATCACCACGTTATGGTTAGCCAATGGTTAACGACCGCCGAAGCCTTGATTTGACGCCGTTCCACGGCCCCGCCGGCCGCGGGGCCGTGGAATGGCGGATAGCGGACGCCCCGGTGCCCTACCCCGAGGCGGTAGCGGCCATGGAGGCGCGCGCCGCCGATATCGCCGCCCACAGGGCGGGCGAACTGGTCTGGCTCCTGGAACACCCCCCGCTCTACACCTCCGGCACCAGCGGCAGGGCCGCCGACCTGCTCGATCCCCGATTTCCCATGTTTGCGAGCGGGCGCGGTGGGCAAATCACCTATCA
>JBGPSI010000037.1:0-30220 GCA_041490045.1 Bradyrhizobium sp.
GAATGCCGTTGCGGGTGAGGAAGCTCTGCAGACGGATGACGCCGCTGGAATCCTGCGGCCCGATCAGCACCGGACCGCCGACCCCGCCCTGGATCAGGCTCACCCGGCGCAGGATCAGCGCGCGCATGATGCGCTCGCCGAGATCGGCTTCGGCGACCAGGAGCGCGCGCAACTGCTCCGGCGGGATCAGAAGCGTTTCGACGTCGCCTTGGGCATGACCGTCGACCAGAGCGACGCGGCCCGAGAGCTGGCCGATCTCGGCGAGAAACTGCCCCGGCCCCTGATCGATGACCGGCGTGACATGACCGAGGCCGTCGCGCTGGGTGATCGCAACATTGCCGGACAGCACCACGAACATGCCCGGCCCGGGCTTGCCGGTCTCGAACAGCATTTCGCCGTGCTTGTAAGAGCGCTGCTCGCCGAACCGGCGCAAGCGCGCGATCTCTTGCAGCGTCAGCGTCGGAAAGGTTTGCTCGAGGCGGGGAAACGCGCTTGCCAGCAAGGCGCTGCCATCAGCGCCGGTTCCAGTCGCGGGGGTCACAGCCATCTCCGTCTCGCCTTACAGGAAGGTAGCAAAACCTGCCGCGGGCCCAACCCGGCTATTCGCCCGGTTCTTCTCCGCCGCGATCATGTGGTGCGGCGGACTCATCATGGGAAGGTGCAGGCGCGATGTCGTTTCGTGCCCGCGCCTGCGATTTTCGCCGCTTGAGGTTTTCGCGCAACGCCTCCTTCAGCCGATCCCGTCTTGCATCTTTTTTCGCCAGATGGCCTGCCCGGCCTTCGCCCTTTTCCCTGTCATCCGTCATCATGGACCCGCTTTTATGCGTCGCGCCCAAAGACAATATCACCGGACCCTCGATGGACGAAAACCCGGCGCCGGCAGGACCGCCGACGAATTCGGGAACCGGATCGGCCCAGAACTGGCCGAACGAAGACAGCGGCAGGCCAACCGCGCTGATTTCGCCGGTTTTTCGTCATCTGGCGGGCCCTTCGTGCGCTTGCGCGAGCGGGGGCCTTGTGGCAAGGATCGGCCCGCCTGTAGGGGCCGTTTTGGCCGATTCTCCTGATCCGGGCATGCTGCCGTAGCTCAGTGGTAGAGCACTCCATTGGTAATGGAGAGGTCGACAGTTCAATCCTGTCTGGCAGCACCAGTCCTTCCGGAGCAAAACCCGGGCAAATTCAACAGAAATCCGTGCTCTCGTCGGCTGCCGGTCTGGACCGTTTCAGCTACTTTGGACCGGAACAGACCAGCAAAGCATGCGCCAAAGCCGACGGCTATTTCGTTCGAGCGACAGGGCTGGCGTTTCGCCACCGTCGGATAAACCAGGGATCGGTCCTCGATTTCCTGGACCGGGAACTTGTTGACGTTGGCCGTTGCGTGGAGTGCCTGCAATGATGGCATCGCGGCGGCCAACAATGCGATCGAAGGGGAGTTCGACCGCAGCGCCGACGTCGCAACCGTAATCAGAGCAGATAGCCTTGCGCAAAATTCACGCCCGGCGTTCTCAGCCGCCAGGAATCCGCATCGCCGGGCGCCCGCAAGCGGCGCACCGAAGCGCTCTTGTGAAATTCAATTTAATGGTGCCGGCGAATTGGTGGACCTACATCAGCTTCGTCAAACAAATATGGAGCTTCGCCATGTCCGATATTTCAGCAAAACTAGCCGTCGCCGCGCTGCTGGCCTTCGCCTCTCCCGCCGCGTCGATCGCGCGAATCGCGGGTGATCCGGCAACGTGCCGATCAGCGGCGTCCCGGCCGGCCCGGCCAATGTCGGCGGCGTCAACACTGTGATGGTCGATCCCAGCGGGATCGCAAACGCCGCCAAAATTCCGTCACTGCCACAGCCGCACATCGGCGTGCCGACCATTCCGCAGTTCAAATAAAGCCGGAAAACTTTCCAGTTCGCACGGCCTGCGAGGGCGGTGTTTTTTGCAAAACGCGAACCAGGCGAGCCTTTATGATGGAACCTTGGGGCGCTTGGCGTCGTTGTGACGAGTTCCATCTTCTGGTTCCGCGATGAATATCTTTGATCCCCAGGGTCCGATCGGAGCGGCTAACAAAACCATCCTGATCGACTCGGTCGCGATCATGCTGGCGATCGTGGTGCCGACCATCATCGCGATTTTTGCTTTCGCGTTCTGGTTCCGGGCCTCCAACACCAAGGCCCACTACTGGCCGGACTGGGAGTATTCGGGCCGTATCGAGCTGGTGGTCTGGTCGATCCCGGCGCTGACCGTCATCCTGCTCGGGGGCGTCGCCTGGATCGGCTCGCACCAGCTGGATCCGGCCACGCCGGTGGAGGGCACGGGAAGCCCGGTCAGGATCCAGGTCGTCTCGCTCGATTGGAAATGGCTCTTTATCTATCCGGATCAGCGGATCGCGACCGTCAACACCCTGACCGTGCCGGCCGGTGCGCCGCTGCGCTTCGAACTGACGTCCGGGAGCGTGATGAACGTGTTCTTCGTCCCGCAACTCGGCAGCATGATCTACACCATGAACGGCATGGTCACCCGGCTGCATCTCCGCGCCGACAATGAAGGCGATTTGCAGGGCCTGTCGGCACATTTCAGCGGCGACGGCTTCCCCAACATGCTGTTCGACGTTCACGTCATATCACCACTGGCATTCCCGGACTGGGTGGTGAAGACAGCGCGCAGCGATCAGGTTCTGAACGAGGACAGCTACACCAGGCTCGCCCGGCAATCGGTGGAACAAAACACGCTGACCTTCCGACTCGAGGATCCCCTGCTGTTCCACGCCATCGCGACCCAGATGATCCCGCCCGCCCCGGGGCCGAAGATCACCTCGGAGGCCGCGCAATCCTACATCGGAGCGTCCGATGCTCGGTAAGCTCAATTGGTCCGCAATTCCGATCGATCAGCCGATTCCGATGATCACATCCGCCGTGGTGGCGCTCGGTATTCTCGGCATCCTCTCCTGGGTCGTGCTCAGGGGCCACCTCCCCTATCTCTGGGAGGAATGGATCACCAGCGTCGACCACAAGCGAATCGGCGTGATGTACACGCTGCTCGCCTCGGTGATGCTGCTGCGCGGATTTGCCGACGCCATCATGATGCGCGGGCAGCAGGCGTTGGCCCTTCATTCGCAGGGCTATCTGCCGCCCGAGCACTTCAACCAGATCTTTTCCGCCCACGGCACCATCATGATCTTCTTTGTGGCGATGCCGTTCGTGATCGGCTTGATGAACCTGGTGGTCCCCCTGCAACTCGGGGTTCGCGACGTGGCGTTTCCGACCCTGAACTCGGTCGGCTTCTGGCTCACCGCCACCGGCGCGCTGCTGGTCAACATATCGCTTGTCATCGGCGAGTTCGCGCGCACGGGCTGGCTGCCCTACCCGCCTTTGTCGGAGCTGACCTACTCGCCCGGCGTCGGCGTCGACTATTATCTGTGGTCGCTGGAAATTTCCGGCGTCGGCACGCTGGTCGCCGGCATCAATCTCGTCACCACCGTGCTGAAGCTGCGCACCAGGGGCATGAACCTTATGCGCATGCCGATGTTCTGCTGGACCACGCTGGCTTCGAATCTGCTGATCATCGCGGCCTTTCCGATCCTGACCGCGACGCTCGCGATGCTGATCCTCGACCGCTATTTCGGCTTCCATTTCTTCACCAACGAGGCCGGCGGCAACGTGATGATGTTCATGAACCTGATCTGGGCCTGGGGGCATCCGGAGGTCTACATCCTCATTCTGCCGGCGTTCGGCGTATTCTCGGAAGTGGTCTCGACCTTCTCGGGCAAGCCGCTGTTCGGCTATCGCTCGATGGTGCTGGCCACCATGGCGATCTGCGTCATCTCGTTCATGGTGTGGCTGCATCACTTCTTCACCATGGGCGCCGGACCCAACGTCAACGCGATCTTCGGCATCGCTAGCATGATCATCGCGGTGCCGACCGGCGTAAAGATCTACAACTGGCTGTTCACGATGTATGGCGGGCGCATCCGCTTCACGACGCCGATGCTGTGGTCGATCGGGTTCATGGTGACGTTCATCATCGGCGGCTTGACCGGTGTCCTGGTCGCCGTGCCGCCCGCCGACTTCATGCTGCACAACAGCCTGTTCCTGGTCGCGCATTTCCACAACGTGATCATTGGCGGCGTGCTGTTCGGCGCTTTCGCCGGCTACACCTACTGGTTCCCGAAGGCCTTCGGCTTCCGGCTGCATGAGGGTTTCGGCAAGGCCGCGTTCTGGTTCTGGCTGATCGGCTTTTACGTCGCCTTCATGCCGCTCTATGCGGTCGGCATGCTCGGCATGACGCGGCGCATGCAGCATTACGACGTGCCGGAATGGCGGCCCTGGCTGATCGTCGCCGCGTTCGGAGCCGTGTTGATCCTGATCGGCATCGTCTTCCAGATTCTGCAGCTCGTCGTCAGCATCCGCCACCGCGAGGAATTGCGCGACCGCACCGGCGATCCCTGGAACGGGCGATCGCTGGAATGGGCCACCGCCTCGCCGCCGCCGGTGTTCAATTTCGCGATTCCCCCCGAAGTCCGCAGCGAGGACGCGTACTGGACGATGAAATTGCAGGCGCAGAAGCAGGACATCGAGAAGAACGAGCCGGCCTACCAGGACATCGAAATGCCGCGCAATTCGCCGACCGGATTCGTCTGCGCGTTCTTCGCCACCATCATGGGCTTCGCGCTGATCTGGCACATCTGGTGGATGGTCGCCGCAGGCTTCGTTGGCGCGTTCGCGACCTTCGTGGCGTTCGCCTGGCGCGACCATGACGAATACGTCATCCCCGCCGCGGAAGTCGCACGCATCGACCGCGCCAATCTGGCGGAACGGCGCGCGCTTCTGGCCACCGCAGGGAGTGCGTAGATGACCGACGCGACCATGACGTACGTCGAGAGCGACCCGCATCACGTGCGGGCCGCCGTGCATGCCGGTCCCGCTTCCAAGCGCGTCGTCACCGCCTACGGCTTCTGGATCTTCATCCTCAGCGACATGGTGATGTTCTCGGCCTTCTTCGCCACCTACGCCGTGCTGCTCGGGCAGACGGCGGGCGGGCCGAGCGGGGCCCAACTGTTCGATCTGCCCAACGTCGCGATCGAGACCGGATTTCTGCTGGCGTCGAGCTTTACCTGCGGGCTTGCCACGATCGCGGCCGACGCCCGCAACAAGTTCTGGTTCCAGATCGCGATGGCGGTCACCTGCGTTTTCGGGCTCGCCTTTCTCACCATCGAAGCCAGGGAATTCGCGAGCCTCGTCGCCCGCGGCGCCGGGCCGACGCGCAGCGCGTTCCTGTCGGCGTTCTTCACGCTGGTCGGCTGCCACGGGCTGCACGTCTCGGCGGGCATTCTCTGGCTGTTGACGATGATGGCGCAGGTCTTCGCCAAGGGATTCCGCGCCGACATCCAGCGCCGCCTGCTGTGCTTCGCGCTGTTCTGGCACGCGCTCGACATCATCTGGATCGCCGTGTTCACCGTGGTCTATCTGCTCGGGAGTGCCGTATGACGAATGGACACGAAGGCATCGATCACAACATCGACATCGCGCCGGGCGATGAGCACCTCGAAGGCGGCATCGGCGAGCGTGTGCTGGGCTATCTGGCCGGCCTCGGGCTCGCCATCCTGCTGACGGCGACGTCGTTCTTCGTCGCGGGCACGGATCTGGTCTGGCAGCCGAGCATTCCGGTGGCGCTGGTGGTGCTGGCGATCGCGCAGATGGGCGTCCACCTGGTGTTCTTCCTGCACATCACCACCGGGGCCGACAACGCCAACAACGTGCTGGCGCTGGCTTTCGGCGTGCTGATCGTCCTGCTCGTGATCGGCGGCTCGCTCTGGATCATGGCGAACCTCAACCACAACATGATGCCGATGGATCAGCTGATGCAGATGCAGCGCTAGCGTCGCTGATCCGACGGAACTCGATCACAGTTCCGTGAGCTTCGAGGCCAGAAATTAAGGCTTCTTTCAGGTCTGATTAAGGCCTCATTAAGCACCGAAAATACAAGTTCCACCAACAGGTTGGGAACTTGCTGACTGTGGCCGCACGGTGACAGCAATTTATTCAAAAGCTGGCTAAGTGCGCGCCATGGATGGGGCCGACGCACGGCGCCTCTCGAATAAGAATCTGTTGGAGAACAAGACCAATGAAGAAGCTTCTACTCGGTACTGTGGCCCTCGTCGCTCTCGGCGCGACCGTGCCAGCACTCGCAGCCGATCTCGGCGCTCGCGCGCCCTACACCAAGGCTCCGGTCTATGCCGCGCCGATCTATAACTGGACCGGCTTCTACATCGGCGGTCACGTCGGCGGCGCGTTCGCCGGCGACAACAGCCTGGCCGGCACTGACGGCCGTTTCCTCGGCGGCGTGCAGGGCGGTTTTGATTATCAGTTCGCGCCGAGCTGGGTGCTCGGTATCGAAGCCCAGTACAGCTGGCTCTCCAGCAACAACAACGGCCGGCTCTTCCCGGGCGGCGTGCTGGTCACCTCCAACAACGATCAGCTTGGATCGGTCACTGGCCGGCTTGGCTACACCTGGGGCCCGGCGCTGCTTTACGCCAAGGGCGGTTACGCATGGAAGGACGGCAACAACCTGAACGTCGCCACCAATGGCGCTCCGGTGGGCTTTTCCACCAACGGCAACCATCGTGACGGCTACACCGTCGGCGGCGGTCTCGAATATATGTTCGCCCCAAGCTGGTCCGCCAAGATCGAATACCAGTACTACAATTTCGGCAGCACTACCTTCACGGCAGGTCCCCCCGTTATCGTGGGGACGAGCTTCCGCGACGACGAGCATACGGTTAAGGCCGGTCTGAACTATCGCTTCAACTGGGGTGGCCCGGTGGTTGCGAAGTATTGATCCCAAGACCGGATCGCAGTTTCGGAAAGGCCGGCCTCGCGCCGGCCTTTTTGTTTTTGGCAGTTTTCGAACGAAGTGGAGACCGGTCGAGGTCATTCGATCGAAAGGAAGCGTTAAGCAAAAATTGTTGTTTTATTGCGCAAAACTCGCGCATTCGGCCCGAAAATTCCCAATTTTGTTAACCTGGTAACGCGATACTGCCGCCCGAACGATCTATCCCATTCAGCGGGCGGGGAACGGCATGGCGCGGCGATTTTCGATCGGCAAGCTCGGTAGGTTCTTTGGCTTTTTACGGCCACGGTGGGGCATCAGGGGCAGCCTGTTCGCCGCCTTCGCGGTCATCGCGGGCATGGCCCTCGTCATCAGCGCCGGCGCAGCCCTGGTGCTCGGTCATCTCGGCAGGCGCATGGTCGACCTGAGCGGTCGGGACATCCCGCGCTTGGCGGCCAGCCTGCAGCTTTCCGCCCAGAGCGCGAGCCTTGCCAGCCAGGGACCGGCGCTGCTCGCCTCCGAAAGCGAGGACGTGCTGAACGAACGCTCCAAGAAGATGAAGGAGACCCAAAAGGTCACGCTGCAGAAACTCGACGAAATCATCAAGCTTGGCGCCGACAAGAGCGTGGTCGCGGCGCTCAACGAAACCGTCAAGAACATCGACGACACCATCCAGAGCCTCGGTTCGGCGGCGAAGGAACGGCTCGGCATCGCGGCCCAGCACGAAAAGCAATATGATGCGCTGCGCAGCACGCAAGGCGCCTTCGTTGCCGCCGCGAGCCCAGCGATGATGGACGCCCAGTCCCAGATCAACGCCATCCTGCAATCGGCTAATCTTTCTTCCGACGACGCGGCCGAGGCCGCCCGGACGGTCGACCAGCTCGGCAATGTCTTTGCCAGCGGCAATCTGGCGGCGTCGCAGATGATCGCAGCACTTTCGGCCAACTCCAGCGACACGCTGGACGCGATCGAGAAGGAATTCAAAGCCGCGCAAGAGCGCGTCAAGTCGAACCTCGATCTCCTGCCCAGGAACGCGGGCACCAAGGGACTGGGCGACGCGGCACTGAAACTGCTGGCGCTCGGCGAGGGCAAGGCCGGCGTCTTCAAGCTCCGCCAGCGGGAACTGGACGCCAACGATTACGGCCAGATCATCCTCGACGAAACCCGCAAACTGAATGTCGGTCTCGGCATCAGCGTGCAGCAGCTCGTCGACGGCGTGCAGAGCGAGACCAACGCCTCCACCGGGCAGGCGCGCCGCGAAATTTCTTATGCGACCATCGTCATGCTGGCGCTCGGCGCTCTCACCCTGGTGGGATCGGTGCTGTTCGTCTGGCTCTATGTCGGCCGCAACATCCTGCGTCGGATCCGCACGCTGCAGCGCTCGATGCAGCTTCTGTCCGACGGCGACCTCGAATCGGAAGTCTACCGCTCGCACCAGCACGACGAGATCGCCGCGATGGCGAATTCGCTGGAGGTGTTCCGCGAAAGCATGATCGAGGCCCGCGCGCTCTCCGCCGATCAGGACAAGGACCGGATCGCCAAGGCCGAACGCGCCTCCCGCATGGAAGAGCGGATCGTCGAATTCGAAACCACCGTCCGCGCCGCGCTGGACGGCCTGCAGAAGTCGGCCAATTCCATGCAGACCACAGCGCAAAGCATGTCGGCGACCGCCGATCAATCCAGCGCGCTCGTGAGTGCTGTGGCCTCCGCCGCCGAGGAAACGTCCGTCAACGTCCAGACCGTGTCCTCGGGCACCGAGGAATTGTCGTCGTCGATCGCGGAAATCGGCCGCCAGGTGGTGTCTTCGGCCGAGATCGCCCGCAAGGCCGTCGATGAGGCCGGCGCGACCGACGCCACTATGCAGGGCCTGGCCGAAAACGCCGGGCGCATCAGCGTCGTGGTCGATCTGATTCAGACGATCGCTTCGCAGACCAACCTGTTGGCACTCAACGCCACCATCGAAGCCGCACGCGCCGGCGACGCCGGCCGCGGCTTCGCGGTGGTCGCCTCCGAGGTGAAGAGCCTTGCCAACCAGACCGCGAAGGCTACCGACGAAATCCGTTCGCAGATCGCCAATATGCAGCAGGTGACGACGTCGGCGGTCGGCGCGATCCGAAGCATCACCAGCACCATCAGCGAGATCAACGAGGTCACCACCGCGATCGCGGCCGCGGTCGAGGAGCAGGGCGCGGCGACGCGCGAGATCGCCCGCAACATCCAGCACGCCGCCGGCGGCACTTCCGAGGTTTCCAGCAACATTGTCGGCGTTTCCACCGCTTCCGCCGAAGCCGGATCGGCCGCCGGCGAGGTGCTGAGCGCCTCCGACGCGCTGCGCCGCGAGGCCGACGTGCTGCGCGCCGAAATCGACGCCTTCCTCTCCAATATCCGGGCGGCGTGAGCGATTCGTCACTCCGGGATGGTGCGTCAGCACCAGACCGAAGCTGTGCAACGGCACACCGGAGAATCTCGAGATTCCGGGTTCTATGCTTCGCATAGCCCCGGAATGACGCCCCAATTCAAGCACCCATGTGTTTAGCCCAAACCCGCATCCGTTTTTTCGGCTGGCGCCGCGCCGCCTGTGCGGCTAAGCCGGTAGAGCGCGATCAGCAAAAGTGGTATCCGGTTTTGCGTCCGATCGCGCTCCAGATGAGATCATTGCGACGCGAAACCATGCATTCCAAAACAGACACGGTTCACTCCTCCGCCGAGGCGCTGCGCTACCCCTGGGAAAATCACCCCGGCGAGGATCAGGTCGTCGAGGTGATGCCGGGGGTAATGTGGGTCCGGCTCAAGCTGCCGTTCCGTCTCAACCATGTGAACATCTACCTGCTCGCCGACGGCGACGGCTGGGCGATGGTGGATTCCGGCTTCGGCAACGAGGAATCGATCGCGGCCTGGACCGCCTTGTTCGAGGGCCCGCTGAGCAACGTCAAGGTCACCCGCCTGATCGTGACGCATTCGCATCCCGACCACGTCGGTCTGGCGGGGTGGATCGTCGAGCGTTTCAACTGCGCGCTTTATATGTCGCAGGTGGAATACCTGCAGTCGGTCTATCACCAGAACCGCGGCACCGAAGAGCGCAAGATGGCGCAGCGGCTGTTCTTCCGCCGTCACGGCATGGACGAGAGCCTGACCGACAAACTGCTCGGCCGCGGCCAGGATTACCTGAAGCGGGTTTCGATCCTGCCACCTTCCTATCGCCGCATCTCGCATGGCGACGAGATTTCCATCGGCGCGCGCCG
Organism: Bradyrhizobium sp.; assembly: GCA_041490045.1. Classification (GTDB taxonomy): domain Bacteria; phylum Pseudomonadota; class Alphaproteobacteria; order Rhizobiales; family Xanthobacteraceae; genus Bradyrhizobium. The sequence goes on from JBGPSI010000037.1 coordinate 10,061, forward strand.
CTTCAAGGTCATCACCGGCGGCGGCCATGCGCTGGACCAGGTGATGCTGTACTGCGCCGCCGACAAACTGTTCCTGTCCGCCGATCAGGTGCTGAGCAAGATCTCGCCCAATGTCAGCGTCTGGGCGGTGGAGCCCGACCAGAACTCGCTCGGCGAGTATCTGGCCTCACTGGCGAGCCTGACCACGACGCTGCCCTATGATGTCATGGTGCTGCCCGGCCACGGCGTGCCGTTCTACGGCCTGAAAACCCGCATCAAGCAACTGGCCGACCATCACGAGGACCGCTGCCGGCTGATCGCCGAGGCCTGCCGGGAAACGCCGCAAACGTCCAAGGAACTGGTGCCGGTGGTATTCCACAAGCACGTGCTCGACGTGCACCAGATGGGGTTCGCCGCCGGCGAATTGATCGCGCATGTCAATTACATGCTGGTCGAAGGGCGCCTGACGGCCGAGGAAGCCGACGGCGTGCTGCATTTCAGGACGACATAAATCTCAGGACCACGTAAATCCCGTCCGCTCGCATTTTTTCAAAATGCACGGGTCCCGCCGCAGCATCACGGCGTATTGATCAGGATCAAGTTCCGGTCCGCGTGCGAAGCAACCCGGCCCCCGCACACATGAGGTTTCCGACCGCCCGATTCGGCTCGACAGCAAACCTGGAAACGCTCTAAAAAGGCATCTCTGACAAAACTTGGCCGCCCCGGCCCCCAGCTTCCCTGACAGGCAGTTTTGCGATGGATTACAGCCAGTTCTTCAGTGCCGCCCTCAACCGCCTGCATGACGAGCGGCGCTACCGGGTTTTCGCCGACCTCGAGCGCATCGCCGGCCGGTTTCCGCACGCGGTGTGGCACTCGCCAAAGGGCGCGCGCAACGTCGTGATCTGGTGCTCCAACGACTATCTCGGCATGGGCCAGCACCCGAAAGTGGTGGGCGCCATGGTGGAGACCGCCACGCGCGTGGGCACCGGCGCCGGCGGCACCCGCAACATCGCCGGCACCCATCACCCGCTGGTGCAGCTAGAGGCCGAACTGGCCGATCTGCATGGCAAGGAAGCGGCGCTGTTGTTCACCTCCGGCTACGTCTCGAACCAGACCGGCATTGCGACCATCGCCAAGCTGATTCCGAACTGCCTGATCCTGTCGGATGAGCTCAACCACAATTCGATGATCGAAGGCATCCGCCAGTCCGGCTGCGAGCGCCAGGTGTTTCGTCACAACGACACGGCGCATCTCGAGGAGCTGTTGCGGGCCGCCGGCCCCGAGCGGCCGAAGCTGATCGCCTGCGAGAGCCTTTATTCCATGGACGGCGACGTCGCGCCTTTGGCCAAAATCTGCGATCTCGCCGAGCGCTACGGCGCGATGACCTATGTCGACGAGGTTCATGCGGTCGGCATGTACGGCCCGCGCGGCGGCGGCATCGCCGAACGCGACGGCGTCATGCACCGGATCGATATCCTGGAAGGCACCCTGGCCAAGGCGTTCGGCTGCCTCGGCGGTTATATCGCTGGAAGTTCCGACATCATCGACGCGGTGCGTTCCTACGCCCCCGGCTTCATCTTCACCACAGCGCTGCCGCCCGCGATCTGTTCGGCAGCCACCGCCGCGATCCGGCACCTGAAGACCTCGAGCTGGGAGCGCGAGCGCCATCAGGACCGCGCCGCCCGCGTCAAAGCGATCCTGACCGCCGCCGGCCTGCCGGTGATGTCGAGCGACACCCATATCGTGCCGCTTTTCGTCGGCGACCCGGAAGCCTGCAAGCGCGCCTGCGACATCCTCCTGGAAGAGCACAGCATCTACATCCAGCCGATCAACTATCCGACGGTAGCCAAGGGCACCGAGCGATTGCGCATCACGCCGTCGCCCTATCACGACGACGCGCTGATCGATCGGCTCGCCGAAGCGCTGCTGCAGGTCTGGGAACAGCTCGGCCTGCCGCTCCGGAAAAAGTCGCTGGCAGCCGAATAGCGCGCGGGCGCCGGATCGCTGCGGAGCCCGTCTTCCTGTCGAGGCGCGGCAATACGCTGCCCGGCATTCCGCCGCTATTTCCGACTTTTGCCCTGATCGCGCTATTGATCGTCGGCGCCAAGGGCAACGATGCCGGGTTCCGGGAAGCCTGCCGCGCCGGCGCCAAGACGATACCGGCCTATCTGGCCTTTCTCGCGGTCTGCTATTTCGCGGCAGGTCGGGTCGACTACCGGATCGCCCTGCTCGGCGGGCTGGCCGCCTGGTTTATCGTCGCTTGGGGCGTCTTCCTCGCGCCCCGCTGGACTTAACGACGATCTGAATTCCCGAATTTGGGAGCCATTTCGCTGTCGCCTGCGCCGGCGCAAAGCGGTAGTTTCAGGCGCGTATTCCGCAAAAGTGGATACCGGTTCTGCGATCGGAATACGCGCAAATGGAAGAAGTGGGGGCTTTGGGCCTCACAGGGAGTAAGCAGCGATGCTGCACGACTGGGGCGTGATCGCAGCCGCCTTCGGCTACATCGGGTTCCTGTTTCTGGTGGCGAGCTATGGCGACCGCCTGTCGCCGACGCAGCGCGGCCGCGCCAGCGGGCTGATCTATCCGCTGTCGCTGGCGATCTATTGCACGTCCTGGACGTTCTTCGGCTCCGTCGGATTCGCCACCCGCACCAGCGTCGATTTTCTCGCGATCTATATCGGGCCGATCCTGATGATCGGGCTGTGCACGCCGCTGTTGCGCCGGGTGATCCAGCTGGCGAAATCCCAGAACATCACCTCGATCGCCGATTTCATCGGCGCGCGCTACGGCAAGAGCCAGGCCGTCGCGGCAACCGTCGCCCTGATCGCGATCATCGGATCGGTTCCCTATATCGCGCTTCAGCTCAAGGCGGTGGCCTCCTCGCTTGAAACCATCCTGAGCGACGACCAGGCGTTTTCCCAGATTCCGATCATCGGCGACATCGCGCTGATGGTCACGCTGGCAATGGCGGCATTTGCGGTGCTGTTCGGCACCCGCCAGACCGACGCCACCGAACACCAGCATGGGCTGATGCTGGCGGTCGCCACCGAATCCATCATCAAGCTGGTGGCCTTTATCACCGCCGGGGCCTTCGTCACGTTCTGGATGTTCAGCCCGCATGAGCTGATCGAACGCGCGATGAAGACGCCCGAGGCGGTGCGCGCCATCAATTACGCCCCCTCGATCGGCAACTTCCTCACCATGGTGCTGTTGTCGTTCTGCGCCATCATGCTGCTGCCGCGCCAGTTCCACGTCAGCGTGGTCGAGAACTCCACCGATGCCGAAGTCGGCCGGGCACGCTGGCTGTTTCCGTTCTATCTGGTCGGCATCAATTTGTTCGTGATTCCGATCGCGCTCGCGGGTCTCATCACCTTCCCGTTCGGCGCGGTCGACAGCGACATGTACGTGCTGGCGCTGCCGATGGAGGGAAATGCTCCCCTGCTCAGCGTCGGCGTCTTCGTCGGGGGCCTGTCGGCGGCAACCGCGATGGTGATCGTGGAATGCGTCGCGCTTTCGGTCATGGTCTCGAACGACATCATCGTTCCGCTGGTGCTGCAGCGTGGCCCGCAATCGGCGGCGCGCCAGAAGGATTTTGGCGATTTCCTGCTCAAGGTTCGCCGCTTTGCGATCTTCGGCATCATGGCGATGGCGTATTTCTACTACCGTGCGCTCGGCAACACGCAGCTCGCAGCGATCGGCCTGTTGTCATTCGCGGCCATTGCACAGCTGGCGCCGGCGTTTTTCGGCGGCCTGTTCTGGCGGCGCGCCACCGCGCGCGGCGCCATCGGCGGCATGCTGGTCGGCGGCGCGGTGTGGGTCTACACGCTGTTTCTGCCGAGCTTCATGGACGGCAATACCGCGGGCATGCTGATCCTGCAGCACGGGCCGGTCGGCATCGAGGCGCTGCGCCCGCAAGCCCTGTTCGGCGCCGATCTGCCGCCGCTGCTGCACGGGGTGCTGTGGTCGCTTTCGCTCAACGTCCTGACCTATATCGTGCTGTCGCTGGCGCGCCAGCCGTCCTCGATCGAACGATTGCAGGCCGACCTGTTCGTGCCGGATGCGCTGGCGCCGACACCGACTTTCCGGCGCTGGCGCACCACGGTGACGGTGCAGGACATCCAGAGCACCGTGGCGCAGTATCTGGGGCCCGACCGCGCACGCCATTCGTTCGAAGCCTTCGCGGTGACCCATAATGCGAGACTGGATCCGGCCGCGCCGGCCGATTTCGAGCTGCTGCAGCACGCCGAACACCTGATCGCTTCCTCGATCGGCGCGGCGTCTTCGCGTCTGGTGATGTCGCTATTACTGCGCAAACGCACCGTTTCCGCCAAGGCCGCGCTGAAACTGCTCGACGACTCCCACGCCGCGCTGCACTTCAATCGCGAGATCCTGCAGACCGCGCTGAACCATGTGCGGCAGGGCATCGCCGTGTTCGACGCCGACCTGCAGCTGATCTGTTCGAACCGGCAGTTCGGCGAAATTCTGGGGTTGCCGCTGCACCTCGTCCAGATCGGAATCCCACTGCAGGAAATCCTCGAATTCATGGGAGCGATCAGCCCGCCCGGCTTCGGCGAGGCCGACAGCGGCTCATTGCTGGAAATGCGCCTTGCCGCCTATACCACCGAAGGCGAGCCCTATCTGGAACGGTTGCCCGATCGTCACATGGTGATCGAGGTCCGCTCCAACCGGATGCCCGGCGGCGGAATGGTCATCACCTTTTCCGACGTCACGCCTTCCTTCGAGGCCGCCGAAGCGCTGGAGCGCGCCAATGCCACCCTGGAAAAGCGTGTGCGCGACCGCACCGAGGAACTGACACGGCTGAATTCGGAACTGGCGCTGGCCAAGAGCACCGCCGAGGACGCCAACATCTCCAAGACGCGCTTCTTGGCCGCCGCCAGCCACGACATCCTGCAGCCGCTGAACGCGGCGCGGCTCTATGTCACGAGCCTGGTCGAGCGCCAGTCCGGCGGCGAGGATTCGCGGCTGGTCGAAAACATCGACGATTCGCTGGAGGCGATCGAGGAGATCCTCGGCGCGCTCTTGGATATTTCGCGGCTCGATGCCGGCGCCATGACGCCGTCGATCACGAGCTTCAAGATGAGCGACCTGATGCGCTCGCTGGAAATCGAATTCGCGCCGATCGCGCGCGCCAAGGGGCTGAAGTTGAGCTTCGTGCCGTGCTCGCTGCCGGTGGAATCCGATCGCCTGATGCTGCGGCGGCTGCTGCAGAACCTGATTTCCAACGCCATCAAATATACCCCGCACGGCCGCGTACTGGTCGGTTGCCGGCGCCACGGCCAAAGCCTGCAGATCGGTGTCTACGACACCGGCGTCGGCATTCCCGTGCTCAAGCGCGGCGAGATCTTCAAGGAATTTCACCGGCTCGAGCAGGGCGCGCGGATCGCGCGCGGCCTCGGCCTTGGGCTGTCGATCGTCGAGCGCCTCGCGCGCGTCCTCAACCATGGCATCGCGCTCGATGCCACCGGCACCGGCGGCTCGGTCTTCTCGGTGATGGTGCCGACCGCGAAAGCGATCAACTACACCGCGGCCGTCACCACCGCGACCCCACTCTCGAGGACGCCGATGAGCGGTTCCCTGATCGTCTGCATCGAGAACGACGCGGCGATCCTGGACGGCATGCAAACGCTGCTGAAGGCCTGGAACGCCGAGGTCATCGCAGTGACCGATCCGGACGCCGCCATCGAGGCAATCGAGGCCGCCGGCCGGCCGGTGACCGGTCTTCTGGTCGACTACCATCTCGACCGCGGCAACGGCGTCGCCGCGATCCGCGACATTCGCCGCCGCTTCGGCGAGAACATTCCGGCGATCCTGATCACCGCCGATCGCAGTCCGCATGTGCGGGCCGCGGCCCGCGACGAGAACATCGCGGTGCTCAACAAACCGGTGAAGCCGGCTTCGCTCCGCGCTCTGCTCGGTCAGTGGCGAACGCAACAGATGGTGGCGGCGGAGTAGGCGCAACCGATTCTGCGGCCCGGATGGAGCGGAGTGCAATCCGGGAAGACCGTGACGTCCGGATAAGGGCTACGCGCTCGTCCTCATTGGTTACGGTGCCGACGGCGTGCCCTGCCGCCACTGGCCGCCGGCGATCTTCGCGGCCGCGATCACGGCCTGGGTGCGGCTCTCGACCCCGAGCTTTTGCAGGATCGCCGACACGTGCGCCTTGATGGTCGCTTCCGACACGCCCAGTTCGTAGGCGATCTGCTTGTTGAGCAGCCCCTCCGACAGCATCATCAGCACCCTCACCTGTTGCGGGGTCAGCGTCACCAGCCGGTCGCGCAGCCGCGTCATGTCCGGATCGGCCGCGGAGGTAAGATCGGTATCCGGCGGTACCCAGACGTCGCCATCCATCACCTTCACGATCGCGTCGCGCAACGTATCGACCCCGAATCGTTTGGGAATGAACCCTGAGGCGCCGAAATCCAGCGAGCGGCGGATGGTGCCCACATCGTCGCTGGCCGATACGATTACCACCGGGATCGCCGGATACTGCGCGCGCAGATAGATCAGGCCGGAAAAGCCCGAAATTCCCGGCATGGTCAGATCGAGCAGGATCAGGTCGACATCGGAATCCTGCTCCAGCAGTGAGGTCAAGTCCTCGAACGAGCCGGCTTCATCGATTTTCGCGGAGGTCACGACACTTGCGACCGCCTGCCGCAAGGCGTCGCGAAACAGCGGGTGATCATCAGCAATGACGAGATGGGTGTTGGCGATGGCAGTCATTTATTTCTTGCAAGTGGGTTGCGACAAACCCGTGGCCGCATTTTTTGGGCCTGCCGAGCGAATTTTTTCTTGTCCCATCAATTGTCCTCTCATGCGCAGTGGCATGCAAGCATACAATAATGCCACGCGGCAACGCGGTTAATCTACTGATTGTGCGCCGCAATACGTGCGGCAGTGGATTGGTGCCCACGATCGCCGCGCTTCGCAGACACTATCAGATATAGAAGTGTGAAGGGCCAAAAGTCTTATTGGGAGAGGTTTCACGCCGATGTTACCTTGGCGCGAGGCCTTAGGCTTAGTCCGGCTTAGTTCGGCGGGTGGGGCGCGTTTTGCATCAACGATCTCGGGGAGCGAATCAAAATGTCCACATTGACTGCAACATCGACGAGAGCGGGAGGGATGACGAAGGACGAACGTTTCGTCATTCTGGCCTCATCGCTCGGTACCGTCTTCGAATGGTATGACTTCTACCTCTACGGATCGCTCGCCCCGATCATCGGCGCGCAGTTCTTCTCGGCCTATCCGCCGGCAACGCGCGACATCTTCGCACTGCTCGCCTTCGCGGCCGGCTTCCTGGTGCGTCCGTTCGGCGCCATCGTGTTCGGACGCATCGGCGACATCGTCGGACGCAAATACACCTTCCTCGTCACCATCCTGATCATGGGTCTGTCGACCTTCATCGTCGGCCTGTTGCCCAACGCCGCGACCATCGGCTTTGCCGCGCCGGTCATCCTGATCGCGTTGCGGCTGGCGCAGGGTCTTGCGCTCGGCGGCGAGTATGGCGGAGCCGCTACCTATGTGGCCGAGCACGCGCCGCAGGGCAAGCGCGGCTACTACACCTCGTTCATCCAGACCACCGCGACGCTCGGCCTGTTCCTGTCGCTGCTGGTGATCCTGTTCACCCGCACGGCGATCGGCGAAACCGAGTTCGCCGCCTGGGGCTGGCGCGTTCCGTTCCTGGTGTCGGTCGCGCTGCTGGCAGTGTCGGTCTGGATCCGGCTGCGCCTCAATGAGTCGCCGGTCTTCCAGAAGATGAAGGACGAGGGCAAGAGCTCGAAGGCCCCGCTGACCGAGGCCTTCGCCAACTGGAGCAACGCCAAGATCGTTATCCTCGCGCTGCTCGGCGGCACCATGGGCCAGGGCGTGGTCTGGTACACCGGCCAGTTCTATGCGCTGTTCTTCCTGCAAGCGATCCTGAAGGTCGACGGCTACACCGCCAACCTCCTGATCGCCTGGTCGCTGGTGTTCGGCACCGGCTTCTTCGTCGTGTTCGGCGCGCTGTCCGACAAGATCGGCCGCAAGCCGATCATCCTGGCCGGCTGTCTGATCGCGGCGCTGACTTTCTTCCCGATCTTCCGCATGATCACCTCCAACGCCAACCCCGCGCTGGAAAAGGCGATCGAAGCGACCAAGGTCGAAGTGGTGGCTGATCCCGCCGGTTGCGGCGATCTGTTCAACCCGGTCGGCACCCGCGTGTTCTCGGCGGCCTGCGACACCGCCCGCGCCTTCCTGGCGTCGTCGTCGGTCAAGTATTCGACCTCGTATGGCCCCGCGGGCTCCGGCGTGAAGGTGATGGTGAACGGCAAGGAAGTACCCTACACCGACGCGAAGACCGGTAACCCGGCCGTTGCCGCAGCGGTAGCGGCAGCCGGCTATCCCAAGGCGGGCGACGCCGGCATCGTGAAAATGTCGAACCCGTTCGATATCTTCCGTCCGCAGGTGGCCGCCATCATCGGACTGCTGTTCATCCTGGTGATCTTCGTCACCATGGTGTACGGACCGATCGCGGCGATGCTGGTCGAACTGTTCCCGACCAAGATCCGCTACACCTCGATGTCGCTGCCCTATCATATCGGCAACGGCTGGTTCGGCGGATTGTTGCCCGCCACCGCGTTCGCGATCGTGGCCTCGACCGGCGACATCTACGCGGGTCTCTGGTATCCGATCATCTTCGCATCGATCACTGCGGTCGTCGGCTTCTTCTTCCTGCCGGAAACCAAGGACGTCGATATCAGGGCGAATTAGAAATCTCGCGGGCGGCAAGAGCTGCCCGGTCGAGACCGACACAACACGCCGGCCGCGGATCGTTCCGCGGCCGGTTTTGCTTTTTCAGGTCATCCCGACAAACTGCAACACGATTTCCCGGCGATGCGGCCGGCGGCGATGCTCGATCAGATAGATCGCCTGCCATGTTCCCAGCGCGAGTTCGCTCTTCAGAACGGGAATATGCAGCGACGTAGCCGTCAGCATGGTCTTGACGTGCGCGGGCATGTCGTCAGGACCTTCGGTGTCGTGACGCCAGCCGGCATCCTCGGGGGCGAGGCGGTCGAGCACCATCGTCAGATCGACCAGCACCGTCGGATCGGCATTTTCCTGGATCGTCAACGACGCCGAGGTGTGGCGGATGAACAGCGTCACCGCGCCTTCTTTCGCGCCCGCGTCGCTGACGAATTTCGCGATCTCGGCGGTGAGATCGGTAAAGCCGCGTCCAGGAGTTTGTACGGTCAGGAGCGACGAGACGATGGTGGTGGCGGTAACCGTCGAGAGCGCAACTCGGGATGCCGATTTGGGTAAGGTCACGAGCGATCTCTCCACATGTCGTCCCTGCGAAAGTGCTACTGCATGCACACATCTTTTGGCCGGACGTAGCGCCGATGGAAAACGCGAGTTTTTTCAGCGGTCGCAGAGCCATCGACGTAAAGGGCCTCGAAAACCGAGGGTCATCTAAGTCCCTGTATTTGGGTCGGTTTTAAAGATGTGCGCATGTCCTAGGGCCTTCGCTGGGACGGCGCGGAAGAACACACCGACTCAAATCTTGCCGCTGACGTCCTTCTGCATCCGGTTGGCCATTTCGACCAGCCGCCGCCATGCCTGCTCCAGGAACGACATCATGCGATCCATATCGCGATCGCTCGGCAGCGGGATTTCGATCTTGCGGTCGCGGTCGCCCTCGCCGACCTTCGGTTCGGCCTGCTTCAGCGAGTCCGATTTCGGCAGCGGCTCGTCGATCTTGCCCGACACGGTCGGTTCGCGTGCCGCCAGTTGCGCTTTCAGCTTTTCGTTCTCGGCTTGCAGCCGTCCGATTTCCGCATCGAAGGCCGCACGTTCGTCGGGCACCACATAGCAGGCCCAGCCCGCGCCGCTGTTGCTGCAGGTCGAAACGTCACCGGTCCTGGTGTCGAGCCGGATCACGCCGTCCGTCACCGGCGACAGCACATAGCGGCCGTTCTCGCTGTCGGTTGTCGGCTCTGCGCGCGTGCCGCCAATTCCGGCGAGGCAGAGCATCAGGACCGCAGCGGCGGCGGTGGAAAATTTCGAGGGCGACATCGCTGTCATCATGGGAGTACTCCGCCTCAAAACCGATCGGTCTGCTGATCCTACACCTGCGAACGGTAGGGTGCGCGGCCTGATTTCAACGCGTCCGCGAGCAATTCGATCCGATCCTGTCCCCAGAATACCTCGCCATCGAGCACATAGACCGGCGAGCCGAACACGTCGGCGGCCAGCGCTTCCTGGCGGTTCTTCTCGTAGGCCGCGCTGATCTCCTCGGATTCCGAGCGCTCGACCAGTTGCTTGCCGGGCAGCCCGGTTTCGTCGGCCAATTTGATCAAGACCGCGGGGTCGGTCATCTTGAGCTGGTCCTCCCACACCGCCGCGAATGCGCGTCGCATGAACGGCTCGGGATCGAGCCCGGCTTCCACCGCTGCGATCACCACGCCATCGGCCAGCCGCGCGTTGAACGGCCAATTCTCCGGCTGGAGATGGAATGTCAGGCCGCGCCTGTCGCGCCAGCGCTGCAATTCGACCATGCGATAGCGCTGCCGCACCGGGTGGCGCTTCATCAGCGGCAACCCGCCGGTCTCTGAAAACAAATCGACCAGCACGACCGGCTTGTAGTTCACCTTGAGACCGTAGGTTTTCGCGATCTCCTGGAACGCCTTGTGTCCGATATAGGCCCAAGGGGATTGAAACGAAAAATAATAGTCGACCTGGCGCGGCATGCGGGCTCCCGGGATCCGATTAATCGCGGCCATCCCAACAGACCCGCCAGAGCGACGCAAGATCGATCCCCGCGGCGATTGAGGCGGAACCGGGGAATTATTCCGCGGGAGCACAGAGGCGCGAGACCCGCCGCCCGAACCACATGCGCCGGAACAATCGGTCCTTCAGAAAGAACTGGTGATAAAGCGCCCCGATCACGTGCAGGACGAGCAAGCCGAGCAGAAGCCAGGCAAGGTAAGCGTGCGCCACGAAGGTCGGATAAATCGCAAAGCTCGGCGGCAGCGGCTCGCCCGATCCCTGAAACACGCTACGGTTAAGTCCGGCGAGGATCGCGGTCGAAAGGCCGGAGCCGGCCATCCCCAGCACCAGGAGATAGAAGCCGTAATGGACGGCCGACGCGATCCGGCCGGGCGCAGGCTGACGCGCCGCGGCATCGGCAGGCCGCGCTGTCGACAGACGAACGATGAAGCGGACGGCCATCAGGGCGAAGACGAACATTCCGGCCGCCATATGAATGAGCAGAATGCTTATCTTGTGCGGATCGGTGTTGGGCACGGCGACGGCCAAGAAGAATCCGATGCTCAATAGAGCGATGATCAGCACGGCGATCAGCCAGTGCAGCATGACCAGCAGGGGATGATAGCGGGACACGAGCGGTGCTTTCATGCGAGCCCCGCCACCACGCGCTCGAGCCCGGCAAAATATTTCTGCCAGCCGTAGCTCGCGCCCTGATAATTGCCGGTTTGATCCGGCCGGAAGCCCGACTGCTCCATGCGCAGATGGGTGCCGCCATTGGCGGGCGTCAGCGTCCAGGTGACGACGGTCTTGATGCCGGTCGCCGCCTCCGCCCCCGAAGCATTCCAGCTATAGGCGAGGCATTTGTGCGGCTCGACCACCAGCACCTCGCAATCGACCACGCCGTTCCAGTGCGGCATTGGTGTGCTGCGCAGATTGAACCGGTGGCCGACGACCGGCTGAAAATCGTTCTGCATCAGCCATTCCTCGATCAGCGGACCTTGAGTCAGCGCGCGCCAGATCTTTTCCGGCGGATGCGGCATCACCCGTTCGACGACGACGGTACGCGTGGCGGCAGCGGCTTCGGTCATTTGATTGATCCCGTTCGATGGGCTTTCAAGGCGGCGAAACCGCTATGATCGCGCGGCCACGTCCTCGAGCCTCCCCAGGATACGCGGCCAGCCACCGCCCATGCCGCGATAGCCGGCTTCGTCTTGCGGCCGGAAGCCGGACTGCTCCATGTGGACCTTGGTCCCGTTCTGGCTCGGCTCAAGCGTCCAGGTCACGATGGTCTTCAGGCCATCCGGCGCCTGATCGCCGGAAGCGTTCCAGCTATAGACGAGGCGCCGGCACGGAACGATTTCGAGCACCTCGCAATCCATAACGCCATTCCAGCCGTGGATAGGTGCGGCACGGAAATTGAACCTGTGGCCGACGATCGCCTGGAAATCGTTCTGCATCAGCCACGCTTCGATGAGGGGCGCTTGCGTGAGCGCGCGCCAGATCTTTTCCGGCGGATGCGGCATCTCTCGTTCGACGACGAGCGATCGTGTCGCGGCGGCAAGTTCGGTCATTGATCCATCCTGTTCAGCAGGTTTTCGAGCGCATCGAACCGGTCGCGCCAGAAGGCGCCGTAGAGCGCCATCCAGTCGATCAGGGGTTTGAGGCCCTGCGGCTCGGCGCTGTAATGGGTCAGCCGCCCCTCGGGCCGGTCGCGCACGAGGCCTGCGAGCTTCAGCACCGCGAGATGTTTCGACACCGCGGGCTGCGACACGCCGGATTGGCTGGTCAGCGCGCCCACGGTCTGCTCACCGTCGCGCGCCAGCCGTTCGAAGATGGCGCGGCGGGTGGGATCGGCGAGCGTCCTGAAAATCGTGTCGGATGCGCTGTGCATATAATCCCATAACCTATTAGTTATGGATCGGTCAAGCAAAACCCAAACCGCGCCAGAAACTAGCCGATTGCGGTTTGGGCTGTTGCGGTGCGGCGATCAGGTTACGACAGTCTCGCGACACTCGACGTAAATGCAATCAAATCAAATGGTTAGATGGTTATGACGCAATCTTGACTTGCTCAGATGCGGTCAGTATGGTCCGCGCGGCTTTTGAGGGTGACGGGGCGTCATTTCCATCAACGCAAGCTTCGTTTCGGGTCTCCGCAGCATGGCTGAAGGCACGAAAGACGGCGAAAATGGAAGTCGCGATCAATCGTCGTCCGACGAAGCTGCGCTTTCCGCAAGGCTCGGAAGTCTGGATCACCGGTTGTCCAAGATTCGGGACAGCCGAAAGATCGGGACTGACCAGTCCGGAAACGAGCAGGACGCGGCTCAGGCCAAGGCATCCGCCATGGCCGTGGGGCTTCGCCTCTCCTCCGAACTGGTTGCGGGCGTTCTTGCCGGAGCGGCTCTCGGTTGGGGTTTCGATCGCTTGCTGTCGACTTCGCCCTGGGGCCTCATCGTATTCTTGCTGCTCGGCTTTATTGCCGGCGTGATCAATGTGATGCGGGCGGCGGGCGTGATGGCGAAGCAGTCCGAAAGGCTCTGACGCGGGCATGCGCAACGTTCGATACGATCCGCGAGCGATCGCGAAACCGATAGACTGAGAGACGCATGGCCACCGATCCGATTCATCAATTCCAGATCACCAAGCTCTTCACCATCGGTCACATCGGCGGACAGGAAATCGCGTTCACCAGTTCGTCGGCCTACATGTTTCTTGCGGTAGCGGTGATCTCGCTGCTGATGATCGGCGGCTCCGCCGGACGGCAGCTGGTTCCGGGCCGAATTCAATCGGTGGCTGAGCTCAGTTACGAATTCGTGGCGAGCATGATCAAGAGCACGGCCGGCTCGCAAGGCATGAGATTCTTCCCGCTGGTGTTCTCGCTGTTCATGTTCATCTGCGTCTCGAACCTGATCGGAATCATTCCCTACGCCTTCACGGTTTCAAGCCACATCATCGTCACCGCGGCGATGGCGCTGCTGGTGTTCTTCATCGTGCTGTTTTACGGCCTTTACAAGAACGGCCTGAAATTCTTCAAGCTGTTCGTGCCGTCCGGTGTCCCGATCTACATTCTGCCGCTGGTGGTGCTGATCGAAGTCATATCGTTCTTCCTGAAGCCGGTTTCGCACTCGGTGCGACTCTTCGCCAACATGCTGGCGGGTCACATCGCCCTGAAAGTGTTCGCGAGCTTCATCGCGATGCTCGGCGCCCTCGGCATTGTCGGCGTGTTCGGCGCCGTTCTGCCGCTCGGGTTGACCATTGCGCTGACCGCGCTGGAGCTGCTGGTCGCGTTCCTTCAGGCTTACGTCTTCGCCATCCTCACCTGCATCTATCTCAACGATGCTCTCCATCCGGGCCACTGATCCGGCCTCACTACCAAACCTCAAGAAGGAGTTCGTTTCATGGATCCGATTGCCGCGAAGTACATTGGCGCTGGTATTGCCTGCATTGGCATGGGTGGCGCCGGCGCAGGCGTGGGCATCATCTTCGGCAACTATCTCGCCGCGGCGGTGCGCAATCCTTCGGCAGCCCAGGGCCAGTTTGGCAACCTGATTTTCGGCTTCGCCGTGACCGAAGCGCTCGGCATCTTCTCGCTGCTGATCGCGCTGCTGCTGCTGTTCGCGCTCTGATCCATCACCGATCTGGCCAATGAGATTCCCGGTTCGAATCTCCATTGGCCGAACAGGAGAAGCCCGTGGCTGAGAGTCATGGCGACGCCAAGGGCGCGACAGCCCACACCGAGGCAGAGGGCGGCCACAAGGCCCCCTTCCCGCCGTTCCAGAAGGACACCTTTGCTTCGCAACTGGTGTCGCTGCTGATCGCGTTCGTCGCGCTTTATCTTATCGTCTCGAAGATTGCGCTGCCGCGTGTCGGCGGCCTGATCGACGCACGACAGAAAGCGATCGAGGGCGATCTGGCGGAAGCGCAGAAGCTGAAGGATGCTTCCAACGGCGCGCTGAAAGCCTATGAAAGCGAGCTCGCCGCCGCGCGCGCCCGCGCGCAGGCGATCGGCGCCGAGACCCGCGAAAAACTGAATGCGGCGTCTGACGCCGAGCGCAAGACGCTCGAAGAGCGGCTTTCGCTCAAGCTCGCCGAAGCCGAAAAAACCATCGCGGCGACGCGCGAGACCGCGATGCGCAACGTCCGCGGCATCGCCGCGGAAGCGGCCGCCGCGATCGTGCAGCGGCTCACCGGCGTCGCACCCGACGGCAAGTCGGTGGACAGCGCCGTCGACGCGTCCTTGAAGGGATAACGCCCATGGTCGAGATATTCTCCGAGGCGGAAACCTGGGTTGCCGTCGCCTTCGTCATCCTGATGGGCATATTCGTCTATGTCGGTGTCCCGCGCACCGTGCTGCAGGCGCTCGATCACCGCCGCGACCGCATCAAGGCCGAGCTCGACGACGCCCGCCGCATCAAAGAAGAGGCGGCCAAACTGCTGGCGGAATACAAGGCCCGCGGCGCCAGCGCCGAGAATGAGGCGCAGGACATCATCGCGTCGGCGAGAGCCGAAGCCGAGCGCATCGCGGCCGAGGCCAAGACCAAGATGGAAGATTTTGTTGCCCGGCGCACCAAGACCGCCGAGAGCAAGATCGCGCTGGCCGAAGCCCAGGCGCTGGCCGATGTCCGGGCGGCGGCGGCCAACGCCGCCGTTACGGCGGCCTCCACCATCATGTCGCAATCGGTCAAGGGTGGAATCGCCGACGATCTGCTGTCCAAGGGCATTGCGGAAGTTCGTGCCAAGCTGAACTGACGAATTGCCATCGGCATCAACAACAAGCCGGCGCGAGACGATCGCGCCGGTTTTTTTGTGCGCCTACTTCTTCTTCCGCGCGGCTCGCGACGGCCGCTCCGGCGTCAGCGCCTGCGGATCGAAGCCGATATAGAAGATGTAGGAATCGCCGGTCGCGCCTGATGGCACCGGATAGACCACATCTTCCGCCACCAGGCTGAACGGCACGCTATTGTCGTCGTTCATCGTCACCGTGGTCCGGAACACCTTGGTGGCGATCGTCTTTTCCTGCACGCCGCCCTGCACCACGGCGACGCGAAGCGGAATCTCGACCGTCTGCGGCGCACCGGCCGGGCCGACGATGACGCGGCCGAGAATGCCGATCCGCGCGGTGATCTGGTCGCCGTTCCTGGTGCAATCGCGCGCGGTGCGCGAGATCGTGGCCTGATAGCGCAGATCGTTGCCGGCCGCTTCCTTGCCCGGCGCGCCCACCGCATAGGTCGACGCCCCGGCGCGGATGGTGACGGGAGGACAGCTCAGTTCATTGTCCACCGGCGGCGGCGCGGCCTCGCCGACGGCCTGCGACTTCGAGCCGAACAGCTGGCTGAACCGGCTGCCGATCGAGGGGCTGGAGCTGTTATCGGATGAGGCGCCGAGCGTGCTGCCGCCGCCGCAGCCCGACAGAGCGGCGCCCGCCAGCGCCAGCGCCAGCGCCGCGCGCAGACGGCCCGTCCGGTCCGTCGTCCGCATCATCAGCCTGTTACGCATCATCCAGAAATCCCCAAGACGTCCCGCAATAAGCCGCCTCCCTTGCTAAGGAGAGCGCGCGGCCGGCGGGTTATACCAGCGCAATGACGGCGAACCCAAGGCGGGTGCCACAATCTCGAAACGAAGGGTTAACCGCGAAAATCCTCGTGCAAAAGGCCAAACAGCAAATGATCCTGCCAGACACCGTTGATGCAGAGATAGCGCCGCGCCAGCCCCTCGCGGGTAAAGCCGCATTTCTCCAGCACCCGGATCGACGGCGCATTGGAGGGAATGCAGGCGGCCTCGATGCGGTGCAAATTCAGCTCACCGAACAGCGAGGGCAAGAGCACACGCAGCGCCGCGGTCATGTAGCCGCGATGCGCATGGGGCTGGCCTACCCAGTATCCGATGGTACCCGCCTGCACGATGCCGCGGCGGACATTGGCGAGCGTGATGCCGCCGATCATGGCGCCGTCGATTTCCCGGAAAATGATGAAGGGATAGGAGCGGTCGGCGGCGATGTCCTCGGCATAGCGGCGCAGCCGCCGCCGGAAGCCGGAGCGGGTCAGATCGTCGGAGGGCCAGATCGGCTCCCACGGGGTGAGATATTCCCGGCTGTATTCGCGCAAATGCGCCCATTGCAGGAAATCGGACATCTGCGGCGCGCGCAGCAAGAGTCCCTGCCCGCGCGGCGCAAGCGCGGCCGGTCCGCTGGATGGAAGCCGAAACAGGGCCATTTCTGCTACTCCCCGCTATCCCAATCCGGTGCCGCGCGAGCCGTCTTCAATGCAGCAGCGACTTCGCCTTCGACCGGGTCAATCCTTCCGCAAAAGACACCGCCGTGTCCAGACCCCTTCCGCTGCCGAGCGCCACGACCGCCGGCCGACTGCGCGACAACAGGCCGCGCGCGGCGTTCCGGGTCGATTCGACACTGACGGCGTCGATCCGGGCCACCAGCTCTTCCACCGTCAACGGCCGCCCATAGGCCAGGATATGGCGCGCCAGCTGCTCGGCGCGCGACGAGCAGCTTTCCAGCGCCATCAACAGCCCCGCCTTCATCTGCGCCTTGGCGCGGGCGATTTCGGCCTCGGTCAGGGTCTCCACGGCGTCGTTGATGACGTCGACGATCACTTCCATCATCTCGGGTGCGTCGCCCGGATCGGTGCCGGTATAGAGCCCGAAAAAGCCGGTGTCGCTGTAGGGCGCATGGAAAGTATAGATCGAGTAGCACAGCCCGCGCTTCTCGCGCACTTCCTGGAACAGCCGCGACGACATCCCGCCGCCGAGCGTGTTGGTGAAGACCTGCAAGCTGAACAGCGACAGGTCGGTCTGCGGCACGCCTTCCAGCGCCAACGTCAGATGCGCCTGCTCGAGGTCGCGATGCACCACCCGGGAGCCGCCGGTGCCGAACATCGCCGCCTGCGGCTTCGGCGCCGGCGTGTCGTCGAAGCTCTTGAAGCGCTCGGCGACCTCTTCGACCACCCGCTTGTGATCGACCGCGCCGGCCGCCGCCACCACCATGTCGGGGCCGCGATAATGCGTCGAAAGATAGCCGCGCAGCGTATCGCGATCGAATTCCTTCAGGGTTTTCGCGGTCCCCAGCAGCGAGCGCCCCATCGGCTGCTCTGGATAACAGAGCTCGTTGAGATGCTCGAACACCACGTCGTCGGGCGTGTCCTGCGCCGCGCCGATCTCCTGCACGATGACGTTTTTTTCGCGCTCCAGTTCGTCCGGCACGAAGGAGGGATTGGCAAGAATGTCGGAGAGCACGTCGAGCGCCAGCGGCACGTCGGCCTTCAGCACCCGCGCGTAATAGGCGGTGGTCTCGGTCGAGGTGCCGGCGTTGAGGTCGCCGCCGACCGCCTCGATTTCCTCGACGATTTCGCGCGACGAGCGCCGCGTCGTGCCTTTGAACGCCATGTGTTCGAGCAGATGCGAGATGCCGTGCTCGTTCGGCTTTTCGTCGCGGCCGCCGACGCCGGCCCAGACGCCGAGCGCCGCGGTTTCCAGGTGCGGCATGGTGTCGGTGATCACCGTGAGGCCCGAGGGAAGCTTGGTGACATCGACGCTCATCCGGTAACTCCTTGTTTCGCGGCACGGCTGACCGAGCGCACGAACCGTTCGACTTCGGCCTGATCGTTGGCCATGACCTTGATGTGTTCGGGTTTCGTCATCAAACCCTCGAGCCAGGCCGGCAGTTCCGGACGAACGCCGCAGGCGGCTTCCACCGCGTCGGGGAACTTGGCGGCATGCGCGGTCGAGAGCACGATGTTGGGAATCTTCGAATCCGCAGTGTCGCGATCGGCCACCGCCAGCGCCACCGCCGTATGCGGATCGACGAGATCGCCGGCCTCGCGCCAGGCGGCGCGGATCGCCGCACTCGTTTCGGTCTCGTCAGCCCGTCCGGCGTCGAATTCGGCGCGAATCGCAGCCAGGGTGGCATCGGGAAGAACAAAACGCCCGGACTGCTTCAGCGACGCCATCAGCCGGCGCACTTCCGCGGC
Source organism: Bradyrhizobium sp. (assembly GCA_041490045.1). GTDB lineage: Bacteria > Pseudomonadota > Alphaproteobacteria > Rhizobiales > Xanthobacteraceae > Bradyrhizobium. The sequence continues at coordinate 28,779 of JBGPSI010000037.1, forward strand.
ATCCCGGCCGCTCGCTTCGAACAGCAGCCGCTCGAAATTCGAGGACACCTGGATGTCCATCGAGGGCGAGGCGGAGGCGTGCACCTCGCGCACTTCGTAGATCCCGGTCTTCAAGGTGCGCGGCAGGATGTCGTTGATGTTGGCGGCGATGCGCAACCACCTCACCGGCAGGCCCATCCGCTTGGCGACGTAGCCGGCAAAGATGTCGCCGAAATTCCCGGTCGGCACGGTGAAATCCACCGTTCGCGCGGGAGCGCCGAGCGCGACCGCGGAAGTGAAGTAATACACGACCTGCGCCACGATCCGCGCCCAGTTGATGGAATTGACGCCCGACAGCGCCACCGCATCGCGGAACTGATGATGATTGAACAGCCCCTTCACGATCGCCTGGCAATCGTCGAAATGACCTTCGATCGCGAGCGCGTGCACGTTGGCAGCACCCGATGTCGTCATCATCCGCCGCTGCACGTCGGAGATGCGGCCGTTCGGGAACAGCACGATCAGATCGACATTGTTCAGCCCTGCGAACGCATCGACCGCGGCGCCGCCGGTATCGCCCGAGGTCGCGACCACGATGGTGGTGCGCTGGGCACGCTGGGCCAGCACATGGTCCATCAGCCGCGAGATCAGCTGCATCGCCACGTCCTTGAACGCGAGCGTCGGGCCGTGAAACAGCTCCAGTACGAATTGGTTGGGGCTCACCTGATCGAGCGGGACCACGGCGGGATGGCGGAAGGTGGCATAGGCCTCGTTCGCCATGCGGCCGAGATCGGCATCGGATATCTCACCCGCGACGAAGGGGCGGATCACGTCGACCGCGACCTCCCAATAGGGCCGGCCGAAAAAAGCAGCGATGGTCTCGGGCGAAAGCTGCGGCCAGGTTTCGGGCACATAGAGGCCGCCGTCGCGGGCGAGCCCGGTCAGCATCACGTCGCAAAACCCTAAGGCCGGGGCCTCCCCCCGTGTGGAAATATACCGAGTCAAGCCGCCCTCCAAAGGCCGCGGGTTACCGCCAAGCCTTTGATATTTATTGATAATCGAGTTAACGCGAGGTGAAATCGCAGGCCACCATAAAGCGTTTCGGAGACAATGGGAAATGCCACAATGGCGAGGCTAACGCCCGCGCCGGCCGGGCGACGAGCGAGGTTGACCGAGCAAAAAAGATGGATCGCTTCCGCCTTCGCTCGTTCAGCTACGGCGGACACGTCGCCGCGTCTGCAATGACGATCTCCAGACATGCGTTCAACTCCCGCGGCGCAATGCGCCCGGGGCTTTGATGAATCTCTCCGCCCAGGAGGGCGTGGGGAATGCCGGGTGCCCAGTGCACCCGCAGCCTCGTGTGCGAAATGGTAGTTCAGAGTGCACACGAGTATTCACAGCGGTCGCACCGAAAATCACCCGGCATCCCCGCACGCAATGGTTTTACGGCTTATGTCGTACTC
>JBGPSI010000038.1:0-29731 GCA_041490045.1 Bradyrhizobium sp.
CTGGTCGGCGCGCAAATCCTCGATCGAGGATTTGATTTCGACGATCCAGATTTCGCCGCGCTCGTTCAGCGCCACCAGATCGGCGCGGCGGCCCGAGGGCAGCGGCAATTCGCTGACAGAGGAAAATCCCAGCGAGCGCAACAGCCGCGCGGTGCCGCGCGCGATCGCCAGCGCCGTCTCCGACTGACGGCGGTCGGGCCGAGGCACGAGGCTGATCTGGCGGGCGGGCGATTCCATCGCCGCACTCTATCCCATTCCGGTTTCGTTCTCCACCGCGGGCGAAGCGCCAGAAAGCTGGCATGTCCCGGGAACCCGGCCGGTGGCTGCCGCTTGATACCGGTGACGGATGATTTGAGAGACGATTGGGGGCTGGCCCAGCGAATGATCGACGACCTCTGGTACAAGAACGGCGTGTTCTATTGTCTGTCCGTCGGCACCTATATGGACGCCAACGGCGACGGCATCGGCGATTTCAAGGGCTTGCTGCGGCGGCTCGATTATCTGCAGGGCCTCGGCATCACCACGATCTGGCTGATGCCGTTCCAGCCCTCGCCCGGCAAGGACGACGGCTACGACATCTCGGATTATTACGGCGTCGATCCGCGGTACGGCACGCTCGGCGACTTCGTCGAGTTCACCCATGGCTGCCGGCAGCGCGGGCTGCGCGTCATCATCGATCTCGTCGTCAACCACACCTCCGATCAGCACGCATGGTTTCGGCAGGCACGAGCCTCGAAGGACTCGCCCTACCGCGATTGGTATGTCTGGGCCGACAAGAAGCCTGCCAATGCCGGCAAGGGCATGGTGTTTCCCGGTGTGCAGAAATCGACTTGGACGCGCGATAAGGAGGCCGGCGCCTGGTACTTTCACCGCTTCTACGATTTCCAGCCCGACCTCAACACGTCGAACCCGCTGGTGCAGGCGGAAATCCTCAAGATCATGGGCTTCTGGATTCAGCAGGGCGTATCCGGATTCCGCATGGACGCGGTCCCGTTCGTGATCGCCACCAAGGGCGCCAAGGTCCGAACGCCGGTCGAGCAATACGACATGCTGCGTGCGTTCCGCGAATTCCTGCAGTGGCGGCAGGGCGATGCCATCATTCTTGCGGAAGCCAACGTGCTCCCCGACACCGACATGGAATATTTCGGCGACGACGGCGACCGCATGCAGATGATGTTCAATTTCCACGTCAACCAGCATCTGTTCTATGCGCTGGCGTCCGCCGATTGCCGTCCGCTCGCCAAGGCGCTCAACGCCACCAAGCCGCGGCCGGCGACCGCGCAATGGGGCCTTTTCCTGCGCAATCACGACGAGCTCGATCTCGGCCGATTGACAAAGGCGCAGCGCGACCTGGTGTTCAGGAAATTCGGCCCCGACGAGAACATGCAGCTCTACGACCGCGGAATCCGCCGCCGGCTTGCGCCGATGCTGGGCGGCGACCGGCGCCGCCTCGAACTCGCCTACAGCCTGATGTGCACGCTGCCGGGAACGCCCGTGATCCGCTACGGCGACGAAATCGGCATGGGCGACAATCTCGCGCTGCCCGAGCGCAATTGCGCGCGCACGCCGATGCAATGGTCGACGGAGCCAAACGCCGGCTTCACCCAAAGCGACAGACCGTGCTCGCCGGTGATCGACGAGGGCCCGTACGGCTTCGAACACGTCAACGTCGCCAAACAGCGCCGCGACCCCAATTCGATGCTGAACTGGACCGAGCGCATCATCCGGATGCGCAAGGAGGTACCCGAGATCGGCTGGGGCGACTTCAAGGTGATCGCCACCCGCGACCCGGCGGTGCTGGTCATCCGCTACGACTGGCGCAACAATTCGGTATTGTTCGTGCACAATCTCGATGAGAAGCCGCGCGAGGTCTCGTTCGCGGTCGGCCTGCCCGGAGACGGCGGCAAGCTTCTGGTCAACCTGCTGGCGGAAGACCACAGCCGCGCCAATGAGCGCGGCCAGCACCGGCTGCTGCTCGAAGCCTATGGCTACCGCTGGTATCGCGTCGGCGGCCTCGACTATCTGCTCAAGCGCAGCGACATCGACATCGACGCCGCCGGCAAAGCGGGGCATCCGGGGTAAGACAGCGCAACCCTCCCGCATGTCGTCCCTGCCTAAGCAGGGCCCCATAAACACCGGTGGATATTATTGCATCGGCTGGTGCTCCGGCCTCGCTAAACACGAACATCGGTGGTCATGGGTCCCGGCTCGCGCGGACCTCGTCATCGGGCGCGCTTCGCGCGACCCGTTCGCTTGGCCGGGACGACGAAGAGTGTTGGTAACTATCAGCCGATGATTACACCCTCATTGCCGCGCAAATCGAGCGCGCCTTCGACGTTCTCGCCTTCCCGGTCCAAGGATGTCGAAAGCAGGATTTCACCGGCGAGCCCCGCGGCGTCCGAGGCGATCGAAACCGGCTGATCGCCGAGGTTCAGCGCGATGACGACCTCACCCTCCTCGCTCTGCCGCCGGTAGAGCAGCAGGTCGCCCTGCGCCGCGATCGGCACGTAATCGCCGGCGCGCAGTTGCGGCAGTTGCCGGCGCAAAGAGATCAACGCCTTGTAGAGGTTGAGGATCGATCTTGCGTCGGCCTCCAGATTGACCACGTGCTCATGGACGAAATCGTCCGGCAGCGGCAGCCAGGGCTTCGCGGTCGAGAAGCCGGCGTGAGAAGTCGCATCCCATTGCATCGGGGTGCGGCAGCCGTCGCGGCCGACCCCGATCCCCGGCACGTTCTTCTCGAAGGGATCGCGCACCTGGTCGGGCGCGATCGCGACCTGGTGCATGCCGATTTCGTCGCCGTAATAGAGCGTCGGCGTTCCCCGCAAGGTCAACAGCAGCATCGCGGCAACGCGCGCCTGCTCCGGCCCGACCCGGCTCGCCACCCGAGGGCGGTCATGATTGCCGAGCACCCAGTTCGGCCACGCGCCGGAAGGAAGTGCGCCTTCATAATCGGTGATGATCTTCTCGATCGAGCGCGCGCTCCACAATGTCGACAGCAGCGCGAAGTTGAACGGCAGATGCGCGCCGCCGAGGTCGTTGCCGTAATAGGCGACCAGCCGGTGCAGCGGCAAATATATCTCACCGATCAGCACGCGATCGTCGAATTCATCGATCACGCGCCGCATCTCCGCGATCACGTCATGCACTTCTGGCTGGTCGGTGGAATATCGCGTCAGGATCCGTTCGTGGGGCGGGCTCCCCTCGCGGAAATGAGGATTCGGCGGATTGTCGCGGAATTCCGCGTCCTTGATCAGATGCCAGATCACGTCGACCCGGAAGCCGTCGACCCCCTTGGCAAGCCAGAAGCGCATGACGTCGTAAATGGCCTCGCGCACCGCGGGGTTGCGCCAGTTCAGATCCGGCTGCTGGGCGAGGAAGGCGTGATAGTAACATTGCCCGGTGGCCGCGTCGTATTCCCAGGCGCTGCCGCCGAATTCCGACAGCCAGTTGTTCGGCGGCCCGCCGTCCGGCCCTGGATCGTGCCAGATGTACCAGTCGCGTTTCGGGTTATCGCGCGAACTCTGGCTCTCGACGAACCAGGGATGCCGGTCGGAGGTATGGTTGGGCACGAGATCGAGGATGACCTTGAGCCCGCTCGTATGCGCGGCGCTCATGAGCGCGTCGAAATCGGCCATCGTGCCGAACAGCGGGTCGATGCCGGTATAGTCCGAGATGTCATAGCCGAAATCGGCCATCGGCGACGGGAAGATCGGCGACAGCCAGATCGCATCGATGCGGAGCGCGTCCAAATAGGGGAGCCGGTCGATGATACCTTTGATGTCGCCGACCCCGTCGCCATCGGCGTCCTGGAACGAGCGCGGGTAAATTTGATAGAACACGCCGTGCCGCCACCAGATTTCGTCGCTTTGCTTCATCTCGGGATCATTTCTCATGCCGTGTTGCGCAGGGTAACGCCGCACCCGGGAACCGGTTCAGCCCATGAACTGCGCTCGGTACCCCGCACGATAACGACGACGCCGGTATGACGGGAGATGACGGAGGAACGGCGGTCCAAGGAGCTATCTCGGCAGGTCAATCCGGCCGAAAATGCCGGAATCTTTTACTTGGCTCCTACCGAAAAATCGGCATTGTGCGGGACATGACCCAGCAAACCGAGACCAAGGCGAAGGCCGGCGCCGCCATAATTCCGGTGACGCTGTTCGAACAGAACTGCACCCTGATCTGGTGCGAGGCCACCAAAAAGGCCGTCGTGATCGACCCCGGTGGCGAAGTCCCCAAAATTCTGGAAGCGATCAAGCAGACCAAGGTCAACGTCGAAAAGATCTGGCTGACCCACGGCCATATCGACCATGTCGGCGGCGCCGCCGAGCTGCGCGAGGCGCTGAAGGTGCCGATCGAAGGCCCGCACATCGCCGACAAATTCCTGCTCGACAATGTCGTGACCAGCGGCGCCCGGTTCGGCATGACCGGCGTGCGCGATTTCGCGCCGGATCGCTGGCTCAACGAGGGCGATCGGGTTTCGATCGGCGAGTTGAGCTTCGACATTCTGCACTGCCCCGGCCATTCGCCGGGCAGCGTGGTGTTCTACAACAAGGAAATGCGTTTCGCGCATGTCGGCGACGTGCTGTTCAGCGGGTCGGTCGGACGCAGCGACATCCCCGGCGGCAATCATGCCACGCTGATCAGGTCGATCGTCGACAAGCTGCTGCCGCTCGGCGACGATGTCGGCTTCATCTGCGGCCATGGCCCCGGATCGAGCATCGGCCAGGAGCGGATGACCAACCCGTTCCTCACCGGCGCGATGTAGGGCGCCGGCTTTTCCAGACCGCGAGATCGGCTATTCGGCCGCGACCAACCCGGCCGTGTCGGACCGCGCGAGATGGCGCGTCCCCCAGTCGCGGATGGCAGCGATCACCGGGACAAAACTCCGGCCCTTGCGGGTCAGGCGGTATTCCACCTTGGGCGGCACCACGCCAAAATCCCTGCGGTCGATCAGGCCGCTTTCGGTGAGCGCCTTCAATTCGCGCGACAGCACCCGCGGTGCGATCGCCGCGCTGCCGCTGGCGCCGCGCAGGAGGCCGCTGCGGATTTCGCCGTAGCGCTTCGGGCCGTCCTGCAGATCCCAGACGATCCGCAGCTTGTACTTGCCGCTGATCATCTTCTGGAACGCCGCTACCGGGCATCCGCAGGCCTGTGCTGATTTTGCATTCGGCATCGCATCACCTCCGCCGGTCAGGTTGTTCTGCAGCAGCAGGATGACGGGCAGGCGCGTAAAAGTCCATAGTATCATTTTTGTCCATACTTGCGTTATCGCTCCTGACGGCGTCAGATTGGGATCTGCGAGCGGGAGACGGGCGATGATCCTCGTGACGGGCGCCACCGGACTGAACGGGAAAGAACTGTTGCGCAAATTGTCGGCGCGCGGCGTTGCCGTGCGCGCGCTGGTGCGCAATCCGGCCAGAGCCGAGGCGATCGCGACATTGCCGCATGTCGAGATCGTGCAGGGCGATATGGCGCAACCCGAGACGCTCGTAGCCCCACTGCGCGGCGTCGACCGCGCCATGCTGATCTCTTCCTCGGATCCCATGATGCTCGATGTGCAGTCGAACTTCATCGATGCGGCGAAGCAGGCGGGCGTGAAGCACGTCGTCAAACTCTCGGGAATCATGCCGGAGCGTGATTCGGCGTTTCGCTTCGCCCGAATGCACGGCGAGATCGAGAAACGGCTGGAAGCCTCCGGGATGGCGTTCACGCACTTGCGGGCCGGCGAATTCATGCCGGCTTATTTCCGGCAGGTTTCCAATATCACCGCCAAGGGCGCGATCTTCCTGCCGATGGAAGACGCCCGGATCGCCTCGATCGATGTCGGCGATATCGCCGAGATCGCCGCGCGCGTGCTGACGAGCCCGGGGCACGAGGGCAAAATCTATCCCCTCACCGGGCCGCAGGCGCTGACCATGGCGGAGGTGGCTGAAAAACTCTCCGCCGCCACCGGAAAGCCCATCCGCTACGTCAAATTCCCGCCGGAGGCCGCGCGGCAAGCACAATTGGCCGCCGGCATGCCGCCTTATCTTGCCGACGCGCTGTTCGAATTGTTTGCCGAGCGCCGCAACGGCAAGGAAGCCAAGGTCTGGCCCGACGCCGCCGTGCTGCTCGGAAGGCCGCCGACCTCGTTCGACGAATTTGCCAGGCGCAACGCCGCGGTATTCCGGGGCGAGGCGCCGCCGCCGAAAGTCTGAGGAATCAACCGATGAAACACTTCATGATCAAATATCAGTTCGCCAACGGCACCCCGGAAGAATGGCATCGGGAAGTCGGCCGCTTCGTCGCCGCGCTCGGCAACGATCCCGAGCTGAAGGGCAAGATCGGCTACCGCGTCATGAAGAATCGAGACGACTCAAGCTATTTTCATCTCGCCGCGGCGGCCGACGAGCAGGCCGTCAAGACGCTGCAGTCGCGGGATTTCTTCAAACACTACACGGAAAGGACACGACAGGTCGCCGGCGGCGAGGTCACGGTGACGCCGATCGATCTGATCGCGGAGACGGCGCCATAGCTCCAGCTACCCCGAAATCATCGCGCGGATGCGCTGCGCGAGATGATCAAGGTCGAACGGCTTGGTAATCATCTCCATGCCGGGCTGCAGAAAGCCATCGGCCATCGCCACGCTTTCGGCATAGCCGGTGATGAAAAGGATTTTCAGGTCGGGCCGGCTCTCGCGCGCCTGGTCGGCGACCTGGCGACCGTTCATGCCGGGCAGGCCGACGTCGGTGACCAGCAAATCGATTCGCTGATCGGAACGCAAAATATTCAGGCCCGACGGCCCGTCGACGGCCTCGAGCGTCCGGTAGCCCTGCTCGGCGAGCATCTCCAGCACGACGCTGCGCACCACCGGCTCGTCCTCGATAACCAGCACGGTTTCGCCGGTCGCGGCATGTTCGGCCATCCTGGCGGCGGAGGCCTGCGAAGCGGCGATGTCGCCGTGATGCCGGGGCAAATAGAGCCTGACCCTGGTTCCCTGCCCGATCTTGCTGTCGATGGTCACGTGGCCGTTCGACTGCCGGGCGAATCCGTAGATCATGGAAAGCCCGAGCCCGGTGCCCTGCCCGATCGGCTTGGTGGTGAAGAACGGATCGAACGCGCGCGCCGCCACCTCTGCGCTCATGCCGACGCCGGTATCGGTGACGGTGATACAGACATAATCGCCGGGCGAAAGCGCGGGCGTCTCCGCGGTCACGCTGTCGAGCCGCGCGTTGGACGTGGCGATGGTGAGCCTGCCGCCGTCCGGCATGGCGTCGCGGGCATTGATGGCGAGGTTAAGCAGCGCGCTTTCCAGCTGGTTGGGATCGCACAGCGTGCTCCACAGATCTGCCGCCGCGACGATTTGCAGATCGATGGTCTCGCCGATGGTCCGGCGCAACAGATCCTCCAGCGACACCACCAGCTGATTGACATCGACGCTTTTCGGAATCAGCGGCTGCCGCCGCGCAAACGCCAGCAGGCGGTGGGTGAGCGCCGCGGCGCGGTTCGCCGACGTCATCGCCGCATTGATGTAACGCGCGACGTTGTCGGAGCGTCCCTGGTTGAGCCGGGTCTGCAGCAGATCCAGCGAACCGACGATGCCGGTCAACAGATTATTGAAGTCGTGGGCGATGCCGCCGGTCAATTGCCCCACCGCTTCCATCTTCTGGGACTGCAACAACGCTTCCTCGGTGGCCCGGAGCCGCTCGGCGGCGGCCTTCTCCGCCGTCACGTCGCGGGCGACCGCATAGATGCGATCCCTGTCCGAGCCCCCCGTCCATGACAGCCAGCGGTAGGAACCGTCCTGGTGACGAAAGCGGCTTTCGAACCGCACGGTAGTCCCGTCGGCGCCGAGCTTCCTGACCTGCGCCCGGGTTATGCCGTTGTCGTCGGGATGCTCCAGCCATTCCGACGTACGGTTGAGCAGTTCGGCCTCGCTCCAACCGAGCGTTCTCGTCCATGCCGGGTTGACCGTTTGCCAGATGCCGTTGCGGTCGGCGACCACCAGGAGATCCTGCGACACGTTCCAGATGCGGTCGCGTTCCCGGGTCTTTTCCTCGACGCGCTGCGCCAGCGTCGCGTTCAGCTCGGCGAGTTGGTCGGCGAGCTTGCGGTAGCGCTCCTCGCTCTGGCGAAGCGCCTGCTCCGCCAGCACCTGTTCGGTGACATCGGTATGCGCGCCGACCAGGCGGACGGCTCTGCCATTTTCGTCGCGCTCGATGGTGGATTTGACCGAAATCCAGCGCGTCTCGCCGTCGCGGGGACGAATGATCCGGTACTGCACGGTATATTCGCGAACCCCGCTAGCGATGGCATCGCGGAATTTCTTCTCCGTCGCCTCGCGATCCTCGGGATGGATCCGCCGGACCCAGTCCTCGTGGGTCTCGTTGGCCGCATCCGGCGGCAATCCGTGGATCAGCAGATATTCAGGCGACCGGCGATTGCGAAAGCCGGTCGTCAGATCGACCTCGAGGCCGCCGATCCGTCCGAGCTGTTGCACGCGCGCCAGTTCGGCTTCGCGCTCCCGCAGCGCGGCGGCGGCAAGATAATCCTTGGTCACGTCGCGGCACACCACAAGCACGCCGCCGACGAGGTCGCCTTCATCGATCGGACTGTAGCCGTAGGTCCAGTAGACCTGCTCCAGCCGGCCATGACGCGTCACCGGAACGAGCTGGTTCTCATGCCAGGTCGCGCCACCGCCGCTCATCACCTGCTCGATCTGGGGGCCGATAATGGGCCAGATTTCCTCCCAGCATTCCCGCCCGCGTTGACCCAGCGCGCTCGGGTGCCGCTCGGGTCCCATGGTCTGGCGATAGGCGTCGTTGTAAAACTGAATGAGCTCGGGGCCCCACCAGATGAACATCGGGTGATTGGTATTGAGCAGGATGCGCACCGCCGTGCGCAGACTTTGCGGCCAGGTCTCCGGCGATCCGAGCGGCGTTGCCGACCAGTCATGGGCCCGTGTCAACGCACCCATCTCGCCGCCGCCGGCGAGAAAATCCGCAGAAGTCGGCCGGTTGATTTTCAACATCAGGGGACGATCGATGGCCAAGTTCAGCCCAATTAGCAGCCGGAAACTTAACCGCCTGTCACACGCCTAGCAAACGCGTGGACCCGCCTTTGGTTCCAAAATATTTCTTCGGAGGCGGAACAAAATCGCAGGTTACGTTCGCGGCACGACCGTTAATCATCCCGCCGCGGCCCGCAGCTGAAGGGGGCGCCGCACGCGGCCTTATTTCATGAGGCCGGCCGCCGTCAACGCGCGGGTGATGACACCGCCGACGTCGATGCCGCGCCGCCGCGGCTCTTGCGGCGGCTCGGCAGGGCGATGGAGCGTGGTCAGCGGCCACAGCACCTGGGCGAGATCCGGCACCGAAACCGGCGCCGGCGCTGGAGGCGCAACCACCGGGATTTTCTTGGCGACCTTCTTTGCTGCGACTGCGGCAGCCGGCTTTGCCGCCTGCTCCGCGGAGGGCTTGGCAGGTTGCCTTACAAGTTGCTTTGCGGATTGCTTGACAGATTCCCGGGGCCGACGAATCCATTCGGTAAGGCCGAAGAAATTCGCGATCTGGTACGAGGAGGAGATTCCCGCCTCGATCAGGAACGCGCCTTCGGTGCCGTACCGCCTGTCGTTGTCGCCAATTCCAAGCGGGGTGCCATGGGCCATATCGGTGATGGTGTAGGATTCGATGATCGTTTCACCTTCCGCGTTCCACCACACCTGGCGCGGATGGCCGTTGACGCTGCCCTCCGACATCGGGGCCGGCGGCAATTGATGCACATCGAGCCACTGCTTGACGATCTCGTTGGCGTTGGCGGGGTTGACCGTGCGATCGGCGCTGCCGTGCCAGACCGACAGTTTCGGCCATGGGCCTTTGTGATTTGAAGCGTTGCGCACCAGATCGCCCAATTCGGAAGCCGGGTGCGCCGGCGACTGGAACATTCCGCTCAATGCCTCCCGCATATTGCTGGCCACGCCGAACGGCAAGCCCGCGATGACGGCGCCACCCGCGAATATTTCCGGATAGGTCGCAAGCATCACCGAGGTCATGGCGCCGCCGGCTGAAAGCCCGGTGACGAAGATGCGCTCGCGGTCGATGCCGATATCGTCAACCGCCCGCGCGATCATCTGCCTGATCGAGCAGGCTTCGCCGCTATCGCGCGCGGTGTCTTCCCGGTTGAACCAGTTGAAGCATCCGTTGGCGTTGTTGAACGGCTGCTGCTGCGGCATCAGCAACGCGAAACCATAATGTTTCGCCAGGGTCGACCAGCCCGCGCCCAAATCGTAAGCAGCCGCGCTCTGGCCACAGCCGTGCAGCACGACGACGAGGCCGGGCGCCGGCTGGAGGTTGTCGGGAGCGAACGTGAACATCCGCAGCGCGCCCGGATTCGAGCCGAAGTTTTTGGTTTCGACGAGAGGACTGCGCTGGCCCGGCTTGAGGGTCCGCCCGAAATCCGCAAAGCCGTTCAGCTTTGGCAGACCCCGCAGGTAATCGACATTCTTGGCGAGGGACAACGGCAGCTCCTTGGCGACAGGCTTGTACCAACCCGACCAAGAACAGATAGTTGCTGCACTGCAAAATAAAAAGGCCGTGTGCTGTCATTCCCCAGAATTTCAAATGGACGTGTCTTTTATGTCGATGCGCGGCGCATCCATGACAGAAATGCGGCACTCATGACGATAGAGAGCGCAAACAGCGCGGACGCTGCAAAAAGCGCCAGTCGCGCGGAGCAAGCCGCCTCAATTGCAAAGAATACGGCGCCGATCGCCGCGACCCCGGAGGCGTTGGCTATCTGCGCCGTCGTGCCGTACATGCCTGACGCCGAACCGGCGCTGGCCGGCCGCACCGTGGAAAGCACCGCGCTGGACAAGGGCGCCATCACCAGCCCCTGGCCGTAGCCGAAAATTGTGAGCACCAGTGCCAGCAACCAGGCGTCGGGCGCCTCGACCGATGCAACCACCAGCACCAGCGCCGCGAGACCGACAACCTGGATCGCGCAGCCTTCGATCAGCACCAGCGTACCGCGCTGCCGCGCCCGCGCTCCGCTGTGTCGCGAGGCAACGACGAAGGCCAGCGCCAATGGCACGAAGACAAGGCCTGCCGGAAGCGGCGGGATGTGCAGCGCCTTCTGCATGAAGATCGTCATGACAAGATAGAATGACAGGTTGGCGAAGAAGAAAAAGAAGGCGGCGCACAGGCCCCGCATGAACGCCGCATCCGATAGCAGCGCCAGATCGATCAGCGGCATGCCGCCGCCTTTCGCGACGGATCGTTCGAGCCGCGGGAATGCGGCGACGATGGCGACGCCCGCCGCCATCGCCAGCCAGACCAAGGACGACCAATGCAAATCGTGACCGAACAATAGCGGCCCGATCAGGCACAACAGGCCGGCGAACAGCACGAGCGCGCCTGCTAGATCGAGCCGGGTGCCGGCCCGCCGCGGCACCGACGGCATGATCCTCAACGCTGCGCCGATGATGACGAGACCGAAGGGTACGTTGACGAAGAACACCGTGCGCCAGCCGAGCCCGGCGAGATCCAACGTCACCAGCACGCCGCCGAGCAGAAAGCCGGCGGCGCCCGCCAGGCCGAGCACGATGCCGTAGATGCCGAACGCACGGCCTCGCGATGCGTCCGAGAACAACAGATGCAGGGTGGCCAGCACCTGCGGCACCATCAGCGCCGCGGTCGCGCCTTGCGCCAACCGTGCGGCAATCAGCTCGGGGCCGGATCGCGCCAGGCCGCACCACAGCGAGGTCACGGTGAAGCCGAGCACGCCGCCCAGAAACACATTCCTGGTGCCGTAGATGTCGCCGAGCCGGCCGCCGGTGACCACCAGCGTCGCATAGGCGATGAGATAGATGGCGATCACGGCCTCGACCTGCGCGGCGCTCGCATCGAGTTCGACCGCGATGGTCGGAAGCGCAACGTTGACGATGAAGGCATCGACGCCGAACATGAACTGGGCGGCGACGACGATCGCAAGCACCGCCCAGCGGCGCGAGGAATCCACATTGGCTGAAACGAGCTGATGCATGCGGAAGCTACCTGATCAGAAATCCGTTGCATGGATTGATCAGGTTTTGTTCATCCCGGCGATTACCTCAGGGGTAATCATTCTGCCGGGCGCTTCGGCCCGATCGCTGCCTGGGAGGAGGGCCTGAGGCCCCATTTTCAGCTGTCTTTTCAACCGTCCGCCAGCAGCGTCCTTGATGAGCGGCTTCGCCGTGTCACTCGGGACGTTCAAGGACGACCAACATTCGCATTCTATTCTGGAATGCGTGGTCACGACTAAGCGGTCTTGTTAAACCTTGGTGCGCAAGCGCGCCGGTAACATCCGTAGCTGTACGCGGCTGCGAATTGTACCGCGATTCACCCGAACGATTGCTGTGACGCCAATCCGCCGAGCCGGCCGGTGATGGCGAAAAACTGCGCCACGGTCTCCTCGATGATCTGGCGCGCCGGCTTCACCTCGCCGATCAGGCCGGCCGATTGCCCGGCCAGCGCCGGAGCCGCTTCCATGTCGCCATGGAAATAGACGTCGCGAATTCCCTTCAGCGCGTCCGGCGCCATCAAGCCCTCCTCGTAGATCGCCTTGGTGCGCTCCGACTTCAGCGCGCGGATACACGGCGTCGATTTCTTGTTGAGCACCAGCGTACCGGTTTCCTTCGCTTCCACGATCGCGTTCTTGTAGTTGGCATGCACCGGGCTCTCGCTGCAGCTGACAAAACGGGTGCCCATCTGGATGCCCTCGGCGCCGAGCGCGAACGCCGCGGCCATGCCGCGGCCGTCGCAGATGCCGCCGGCGGCGATCATCGGCACGTCGCTGCGGGCGCGGATGCCTTGCAACAGCACGAGCGTCGAGACCTCTTCCGGGTTCTTGAAGCCGCCGCCCTCGGCGCCCTCCACCACCAGCCCGTCGATGCCGGCCTCGACGCATTTCAGCGCGGCCTCCACCGTCGGCACCGCGTGATAGACCGTGATGCCTGCCCCTTTCAGCGGCGCGATGAATTTCGCAGGGCTGCCTGCGGAGGTGGTGACGAATTTGACGCCGGAATTGCAGACGAATTTCAACATCGCGTCGTCGCGCAGGAAGCGGATCGGCAGATTGACGCCGAACGGCAGGTTCAGCGCCTTCATCTTGTTGATCTCGGCCTGACAGGCGTCGGTCTCGCCGGAGGAGGTCTCGATAATGCCGAGGCCGCCAGCGCGTGACACGGCCGAAGCCAGTTGCGTGCGTGCGATCCAGCCCATCGGGGCCTGCACAATCGGATATTTTGCGCCGGTATGGGCGAGAACGCGGTTCATGGTGGTCCATTGCTGCGAGGGGAGAGACGGCGGGAGGCCGGGCCGACAACGCTAGGGCAAGTTCGCACCGGCGACAATCCCGACGCGGGCTCGATAGATCGGGATGACTTTTCTTCGAATCGTCCTCCCGATCTATCTTTTTGTTTGAGCACGATCTTTTCGGAAAAGCCGGTTCCCACTTTTTCGGATCATGCTCTGAGTCCGCTTTGTGTTCGCACCGCAGCCAGCTAAGCTTGCGCGGCGAGGCCGGTTAGGATGACAGCGAGGCAACCCAGGATTCTCTTGAGCGAAGGCTCCAGCCTGTCATCGCGCGAGGCGATCACCGCACTCGGCCTCGCCGGCCACCGGGTCGAACTCCTCTCCAGCGATCCGATGTGCCTTGGGCGCTTCTCGCGTTTTGTCAGCCGCGTCCATCGGGCGCCGGCGTCGGGCGCCGATCCGGACGGCTATCTGAAAGCGGTGGTCGATACCGTCGAGGCCGGCAGGATCGACGCGCTGCTTCCGGTGCACGAGCAGGCTTATTTGTTTGCTGCCGCGCGCCAGCAGCTCCCCTCGCGCCTCGGTATCGCGCTCGCCGATTTCGAGGCGTTCGAGCAGGTACAAAGCAAAGCCGGTCTTGCCGAACTCTTGACGCGGCCCAACGTACCGCAGCCCAGAACCGAGCTCGTTCGTTCAGCCGACGAATTCGTCGCGATGCGGCCCTATCCGTTCTTCGTCAAGGCCGCGTTCGGCACCGCGAGCACCGGCATCTGGCGGGTGCGCGACGGGCAGCAGCGCGACGCCGTGCTGGCTCAGCTTCAACAACACGATGCATTCGCCGAGGGCCTTTTGGTGCAGGCCGCGGTGACGGGATCGCTCGAGCGCACGCAGGCCGTGTTCGACCATGGGCGCCTGGTCGCGAGCCATATCTATCGGCAGGTCGTGGAAGGACCCGGCGGCGGCGACGTGCTCAAGATCAGCGTCGTCAATGCGCAGGTGCGCGAGATCTTGGAGCGGATCGGGCACGCGCTCGATTGGCACGGCGCGCTGTCGTTCGACTACATCCGCGAGGACGTGACCGGCAAGCCTTATTTCATCGACGGCAACCCGCGTCTGGTCGAGCCGATGAATGCGTGGCTCAGCGGCGTCGATCTGCCCGGCGCCTTGCTGCGGATTTCGCTGGGCGAAACGCCTCCGGCACAGGCCCCCGGTCGCGAGGGCATCGTCACCCGGCTCGGCCTGATGGGACTGCTGGATGCCGCCCGGCAGCGCAACCGCAGGCGCGACGTGGTGCGGGAAATCATGCTGCTGGCAAGCGGTTCCGGGCGGTATCGCGGCTCGCGCGAGGAACTGGTGCCACTTTTGACCCATCCGTGGTGCGCCATTCCGCTTGGCGTCGTGATCGCGCGGCTGTTGCGCAATCCTGCGGCAGCCTCACGGTTTTCGGAAACCACGGTCGCGGCCTACAGTTTGACGCCCCAGGCGATCCATCGCCTGCGCGCATGGCGCCATGCCGCATAGCCCGCGCCGTCCCCAGGCGATTGCCTTGGCGCATTCCAGCACGTAGCCTGCAGGACAAGCCAAGCAACAATAATAGCCGTTTCGGAGAGAACACCCATGGCGCGCCTGAAATTCGGAGCCTTCCTCGCCCCGCATCATCCGATCGGCGAGCATCCGATGCTGCAATTCCGCAGGGATCTCGATCTGGTCGAGCAGCTCGACGCGCTCGGCTACGATGAATTCTGGTGCGGCGAGCATCATTCGTCGGGCTGGGAAACGATCGCCTCGCCCGAGATGTTCCTCGCCGCGGCCGGCGAGCGCACCAAGCGAATAAAACTCGGCACCGGCGTGGTCTCGCTGCCCTATCACCATCCCTTCAACGTCGCCCAGCGCATGGTGCAACTCGATCACATGACGGGAGGCCGCGCCATTTTCGGCTCCGGCCCGGGAGCGCTTGCGTCCGACGCGCACACCCTCGGCATCGATCCGATGACGCAGCGCGACCGCCAGGACGAGGCGATCGCGATCATCCGCCGGCTGTTCAGGGGCGAGCGCGTCACCGCCAAGAGCGACTGGTTCACCATGAACGACGCGGCGCTGCAGATCCTGCCCCTGCAGGAAGAGATGCCGTTCGTGGTAGCCTCGCAGATCTCACCGTCGGGCATGACGCTGGCCGGCAAATACGGCATCGGCATCATTTCGCTCGGCTCGATGTCGACGCAGGGCCTGATGGCGTTGCCGACGCAATGGGGCTTTGCCGAGGACGCGGCGAAGAAGCACGGAACCGCCGTGAGCCGCGCCGACTGGCGCGTGCTCTTGAGCTGGCACATCGCCGAGAGCCGCGAACAGGCGCGGCGCGAGGCCGGCGCCGGACTGATGCGCTGGCACAACGAATATAATGTGCGCACCCTGCAGCGGCCCGGCCTGCAGCCGTTCACGTCCCCCGAGGACGCCGTGGAAAAAACCGCCGGCGGCGAGGGCGCCGCCTCCACCATCGGCACCCCCGACTATCTGGTCAAGACCATCAAGAACCTGATGGAAGTTTCCGGCGGCGTCGGCACCATCATCGGCTTCGTGCACGACTGGGCCAATCCCGAAAACACCCGCCGCAGCTGGGACATGGTGGCACGCTATGTGGTGCCGGAAATCAACGGCTATATCGACAGTTTGCGCAAGTCGCAGAAATTCGTGATCGAGAACCGCGAGGTATTCGAACGTGCCGGACAAGCCGTGATGGCGAAGATCATGGAAAACGACAAGGCTGCAGCCGCACTTCCGCTCACCGGCCCGGGCCGCGTCGCGATCCCGACCATCAACGCGCCGGACCTGCAAAAGGAAGCTGCGAAGCGGAAAAGCAAGGCGTGAGAGAAGCGGTGACGCGGAGTCGTTCCCACGCCCAGACAATTGAACGAAGGAATTGAACGAAGAAATTGACCGGGTGCAAAGTCGACGGGCTTTGCACCGATGACGCAAAGCGGTTACTTTACCAATTTAGCGTATTGCCGATAACCGCCCGCGCCTGTGGCCGCAATGATGTCGCGGATTTTCTTTAATTGAGACCTACCGGAGCAACTGCCATGTCAATGCAGAGTGTGGCCTCTCCCGCAATCGCCTTCACCCCGCCCAGGCGGAATTCGCTGAAGCATATTCCCGGCGACGAAGGCTGGCCCATCATCGGCAAGACGCTGGAGGTGCTGGCCGATCCGAAGGGACAGGTCGAACGACAAGCCGCCAAATACGGGCCGGTCTATCGCAGCCACATCTTCGGCGAGACCAGCCTGGTGCTGCTGGGGCCCGAAGCCAACGAGCTCGTGCTGTTCGACCAGGGCAAGCTGTTTTCCTCGACCCATGGCTGGGGCCGGATTCTCGGCCTGCTGTTTCCGCGCGGATTGATGCTGCTCGATTTCGAGGAACACCGGCTGCACCGGCGCGCGCTGTCGGTGGCCTTCAAATCCGGACCGATGAAATCCTATCTCGCCGCGCTCGATACCGGCATCGCGGCGCGCGTCAGGCAATGGAAGGCGCAGCCGGGGCCGATACTGTTCTATCCGGCGATGAAGCAGCTCACCCTCGACCTGGCCGCGACCTCGTTCCTCGGCGCCGATATCGGCCCCGAGGTCGACGAAATCACGCGCGCCTTCGTCGACATGGTGGCGGCCTCGATCTCGGTAATCCGCAAGCCCCTGCCCGGCACCAAGATGGCGCGCGGCGTCCGCGGCCGCGAACGGATCGTGGCTTACTTTTCGGAACAGATTCCGATCCGCCGTGCCAAGGGTGGCGGCGAAGACCTGTTCTCGCAGCTGTGCCAGGCGACCCATGAGGACGGTGCGCTGCTGTCGACGCAGGACATCGTCGACCATATGAGCTTCCTGATGATGGCCGCGCACGACACGCTGACCTCGTCGCTTACCTCGTTCGTGGCGATGCTGGCCGCCCATCCGCAATGGCAGGGCAAGTTGCGCGATGAAGTGAACGGGCTCGGCATCCCAGCCGATCAGCCCACGACATTCGACAATCTCGAGGCCATGCAGCTCACCGACATGGCCTTCAAGGAGGCGATGCGGCTGAAGCCGCCGGTGCCCTCGATCCCGCGCCGCGCCATCCGCGATTTCTCCTTCAAGGGCTATGCGATTCCGGCCGGCACCATGGTCGGCGTCAATCCGGTGTTTACCCACCACATGGCGGACATCTGGCCCGACCCGGACAGATTCGATCCGATGCGCTTCACCGAGGAGGCGCAGCGCAACCGCCATCGCTTCGCCTGGGTGCCGTTCGGCGGCGGCGCGCATATGTGCCTCGGGCTGCACTTCGCCTACATGCAGGCGAAATGCTTCGCGCGGCATTTCCTGCAGAACCTGGAGGTCTCGCTGGAGGCGGGCTACACGCCGGCCTGGCAGATGTGGCCTATCCCGAAGCCGCGCGACGGATTGCGTGTGACGCTGAAGCCGGCCGGCTGAGCCGACCCGGCTAGGATCAAGCCATCGCCGGCGCGTCGATGCCGACCACGTCGATGCCGTCGGCGCGACCGCGGATCGGCAGCCGGCCAAGATCGCGAACCGCGAACGGGGGGATGGAGCCAAAGCGTTCCATCGCCGCGCGCGACGCCAGGAAGCCGCCATCGACGGTCCGGCTGAGTTCCTCAAGCCTCGCGGCGGTGTTCATGACGTCGCCGTTGAACACGATGGCGCGCTTGACGTCGCCGATCTCGCCGATAATCACCGGGCCGAAATGCAGGCTGCCGCGAATCCGCGGCGCCGCTCCGAACTCATGCTCGAACTGGCTGGATGCGCGCGCCAGTTCGTCGCGCATTGCGATGAAGCAGTGCAGCGGACGGCAATCGATCGCACCGCCAAGCCGCGGCCAAGTCACGATCACCTCGTCGCCGACGTAACTGAGCACCTCGCCGCGATAATCCTCGACGACAACGCTAAGAAGCCGAAACGTACGGTCGAGAAAGCGATGGATACCGACGCCGCCCAGCCGCTCGGCGAGCCCCGTCGATCCCGCGATATCGACGAACAGCATGAAGCGGTTTTCCTCCACCGGGGAATGATAGCGGCCGATGACGAAGTTGAGGAGGGCGCGCGGTCCGATGTTGTTGGAGATGGCGAGGCCCAGGTTCATCACGACCGAGAGGACGGCGGAATAGATGAAACTGGACCAGAAAAGCGGGCTGGGCACTTCGAGGGGAAGTCCGGCGATCCGTTCGCCCGGCTCCAATACCTGGATAATGATAATGACCGCTGCGTAGATCGCGCTTCGCACCGTCAGACTGGCTGCAAACGAAAGACCGCCGAGCCATGCCCGCATCGGGCCTTCCAGCACGAACAGCTCGACGCCACCGACCGAAGCACTGATCGACACTCCGTACGAGATTCCCGCGACCACGGACGCAGCCGTGCCGTGCCCCTGCGCGACGCTGAACACGATCCCGGCGACGGCTCCAAAGGCAATGACGCCAGCGAGCCGCCGGAGTTTTCTCTCGAGCCTCGCGTCCATGCTGCCCGCCCTCCGCAACGCCGCCTGCCTGGACCATACACGAACGCCGCCGGCCGCGTTCGATAACGCGACGAACGGTCGCTACTCGACAAAGGTTGTGAGCTGCGCGCCTTCGTCGGCCACGAACACCGCGATCAATTCCGTAGGCTCCCTGTTGCTGGCATTGGCGGACACCAGATGCGTCGCGCCGGGCGGCTCGAAGAACGATTGGCCGACCCTGAAGGTCTCGACCGGACCGCCGGCGAGCTGCGAGCGGATTTCGCCCTTGGTGATATAGGCGGTGACCGAGCCTGCATGACGATGCGCCCGGGTAAATCCGCCGGGACCATAAAACACCCGCACGATCGTCACGCGCTTGCCCGGCACGTTGGGCAAGGCGTAGGAGGCGATCGGCTCGACGGTATCGAGCGCAGAGCCTGCCGGACCGCTCACCGCGCACAGCGGCGCAACAACCGTCGAAAGCGTATCCATGGCGACCGGCAGCATCTTCCCGATCAGGAAGGCGCATGCCAGTCCGCCGATGGCGGCGGCACAAAGCGGCCGGGTTTCAGCCCGGCCAAGGGACGACATGCCAAATGCTTCGGACATCGATGCCTCCTCCGGATTACCCCGCGCCCTGATCGAATGCCTTGCGTAGCGCGACATAGCCCTGCTGCTGCTGGGTCCAGTTGCGGCCGCCGGTAATGGCGCCATCGACCACCAGATCGTGGCCGTTGATGAAGGTGGATTCGTCGCTGGCGAGGAACACCGCCGCATGAGCGATATCCTCGGGCAGCCCGGCGCGCGGGATCGGCTGCGCGGCCTTGTAGACCTCGCGCATCACGTCGGGGGTTTTCTCCGCCGCCTCGACCGACAGGCCCAGCGCCTTGCCGAAGATGCCGGTGGCGATCGCGCCGGGCGAAATGGAGTTGACGCGAATGCCGGCTTCGCCGAGCTCCATCGCCACGCATTTGGTGAGATGGACGACGGCGGCTTTGGCCGCGCCATACACCACCGACGACGAAAAGCCGGCCAGCCTGCCGGCGATGCTGCCATTGTTGATGATGCTGCCGCTTCCCTGACGGCGCATATGGGGCGCGGCATGCTTCATGCCGAGCATCACGCTGCGCACCAGGGTGGCCATCGCGGCGTCGAAGCGCGCAACGTCGAGGCCTTCGATCCCGCCGGTCTGCGCCGGTCCGCCGGCGTTGTTGAACAGACAATCGATGCGGCCGAATTTTTCGACCGCCTCGCCGATCAGCGCGCGCATCTCGTCCTCGACCGTGACGTCGGTCCGGCGGAAGATGCAGGCGGCGCCGAGCTTCCTGGCCAGCGCCTCGCCCTCCGGCACGCGGCGTCCGGCGACGACGATTTTCGCGCCCTCTGCGACGAAGATTTCCGCGGTGCGCAGGCCAATGCCGCTCGTCGCGCCGGTGATGACCGCGACCTTGCCGCTTAATCGTCCCATATCGTCCTCCCCTGATGATGCCGGCGGTCATTATATCTCCGGCCTGATGGAACAAGGCAAGCCGGGCTTGCTTTTCCAAGAAATGAATTCGGTAGCCGCGAATTCGCTTTGCTGGCACAGACCGCGCGTCCGGCACCACGCCGGGGCTATTTTGGATTTGCCGATCGGCTGATGTAATGTGGCCCATGGTGAAATTGATCGACGAGTTCCGGCGAGGCTGGCAAGGAACATCCCGCCCCTCGCCGCTTTTCAGCATCGGATTTGCAGCGTGCTGCCTTGCGCTGGCGACCGCGGCGCGATGGGCGCTTTCGCTGATGCGGCCGGACGTCTTCTTCACCCCCTATTTTCCCGCCGTACTCTTCGCGACCGCCTTCGGCGGCTTGCGGGTCGGGATCATGACGGCGCTTGCCGGGGGCGCGCTCGGCGTCTCCGTCAATTTCGGCGGCCACCCGGCCGATCCGGCCAGATTATGGCTTCTGGTCATCTACCTCGTGGTGTGCGGCCTGACGATCTGGGGCGTCGAGCACTACCGGTCGATCGCCTCGCAGCAGCGCGAGGTCGCGAGGCGACTGATCCAGGAAGAGGCCTACAGGAAGCTCGTGGTCGACGAGCTCCAGCACCGGCTGAAGAACAAATTGTCGACGATGCACGCGGTTCTGCACCAGGTGCTGCACGACCAGCCGAAAGTCTGGGCCAGCATCGATCAGCGGATACGAGCGCTGTCGGCGACCGACGATCTGATCGCCCGGGTCGACGGCAGCGGTTGCGACATCAAGGATCTCTTGCTCTCGGAACTCGGACCGTACGGCCATGTCAGGTTCACCCTGAACGGCGATCCTTTGTTTCTGCCCGCCAAACTTGCGGTGAGCCTGGCATTGATATTCCACGAACTCGCCACCAATGCCGGAAAATACGGCGCGTTTTCCGCCCCGCGCGGGCTGTTGCAGGTGTCATGGTCGGTGTCGGATGACCGGCTCAATATCAGCTGGGACGAGACCGAAGGCCCTTCGATCGAAACGATCGGAAAAGCCGGCTTCGGCACCAAGCTTCTGAAATCGGCGCTCAGGCCGTTCGACGGCAAGACCGAGATCGCCTTTTTGAAGAGCGGGCTTCATTGCACCATGCAATGCCGCATCCCCAAGGCGTGAGCGGCCGGCGATATCGCTCCGAAGGCGCGTTGATGGCCTGTTGCTGGTATCCAGCCCGAGCTGTATTTTGCCGCCGATGCGGGCGACGCGAGCAACGCGCCGGCGGACTTTTTTCCCTTCTCACCCCGATGAGTCTTCCATGGCCAAGATCGAATCCCGGCTTGCCGCTCTCAGCCTGGTGCTGCCGCCCGCCTTCGCGCCGCCGCCCGGAATCGTCCTGCCTTTTGTCAACGTGCGTATCATCGGCAACCGCGCGATCCTGGCCGGGCACGGACCGCAGAGTCCGGAGGGGCCGCTGGCAAAGCCGCTCGGCAAGGTCGGCCGCGAACTGACGCCGGAGCAGGGCTATGCAGCGGCAAAACTCACGGCGCTGTCGATGCTCGGCTATCTCCAGCGCGCGCTCGGCGATCTCGACCGCGTGACGCATTGGGTGCGGATCTTCGGCATGGTCAATTCAGCGCCCGGGTTTGTCCAGCAACCCACTGTTATCAACGGCTGCTCCGATCTGATCCTCGAACTCTGGGGGCCCGAGGCCGGCGCCCATGCCCGCAGCGCGGTGGGGATGGCCGAACTGCCGTTCGGGATGCCGGTGGAAATCGAGGGCGAGGTTCTGATCTCGGATTGAACGCAATTTGCGTTTGATGGTCCGGCCTGCCGTCTCAATATCTTTTTTGACACGTTTTCTTCACGCGAACCGTACCCACTTCGCTCGAAAACACGATAGGATCGGCAACATCCTTCCGCGCGTCACTCCAGATCTGGAAAAGCGGCATGCCTCCTGTTTCGATCCTGCTGAACGTTCTCTGGATTGTGTTCGGCGGCCTGTACATGGCACTGGCCTGGGTGATCGCCGGCATCATTATGGCCATTACCATTATCGGCCTGCCCTGGGCGAAGGCGGCGTTCACGATCGCGGCCTATACGCTGCTGCCGTTCGGCCAGCAGGCTGTGCGCCGCGACAGCCTGACCGGCCGCCCCGATATCGGAACCGGGCCGCTCGGCCTGATCGGCAATGTGATCTGGCTGGTGCTGGCCGGCTGGTGGCTGGCGCTCGGGCATGTCGTCACCGCCGTGGTGCTTGCGCTGAGCATTATCGGCATTCCCTTCGCCTGGGCGCATCTCAAACTTGCAGGCCTGGCGCTCTGGCCGATCGGCAAGGAGATCGTTCCGATCTAGATCCTAGCGCCAGCCTTCATGCGCTTCGGCGGGCTGGTCGCAGACCCAGTGCGGACGCAGCAGAACCTGCAAGCCGGCCTCGAAGGTGAGAACGCCGACCAGCCGCGAGTCCTGGTGGACCCTGATCGCCCAGTCTCTCGGGACCGAGGGATGCTCCTGGATCAGCCTTTGAACGATACCGGCAGCGAACAGCGTCGCGTCGATATCGTCCTCCAACGCCGCCCCGTCATGGCCATGACCATCAATCCGGTTGGCGGGATCGCACACCTGAAATCTGTAAAATGCCATAAAACAATGATGCCCGACCCCCATGTCTCCGCTTTGACATCGATCAAACGGCCGCTTTTGCACGGAGGGAATCCGGGCCGGAACCCGCGCGTTCGGCCGCTCCATTCGGGCCGGCGTCAGCCTTGGGGTGCTTCCTTGGGTGCTTCCCGGCCGGGCTTTTTGCCCAGCGCCTGAATGGCCTCCTCGACGCTGCGGAAGGAGTGGTCCGGACCGAGCAGGTCGCTGATGCCGAACCGCGCCATGGCCGCCTGCGCCCGGATCGATTCCAGCCGCGCGATGGCGAAATCGACGCCATCGGCGTGACACCGGCGAATGAGGTCACGCAATATCTGCGCTGCCGTGAAGTCGATCTCGACGATGCCGGTCGCCTCCAGCACGAACAGCCGCGCCCCCTGTGCCTGCGATTGCAGCGCCTCCAGCGTGTCACGCCGGAAATGATAGGCGTTCAGAAAAGACAATGGCGCCTGAAATCCCGCGACGATGATTCCGGGCTCCCGCTCGCCGGGCAGGTTCGGGCTCGACGGCCACCAGATCGAGGTTCCCGGCACGCGCTCGAACACCAGCAGCCGTGCCCGCGTCGTGCTCCAGATGCCGTGCAGCAGCGAGAGCGCGATTCCCAGCCCTACGCCCTGCTCGATCGGGAGCACGATGATCGCCGCCGCCGTCACCGCGATCAGGAGAAATTCGCCGAGCGATTGCCGGTAGATCGCGACGATCTGATTGACGCGAACGATGCGCAGGGCGACGAACAGCAAGACGCCGCCGAGGGCCGCGTTCGGAATTCGGCCGAGCAGCGAGGCGCCGAAGACCAGCAACGCGATCACGATCACTGCCGCGGCAAGGCCGGCGAGCTGGGAGCGGCCGCCGGTCTCGGACACCACCGCGGTGCGCGGCGGGCTGGCGTTGACCGGAAACGCGCCGATCAATCCGGACAGGATACTGCCGACACCGACGCCGACGAAGTCGCGATCGACATCCGGCGGCTCGTCGGGGCTCGATGGAAAGGATCGCGTGGTCGCCGCCGTCTGCACCATCACCACGATCGCGATGATCAGACTGAGCGATACCAGGCCCGGCAACCGGCCGGCCGAGATGTCCGGCAGCGCCAGCGCCGGCGGCGCCGCAGAGACCGCGCCGAGAACGCTGACGCCGCGGCTCTCGAGCCCGAGCAGCGCCACGCCTGCGCTCGCCAGCCCAAGGCCGATCAAGGCGCCGGGAATGCGCGTATCGATCCGCTCCGACAGCGCGATGATCGCCAGAACGCCCAATCCAATCACGAACGTAAACGGGTTTGTCTCCCCCAGATGCGCGGCGAGGATCGCAATTCGCTGCAGAATGGCGCCATCGGGCGCGGCAACCCCGAGAATGCCGGGCAGTTGGGAAATCAGGATGTGCGCGGAAATGCCGGCGAGAAAGCCTGTGGTCACGGGTATCGAGAGCAGATCCGCGATCCAGCCGAGACGAAAAATGCCGGCGAAGAAAAGCAGGAACCCTACCATCAGCGCCAGCGAAGCCGCGAGCACCAGATATTGCGGGTCGCTGGAGGCGGCCAGTGCCGCCAGGCCTCCGGCAAAGATCGGCGTGATGGTCGAATCCGCGCCGCAGGACAGGAAGCGGTTGCTTCCGAACAGGGCGAATGCCAGCGAGCCCGCGAGAAAGGCGAAGAAGCCGACCTGCGGGGCAAACCCGCCGAGCCGGGCGGTCGCCATCTGCTCGGGGATCGCGATCGCGGCGAGGGTCAATCCCGCGAACAGATCGTGGGTGAGGAATTGAATTCGGTAGGATTGCAGCGAAGACAGCACCGGCCAGGCCTTGCGCGAGAAACCGGAATCCGGAGCGCCGGAATTGTCAGCCATCACCCTTGCCTCCCAGGCCCTGCCCGTGTGCGATCAAATACAACGCTATCACGCCGGCTTCCGGGACGAATGCCGCGCCGGGGCGACCGTTCAAGATCATCCCGCAATGCGAAATAGTTCATGTTTGGCTTATCATCCCAGGGCCAGCAAAGCCCGTTAAGCTTTAGGTAACCGGATTTGCTAACGGGTTATGCCATTCGTGCATTGTATGCATGTTCCCGGGAGCAGGGAATGCGATTGGATTCCAGCATATCGGACGCAGCTGAACTATCCCGGACCGGGGCGACCACGCGGTATCACCTGCCGGTGTCGTTGCGGCGCGGCCCGGTGCTTTGGCTCATCCTCTCCGGCGTTCTCCTGGTCGCGGCGATCACCATCGGCACCGCAGTCATGGTCGGCGAATACCGCGAGCGCGCGCTCAGCAATGGCGAGCGCGAGCTGGAAAATACCGTGCTGCTGCTCAGCCGGCATTTCGATCAGGAGATGGAGGATGCCGAATCCGTCGCCGCCAATCTCATCTCACAACTGGAGGTTTCCGGGATCGCGTCGCCGGAGGTTTTCAGGGAGCGGCTGTCCGGCCCCGACGCGCATCAGATGTTGAAGTCGAAGGTGAGCGTCCTGTCTTATCTCGATGACGTCAATATCTATGATTATGAGGGAAAACTTATCAACTCGTCCGGGTCATGGCCGCCTCCGTCGATCAACATTTCAGGCCGGGGTTATTTCAATATCTTCAAGGCGAATCCGCCATCAGAGACGTTCCGAGCCGAGGCGCTTCGCAGTTATTATACGGGGCGGTGGACCACCGTCATAGCGCATCGGCTGACCGGGCAAGATGGTGTTTTTCTCGGCGTGATGACGCGACGAATCGATCCTGCCTATTATGAGAAACTGTTCGCATCGCTGCCTCTCGGCAACAGCTCCGCGATAGCCCTGTTCCATCGCGATGGAACGATGCTGGCGCGCTACCCCCGCATCGCTTCGATGATCGGGAAGAAGTTCAAGGATGCTCCGCTGCTGCATAAGGTGCTGACCGAAGGAGGGCAGCAAACGATGCGGGTGCAAAGCCCGCTCAACAAAGAGGATCGGCTCGGTTCGGCTGTGCCGCTAGGCCGCTTTCCGATCGTAGTGGTCGCGACCACGGCCGTCTCGACGGTGCTGGCCGACTGGCGCGAGCAAACCAGATTTCTGATCGCGGCCGCGGCTCTGTCCGCACTGGTGATCGCCTTCATCCTGTTCGTGATCATCCGGCAGATGACCCGGCAAAATCGGGAAGCGCAGCACCGGCTGGAATCGGAGAAGCATCGGCTCGACACCGCGCTGAACAACATGACGCAGGGTCTCGTGCTGTATGACGCCGCCGCACGGATCGTCACCACCAACCAGCGCTACCTCGACATGTACAATCTGTCGACCGAGGTCGTGAAGCCGGGGTGTCACTTCTTCGACCTGATCCAGCATCGCAAGGATACCGGATCGTTCGACGGCGACGTCCTGGAATTCTGCACCGCCATCATGAAGAACGTCGCTGCCGGAAAGGTCACCCGCAGCATCATGGAAAGTGCCGACGGACGCTCGTTTCAGATCGTCAACAAGCCGCTGGCGCAGGGCGGATGGGTCGCCACGATCGAAGACATCACGGAGCGCCGGCATATCGAACAGGAGCGCGACCGCAACTCCGCATTCCTGCGCCAGATCATCGACCACATCCCGACGCAGATTACCGTGAAGGACGTGCGCGATCGCCGCTATGTGCTGGCCAACCGGGTAGCCGAGACTCAATTCTGCATGTCGCGCGATGATATCGTCGGCAAGACGGCTGTCGATCTGTTCTCGAAAGAAGCGGCCGATATCATCGCCAGGGACGATGAAATGGCCCTGCAATGCCCCGACGGTCTGGTCCGCGACGAGCACCCTTGGGAAAGCAAGATATCGGGCAACCGCTTGATCACCTCGAAGCGCATCGGAATCCGGGATCAAGCCGGCGAGCCGCGCTACATCATCAACGTCGTCGAAGACGTCACCGAGCGCCGCCTCGCCGACGAGAAGATCGCCCATCTCGCGCATTACGATGCGCTGACCGACCTGCCGAACCGGGTGCTGTTCCGCGAACGCATCGAACGCGAGCTGCAGCGAACCGGCCGCGGCGGACAATTCGCACTGCTCTATATCGACGTCGACGAATTCAAGGGCATCAACGATTCGCTCGGACATCATGTCGGCGACGAACTGCTGAAGGCCGTGGCCGGGCGGATCAGGAGCTGCATCCGCGATACCGATCATGTCGCGCGGCTGGGCGGCGACGAGTTCGCGGTGATCCAGACCGACGTCGCGGACACGCGCGACGTCGTGGATTTCGTGATGCGCATTCATGAGGCGATCCGGCAGCCCTATGAATGCCTCGGCCACCACCTCACGACCGATGCCAGCATCGGCATTGCCATGGCGCCGCAAGACGGCATCGACATCGATCAGCTGATCAAGAATGCCGATCTGGCGATGTACGGCGCCAAGGCCGACGGCCGCCGGACCTATCGCTTCTTCGAGCCGGCAATGGATGCCCGCGCCAAGGCGCGGCTCACTCTGGAGCGGGATCTGCGCCAGGCGCTCATGGACGGCGGCTTCGAGATCCACTACCAGCCGCTGGTCGATCTCAGGAACAACGAGGTCACCGGTTGCGAGGCACTGTTGCGCTGGCGGCATCCCGAGCGCGGCATGATCTCGCCCGCCGATTTCATACCCGTCGCGGAAGATACCGGCCTGATCGTCGAGCTCGGCGAATGGGTGCTGCGAACCGCCTGCGCCGAGGCTGCGACCTGGCCGGATCAGATCCGGGTCTCCGTCAACGTCTCGCCGGTGCAGCTGAAATGCCCGACGCTGGCGCTGAAGATCGCCAGCGCGCTCGCGGCTTCCGGCCTTGCCGCGAACCGGCTGGAACTGGAAATCACCGAGGCGGTGCTGATCCGCGACGACGAGACCGCGCTCGCCATCCTGCACCAGCTCCGCGCCATCGGCATCCGCATCGCGCTGGACGATTTCGGCACCGGCTATTCCTCGCTGAGCTATCTGAAGCGCTTCCCGTTCGACAAGATCAAGATCGACCGCTGCTTCGTCAGCGACATTGCGGAAATCGGCGGTTCGTCGGTCATCGTGCAGGCGGTGGTGAACATCGCCGCCGCCGGCAACATGACGACGACGGCGGAGGGCGTCGAGACCGCGGAGCAGAGGGAAATGCTGCGCGCGCTCGGCTGCACCGAGATGCAGGGCTATCTGTTCAGCGCCGCCAAACCGGGCCCCGAGGTGCGGCGCCTGTTCGGCCGCCGCGGGGAGATGACGTCGGCGGTCGCCTGATTTCCATAGCGTTTTCGAGCGAACCGGATACCCGGTTCGCGTGAAGAAAACGCGTCAAAAAAACTACGCCGCCAGCCGGCCGCGATTGTTTTCGGCCAATATCGGACGGATCAGACGGCCGAAACGTTCGGCCTCCTCGTCATGCAGATAGCCGGACAGGCAGAACGAATGGCAGCCGGCGTCGATGAATTGCTGCAGCGTGCCGGCGCATTGCGCGGGATCGCCGACCACGGCGATACCGGCGCCCGGCCGCACCTTGGTGATGCCGGTCCATAGATGCGGCAGCAGGAGGTCGCCATGCTCGCGCGCGAGCTCCTGCACGCGCCGGTTGGCCTCGGACTTGTTATAGAGCGTCTTCATCTCCTGCTTCTGCCGCTCGCTCGCGTCGCGCACCAGAATGTCGGCGGCCTCCCAGGCATCCCGTTCGTCCTCTCGGCAGATCACCTGCAGCCGCATGCCGAAGCCGATGGCGTTTTCGCGGCCATGAGCCTTGGCCATTTCCCTGATCTCGGCAATATTCGCGGCGATCCGCTCCGGCAGATCGCCCCAGAAGAGGTGGACGTCGGAATGCTTCGCCGACATTTCCCAGGCCTGGCGCGAGCCGCCGCCGAGATAGAATCTCGGGAACGGCTGCTGTAACGGCCGTGGCCGGATATGCGCGCCGGACAGCGTGTGAAACTTGCCCTCGAAATGCACCGGCCCGCGCGCGGTCCATAACGCCTTGAGGATCGAAACCTCCTCCTCCATCAGCGCATAGCGCTCTTCCTTGGCGTAGCGCACGCCCTCGCCCTCCACTTCGCTTTCGTTCTGGCCCGCGATCAGGTTGATGCAGATGCGCCCGCCCGACATCTGGTCGAAGGTCGAGATCATCTTCGCCAGCAATACCGGATTGATGTAGCCGGGCCGGGCCGCGATCAGCGGCTTGATCTTCGACGAACGCGCCGCCATGAAGGCGCCGGTGATCCAGGCCTCCCAGCACACCGAGCCCACCGGGATCAGCAGATACTCAAAACCGGCCTTCTCAGCGGCCTGCACGACGCGGTCGCATAATTCGGGCGATCCCGGCACCTGGGCCTCGGGCACGCCATAGGCCGTGGTGTCACCGTGCGTGGGCAGATACCAGCCGAATTCCAGCGGACGCATGAACTGTTCTCCCTGAAGGCGGCTTCGCCGCGCTGTTTCCTCAACGAGCCAGTTTACAGGCTGTGCCGGACGGAACAATCACCCCGGCGCCGGCGGCGGACGATCTGACGGTTGTATCGGACGGAAATCGGAGGAAAATTGGCGACGAAGTCTCATTTCGCCCGCGACAAGCGCTCCCGATAGGCCTCCATCCCCAGCCGGACATCCCTGTGTTCGACCCATTCGCCCCCCTCGTCCATGACGCCCGCCTCCAGCATCGCGGCTGCGCACGGCCAGTGCAGCTCGACCCAGCGCGGGATCTCGGCCTCCGGCATGCCGCTGCGGCGGCAGATGCGCTCGGCCATCTCGCGGGCCAATGGCTCGATGTTGGAGGTCATGATCTGGAGGTCTTGGTATCGGAAGTCCCGGGTTTCGTCGTCAATTGCCGGGGTTCCGGCCGAAAGTCCATCTATCGGGGGACATTGCCGAAAGCAGGGCAATCGGCTAGATGAACCGGTAACGCACCCGTAGCTCAGCTGGATAGAGCGTTGCCCTCCGAAGGCAAAGGTC